>VBKG01000593.1 GCA_005879585.1 Deltaproteobacteria bacterium | reverse complement strand
TGTAACGGCAGCTGTCCCACCGGGCAGTCCTGCGTGGCCACCCCCTCGGGCTGCGTCTGCGAGCTGCCGTGCGCGAGCACCTCGCCGCCGATGTGCAACGGCAGCTGTCCCACCGGAGAGTCCTGCGTCGCGACCCCCGCGGGCTGCGTCTGCGAGCTGCCGTGCGCGAACACCTCGCCCCCCATGTGTAACGGCACCTGCCCCACCGGAGAGGTCTGCGCCGCGACGCCCACGGGCTGCGTCTGTCAGCCGCCGCCGTGCGCGAGCACCTCGCCGCCCACGTGTAACGGCAGCTGTCCCACCGGCCAGTCCTGCGTGGCGACCCCTTCGGGCTGCGTCTGCGAGCTGCCGTGCGCGAGTACCTCGCCGCCGATGTGTAACGGCACCTGTCCCACCGGACAGTCCTGCGTCGCGACCCCGTCGGGCTGCGTCTGCGAGCTGCCGTGCGCGAGCACCTCGCCGCCGACCTGCAACGGCAGCTGTCCCACCGGACAGTCGTGCGTGGCGACCCCCTCGGGCTGCGTCTGCGAGCTGCCGTGCGCGAGCACCACGCCACCCGTGTGTAACGGCAGCTGTCCCACCGGGCAGTCCTGCGTGGCCACCCCCTCGGGCTGCGCCGCCGCCGTGCGCGAACACCTCGCCCCCCATGTGTAACGGCACCTGCCCCACGGGAGAGGTCTGCGCCGCGACGCCCACGGGCTGCGTCTGTCAGCCGCCGCCGTGCGCGAACACCTCGCCCCCCATGTGTAACGGCACCTGTCCCACCGGAGAGTCCTGCGTGGCGACACCCGCGGGCTGCGTCTGTCAGCCGCCGTGCGCGGACAGCGCCCCGGTCTGCAACGGCACCTGTCCCACCGGGCAGGTCTGCGCCTCGACTCCTACGGGCTGCGTCTGTCAGATCTCGGCGTGCGACAGCCCCCCCGGCGCGACTTGCAGTATCGATATCGACAACCAGAAGCCATTCTGCTCCGGCTCGAGCTGCAACCTCGCATCCGCCGTCGCCGCCGTCGCCAAGACCAACACCAGCGCGTCCGCCTCCACGAGGACGATCACGATTCACGGCAGGTGCACGGGCGATCCCGTCCTCATCGACGGGCTGTTCAACCTTGTGATCACGGGTGTTCCGCCGTCGGACCTGACGCACAACAATTGCTCCGGTGACAAAGGGCCGCCTCCAGGTACGTTGACGTCCACCGTCGCTCGGAAGGATCCCCCCTTCGCCACGCCGAGCGGGAGCAACGGCGAGGTAATCAAGGTCCGAAACTCGACGAGGGTGACGATCAAGTATCTGAATATCCGCGACGGGCGATTCCCGTTCACGCCCACGACGACGGCGCAGATCGCGGACGACGGCCTGGACTACAAGCGCTCGACGGGCGGCCGGGTGTTCTGCAACTGCATCACGAACAACGAGGAAGGCATCGACGTGGACGGAGGCACGTGCAACGTTGTGGAGCAGAACCTCGTGCTCGCGAACGAGAACGGGATCCGAGCGAGTGCCGGTGCGAAGTGGATCGAGTACAAGAACAACACGTCGATGAACAACGACCTGCCGCAGACGGAGACGCCCTCCGATCCTGCAGGTAGGCACAACGGACTAATCGCGTCGGTGTCGACCACGTCGAACAACTTCGAGGGCAACGTCGCGATCATAGACCCGACAACAGATCCCAACGGCCCCTGTCACTCAGATGAAGGGCTCAAGTTCTACAGCGCCAACGGCAACTGTGCGACCGGCAACAGCATCACGAACTTCGGCGGCCTCACCAACCCCAATCCCTCGCCGGACGACACCGGAGGGTGCGAGATCTTCAATTCGAGTAACAACAAGGTGTTCGGAAACACGTTCAGCGGAAACAAGGACAAGACGTGCACGCTGGACCGCAACAGCTGCCGAGTGGTGTCGGGAACGGGGAACTGCGGCGACAACATCCCGGGAGCGCCGGCATGCGCCGTGACGACATGCCCACCGCTGTTCAAGGTGGAGTCATCGAGCGCGCCGTGCGCCGTGGTGCCGATCCCGTAGCGCTCCTAATCGCAACTCGCAGCTACGCGCCTTGCGAGTCGCCGCAAGCCAAGTATGTTTGCCCATATATGCCCCAGGTGACGCTCTACATCGACGATGAGACCGACCGGAAGATGCGGAAGGCGGCTCGGGTGGCTGGCGTTTCCCGTAGCCGATGGGCCGCGGCAACCATCCGAAAAAGGCTCCGAAACCCGGTCGTGAAGCTGGGGCAGTAGAGGGTGGTTGTCCAGCGGGTAGTGGGTCAGTTTGACCTGGGCCGCCGGGCGCTGTCGTGGGGTCTGTTTGGACGTGGACGGCGATCGACGCCGGCACCAAGCTCGTGCCGTGGTTCCATGTCGGGACGCGCGACGCAGGGTGCGCGTCAGAATTCATGCAGGAGCTAGCGCCGCGGCTCCGTGGCCGCGTGCAGCTCACGACGGATGGACACAAGGCGTACCTGGAGGCCGTCCATAACGGCTTTGGCCGCGAGATCGACTACGCCATGCTGGTGAAGCTCTACGGAGCCGAACCCTCAGATGAGGCGCGCTACAGTCCGCCGAAGTGCATCGGAACCCGGACCGAGGTGAAGTGCGGCGACCCTGACCCGGAGCACATCTCGACCTCGTATGCCGAGCGCCAGAACTTGAACATGCGGATGGGGATGCGGCGGTTCCATGCTGGCGATGTACTACGCCTACTACAACTTCGCGCGCCTGCATCAGACGCTCAAGACGACACCCGCCGTCGCGGCCGGCGTTGCCGATCACGTC
>VBKG01000290.1 GCA_005879585.1 Deltaproteobacteria bacterium | reverse complement strand
CGTTCTTCCTCGGCCTCATCGCCGAGGACAACCCGATCATGCAGACGATCCGTTTCCGCGAGGACGTGCTTCTCCCGGCCGATCGCGCGCTCTCGCGGTTCCTCGCGTACGTGCGCGGCTATCCGCGGGCGCACCCGTCGGCCGACTTCATCCGCTGACGGTGCCCGTGTAATCGCGCGCGGCCGCACCGCGTGTGGTAGGACAGGTGCATCAATAGATGGACCTGCCCCGCGCGATCGGCATGATGGGACCCCCGCCGCGCCCTGGCGGACGGCCCAGCGTGAGCGTGATCCGGCCCGCGCTCCTCGTCGGCGAGTATCCGACGCCGGAGGATGCGGCATGGCTCGCGGCCGAGCACGGCGTGACCGTCGTCGTCAGCCTGCAGGATGACGCCGACCTCGCGTGCAAGGGCCTCGTCCTCTCCGCGCTCGAGAACGCGTATCGCACGCATGGCCTCGGGTTTCACCGCATCCCGGTCCCCGACGGCGACGATCGCCACCTCGCTGCCCGGCTCGGCGACATCGTGGCGCTGCTCGACCGGCTCACCGATGCCGGCGAGCGCGTCTACCTTCACTGCAACGCCGGCCTCAACCGCGCGCCGACGGCCGCGATCGCGTACCTCCACACGCGCGAAGGGCTATCGCTCGAGGCGGCGCGCGACGCGGTCAAGCGAGCGCGGCACTGCGTCCCCTACATGCGCGCACTGCACGACCATTTCGGCGGTGCCCGGTAGTCGGCCGAGGATCAGCCGAGCCACTCCGGGTCGACGAGGGTGCCGTCGAGGTCGAAGACGAGGGGCGGGGACGTGGCCGGCATGTCCGAGGCATGGTCGGGCGGCTCGGGGTCGCGACAATCCCCTGCCGTCGGGTGTCAGGCTGCATCGTGCCTGCTGCACCGGTGCAGCATGGTCCGGGCGGCGAAGACCGCGCGTGGCCGCTCTCCGCGCTTCGGCACGGCGGCACTGCGCTTGCACTGCCGTGTGCCCGGGAGGACAGACGCATGATCACGACGAGCATGGACATTCCGCTGGCGGCCGTCGCGCCGCTCCTCTGGAACACGCTGCTGCTGCTCGGCGTGCGCGCGGCGATCCGGGCTCGCGACCGGCGGGCGGTGCGGCCGGGAGACGGCGCCGCCGGCGCGTCGGACGACGAGCTCCGCTCGGCCGCGTAGCCGCAGCACTCTGGACAGGCAGCAGGCTCGGGCGCAACATGACGACCATGCGCTCCGCAGATTGGCCCTTTCACCTGTTCACCGCTGGTTTCGGGCCGCACGGCTGGGGCTGGCGTTGGCCGGAGTCCGAGCAGCCGTCCGGCTCGCCGCGCGATGCGCTCCGCGTGGCGATCCTCCGCGTCCTGAAGGAGCGACCGCGGACCCGGCCGGAGGTGCTGGAAGCGGTCGAAGCGCGCGTCGGTGCCTCGGCGGCGTCGGCAGCGACGGTCTACCCCACGCTTCAGCTGCTCGAGGACCTCGGACACGTGCGCGTCGAGGAGCGCGAAGGCAAGCGCGTCTATTACATCACGCCCGCGGGCGAGGCCTTCCTCGGAGAGCGCCGCGAGTCGGGAGAAGACGCGTTCGAGTGGCTCCGCGGCGCCGGCGGTACGCTCGCCGAGCTCGGCCAGGTGGTCGCCCGTCTCGCGTCGGTCGCCTACAGGCAGGCATGCCGGTCGGAGCCGGCAGTGAAGCGGGTCATCGACATCTTGCGACGCGCGGCCGACGAGATCGACCAGCTGCCCTGAGCGCCGCGCGCGCATGGCCATCACCGTCGAGAGCCCTCGGGGCACGGACGCTCTCACCGAGTTCGTCCTGTTCCAGGACGCGGTCTACGCCGATCGGTCGGCGCGGTGGCCCGCGCTGCCGCCGCTCCAGGTGCCACTGCTCGCCGGCGCCAGCCCCTTCACCGAAGGCAGGACGCTTCAGCCGTTCGTGGCGCGCGCGGGCGGCGACATCGTGGTCCGCGCGGTCGCCATGCTCGACGGCCGGTACAACCGCCATTGGAACGAGCGCCTCGGCCACGTCCTCATGTTCGAGGCGCGACCCGGTACACGCGACGCCACCCGGCTTCTCCTGGACACCGCGTGCGAATGGCTGCGCGAGCGCGGGGCGGAGGCCGCTCGTGCGGGATTCGGGATGCTCGAGTTTCCATTCGTCATCGACGACTACACGTCGCTGCCGCCGAGCATCCTCCGCCACAATCCTGCCTACTACCACGTCCTCCTGAAGGACGCGGGCTTCGAATCCGAGCATGGAATGGTGGACTACCGGATCGAGGTGCGTCCCGAGCTCGTCGCGCGCTGGGAGAGCGCGCTCGAGGCGGTGCGCCGCGCAGGCTACGACATCGTGCCGCTGGCCGACGTGCCGGAAGCGCGTCGGGCCGCGGAATTCACCGAGCTCTGGAACGACGGCTTCAAGGCCCACTGGGGGTACACGCCGTTCTCCGAAGCGGAGATCGCGTTGTTGCTGAGCGCATTTGCGCCGACCGGCGTGCTCGAGACGTCGGTGGTGGCATATCGGGCCGGACGCCCCGTCGGCGCGCTCTGGGTCGGCCCGGAGACGACCGCGCAGGCCAAGCTCGCCCCCGGTCGGACGCTCGCCGACGCGGAGAAGCTCAACTTCCTCGGCATCGCCGTGCGCGAATCGGACCGGGGGCGCGGCGTGAATCTCGCGATGGCGGCGTACGCGTATCTCGAGCTCATCTGTCGCGGGGCGCGTTACGTGAGCTACACCCTCGTGCTCGACGACAACTGGCCGTCGCGGCGGACCGCGGAGAAGCTCGGCGCCGAAGTTTGCGCGAACTACCTGGTGTATCGCCGAAACTTCCGGGCCTCCTAGCGTCGGCCCGCGTCATGGCCGACCCGCGCACGGTCCCCGACGACGTTCGATCCGTGCAGGAGGCCTGGCGGCGGCGGGGTCGCTTCGTGACCCTGGCCGAGGGGCACCGGATCTTCGCCGTGCAGGAGGGAGCCGGTCCGGATCTCGTTCTCGTGCACGGCTTCCCCTCGAGCAGCCACGACTTCGCGGCCGCGTTGCCGTACCTGACCGACCGCTTTCGGGTCACGATGTTCGACCAGCTGGGCTTTGGGTTCTCCGACAAGCCCGCCGGCGACGTGTCCTACTCGCTGCTCGATCAGGGCCGGCGCGCAGGGGAGATCGTGCGCGCCCTCGGCGTCGAGCGGGCGCGGGTCGTGGGGCACGACATGGGGCTCACGGTCGCGGTCGAGATGCTCTGCCGCCACGAGGTCGGGACGCTCGGCTTCGCGATGGACGCGCTCGTCCTGACCAACGGCAGCCACCTGGTCGAGCTGGCGCACGTCACGCCCCTCCAGCACGCCATCATGACGGACGACGGCGCCGCCGACTTCGCGCGCGACTTCGACCCCGAGGTCTTCGCCCGGGGCCTGCGCCTGGTCTGGGCGGACGCGAGCCGCACGCCGGCGGTGGACCTGCGTGCCATCGCCTACTGGCTACGGCTCGGCGGCGGGCTCGACATCCTCGTCCGGATCGCGCGCTACAACCTCGAGCGGACCTGGTACGCCGAGCGCTGGCGGCCGATCCTCGGGCAGACGGCGGTGCCGATCGGCGTCGTGTGGGGCGACCGTGACCCGATCGCCGTCATCGAGATCGGGCGCCGGCTCGCGGCCATGTCGCGCACGCCGCTCACCGTCCTCGAAGGCGTCGGCCACTACCCACAGATGGAAGCGCCGTCGGCGTGGGCCGAGGCGGTCGCAGCCGGCGCCTGAGGCCCTGCTACCTCGGCGTTCCGTCGGGCGCGCCGACGCGAAACGTCACGAAGTCACGGCTGCGCGCGGTCTCGCGAAAGCGGCCGTCCGCGACGAGCACGCGGGCGTCGCGCGCGGCGGTGACGACGGGGGTGCCGGGCGAGAGTGCGGCGAGCGCTTCAATGTCGTCGGACGTTTCGACGTCGCGGTCGAGATAGTACGCGAAGCGCGCTCGGGTGCCCTCGTGGCGGAGCCGAAAGCCGATCACCGCGTGCTGCGGCGGTCCGAGCTCCGGGGCCAGCGCGACGACGGCGGCGCCCGTTCCCGACGGGTGGAAGGGATGCGGCCAGACGAGGATCGCGAGCCACGCGAGCGCGGCGACCATCGCGACCGCCGGGGCGACCCGGCGGCCGAGCACCGGTGCTACGGCGAGCGCGGCCCACAGCGCGACCGCGGGATGGAGCAACATCAGATAACGAGGCGAATGCTTGCCGGCCAGGAGCAACGCCCCGTAGGCGACGGCGGTCCAGACGACGAGGAGGCGGAGCGCCGGCCACCGGCCGGCGCCGGGACGCCACGCGCGCCAGGCGCCGAGCGCCGCGAGGGGCAGCCAGGGCAACGTCGTGACGCCGAGCGCGCGCAGATAGGTGGCAAGCGGCGGGTGCCCGCCCATCTTCTCCTGGACGTCGTACAGATAGCCGCGCACGAACGCGCCGTCCCACTGGGCGAGCTCGTACAGATGCCATGGCAGCACGACGGCCAGAAATGCGACGGCCGCCGCGACCAGCGCTCGCGCGGGCGGGCGCGAGGCTGCCGGGCTCGCGACCCAGAGGACGGGCAGGATCGGGACGGCGATCAACGCGAGCGCGCCCTTGGCGAGAAAGGCGACGCCGAGCCACGCGCCGGCGCGCCAGAGGCCGCGGCCTCCCCGTTCCCACGCGCGCGCCATGGCCAGCAGCGCGAGCAGCGCGGCCAGGAGCATCATCGGATCGAGGAGCAGCGTGCTCGCGAACCGCACGAAGCCCGGCGTGAGCGCGAGGATCGCGCCCGCCGCGAGCCCCACGTCCGGTCCGGCGAGCAACGTCCCGAGCCGCGCGAGGACGAGGCACGCGAGCACGCCGGGCACCGCGCCCGCGAGCCGCGCGCTCCACGTCGTCACGCCGAACGTCTCGAACGAGAGCGCGGTGAGCCAGATGACGAGCGGGGGTTTGTCGAAGAACGGCTTCCCAGCGAGGAAGAGGGTGCCCCAGTCCCCGTGCTGCACCATCGCCTTGGCGAGCGCGGCATAGATCACCGGGTCCCCGACGAGGTCACCCGCCACCAGGCGGCCGGCCACCACCCCGGTCGCGAGCGCGACGAGGGCGAGAAGCGGCCCGCGTCGCAGGCCGGCGCCGTCAGGACGCGCCGCCGCGGTGCTGGCCACCGTCGCTCCCGATCTGGTCGGCGCGCGACGCCCCGGCCGCGAGCAGCACGCTTCGCCGGTCGGCGTACAGGGCGATCAACCGGCCGCCGAATCGACGCAGCTTTCGCAGGCGCGCCGGCGCGGTGACGACGTAGAGCGGCGCCGGGTCGCGAAGGAGGGTGGAAAGCGCCGCGACCGGGCGCAGGGTGGCGCTCGGCGTGAGCCGCCCGTGCTGGGCGCGGACGTAGTTGCTCGTGAGCTCACCCCCTGTGTCGCTGAGCAGCGGCACCGGTCGGCCGAGGTAGAACGCGAGACCCGGCTCGAAGCTCTCGAAGGCGACGACGCGCGCCGCGGGGTCGATCTGTCTGGCGAGCGCGCTTGCCGACCGCGCCTCGGCGTACGTCGTCAGCGGTCCGAGCAGCGCGATGCCGAGGCCGGGCGCGAAGCAGGCCGCGCACACCACCGCGACGGCGGGCCGCCGGGTACTGGTCACGGCCGTCACCGTGCCCCAGCCGACGAGGAACACGCCGGCGGCCGCGAGTACCCGCGGTGTGAGGACGAAGAACTCGGCGCCGTCGATCCGCGGCAGCGCCAGAGCCCCGGTCAGTGCCGCGATCCCCGCGAGCGCCGCCCACCGGCCGGTCGCGGACATCGCGGCGGCGACGCGCGCCGGGAACGCCGCCGCGGCGATCGCGGCGAGCAACGCGAGCGGCATGACGGCGGGCAGCACGTACTGCGCCCGTTTGGACGCCGAGAGTGTGAAGAGGAGCACGATGGCGGTCGCCGCCCGTGCCGCGAACGCGATGGCCGCCGCATCCGGCCCTCCGGCGCGCCACGCGCGGGCGAGCGGCATCGCCGCAACCGCGAGGACGACGGCCCAGGGGCCGAGCGCCCACGGCAGCACCGTGACGTAGAAGTAGATCGGCCCCGCGCGATTGAACCGCGCAGGTGAGATGAACCGCAGGAAGGTCTCGTCCACCAGGGCGTAGCGGAGGAAGTGCGGTTCGCGGCTGGCGGCGGCGAGCACCCAGGGTCCGATCACGAGCGCCGCCGCGAGGATGGCGAGCATGGCCGGGCCGGGTCCCACCCGCCCCGCCGCGCGCGGCAGTGCCCCGCGCGCCGCCGCCCAGGCGAGCAACGGGACGGCGGCCCCGACCGGTCCCTTGGTGAGGACCGCGAGCCCGATCGCGACGCCGGCGAGCGGCCACCAGCGTCCTGGCGCACCGTCGAGCCGCGCCCGCACGAGGCAGTAGAGCGCAGCGGTGACGAGCGCGGTGAGGAGCACGTCGAAGATCGCGAGCCGGCCGAAAACGAGCATGATGGGCGTGGTCGCCGCCACGGCTCCGGCCACGAGCGCCCGTGTCCGACCGATCAGCACGGTGCCGAGCGCCGTGGTCAGGGCGACGGTCGCGACCGCACCGAGCACGGAGGGTAGCCGCGCCGCCGTCTCGCAGACGCCGAAGACGCGGAAGGCACCCGCGGCCAGCCAGAACCAGAGCACCGGCTTGTCGAGGTAGGGAAGGCCGTTGAAGTGCGGCACGATCCAGTCGCCGCCGAGCATCTCGCGCGCCACCTCGGCGTTCCGCCCCTCGTCGGGATCGAACAGCGGCCACGCACCGAGCCGCCACGCGAACATCACGCCGACGAGCGCGAGACCGGCGACGAGGAGTAACCGCGGAGCGCGCGGTCCGTCGACGGCGAGGCCGCTGCGTCCGCGGAGCACCCTCAGCGCGTCACTTGCAGGTTATCGTGTTGCCGAGACCGTTCAGATGGCACGCCGGCCCGGGCGACCCCGGGAACGTCGCCTCGCCGCATTGCCCCGTCTGCGCCGTCGGCGAGTCGACGACGAACGTCGCCGCGAGCGGGAGGCCGTTCGGGGCGACCGGGTACGTTCCGTTGCGTCCGTTTGTCGCGAACGAGACGATGCCCGGTGAGGAAACCGAGCGCTTCACCGTCACCTTGACGAGTCCCTGGATGCCACCGAGACCGTTCCGGTACGTCCACGTCGTCTGCGACCGGTTCACCTTCCAGCCCGTCCGGGTGGCGTAGTAGTACGCGCCGCCCGGGATGACGGCGTCGATCACGGTCTGCGACGTTGCGTCGGTGATTACGATGCGGACCCCCTTGGTCGCGGGATCGAGCGGCGGCGAGAAGGGATAGCTGAGCGTCATCACCCCCCGGAACTTCAGGCGGTCGTCGCCGGGTGACGGCGTCACACGAAGCACCGTGACCTTGGCCCCCGCGACCGGGCTGCCGTTCGTGCAGGGATCGCACGCGTCGCCGAGCCCGTCACCGTCGCCGTCGGCCTGATCGGCATTCGCGACCTGCGGACAGTTGTCGGTCGCATCGCAAACGCCGTCCGCATCGGCATCGGGGCAGGGCGCGGTCGTCGCGGTGGTGGACGTCGTGGTCGTGCTCGTGGTGCTGGTCGTGGACG
>VBKG01000289.1 GCA_005879585.1 Deltaproteobacteria bacterium | reverse complement strand
CACGGCAGGTGGTCGGCAGCATTCCCGCTCCCGCGTTCCTCCGTCCTCTGGTCGGGGCGCTGGTGCGGCGGAACATCCGGGGCCAGGCGCTCGCCCAGGGGCTCGCACGCCTGCCGCTCGAGACGGTCGTCGACGAGCTCGGGCGACGCTTCGACGAGCTGCTCATGTGGCTCGGCGACCGTCCGTATTTCTTTTCGGATCGGCCGAGCGTCGCTGACCTGGCGATCTTCGGGCAGCTGAACATGCTCCAGAGCGGGCCGACGCCGCAGGCCGAGCGGCTGATCGCGCAGCGGCCGAAGCTGGCCGATTACTTCCTGCGGCTGGATGCGGCGACGGCGGAGCAGGGCGTCGGCCGGCGCGGCGATACGGCGCGCGGCGCGGATCGCGAGGCGACGGCCCGTGGCGCGTGACCGCAGGCTGGTGATCGCGGCCTTCGTGTTCGCCGCGATTGCGGTCGCTGGCGCGGCGGAGCCGGAACGAGCGCCGGCGCCGTCCCTCGAGGCGACCGACCTGGTCTACGACGCCGGCAAGGTGTCGCGCGGCGTGAAGGTCACCCACGTCTTCGTGTTGAAGAACGTCGGCGGCAGCGACCTCAGCGTGGACGCAAAGCCTGGCTGAGGCTGCACGGTGACCGAGTTCGACAAGGTCATCCCCCCCGGTGGGGAGGGAAAAGTCAAAGCATCCTTCGATACGGCGCACTACAAGGGACAGACCAGCAAGGGCATCCAGGTCATCACCAACGACGCCGCCAAGAGCCCGATCGTGCTCCAGCTGAAGGCGGAGATCATCCCGGCAATCGACGTGCAGCCGGGCGAGAGCGTGTCGATCCAGGGAATGGCCGGTGCACTCCGGCCGACGGAAGTGACCCTCTCATCGACCGGGGGGCGAAGCTTCGACGTCCTCGAGGTGAAGACGGACCCCGTCCTCGGCGTCGCCGTCCGGCCGGCGGCGGACCACGCGCCCCGCCGCAAGCCCGGCCCCGGACCGGTCGCCTCGGGAGCGGACCGCTACATCGTGACGATCACGCCGAAGGACACCGTGCCGGTCGGCCGCTCGATCGCCACCGTCAACCTCACGACCAATCACCCGGAAGCGGAGAACGTCCCCGTCCAGGTGGTGTTCGCCGTGTCGGGCAACGTCCACGTGCAGCCGGAGACGCTGGTCCTCGAGCCGCGCGGCACCGACAGCCACGTGAAGATCAGCACGACGAAGGGGAACACGCTCCGCATCCTCGGCGTCGAATCGAGCGACAAGGACTTCGTCCCGACCGTGCGCGCGGTGGTCAAGGGCCGGGAGTACGACGTCGTCGTCAAGTACGTCGGCCAGCCGAATCGGGGGGTAGTGCGGTCGAGCCTCACCGTGAAGACGAACGAGCCGCATCAGCGGTCGATCGTCGTGCCGGTGGTCGGCGCGCTCTGATTACTGCTCGTACAGCTTGATCACCCGCACGCTGCCCGCGGGTGCGGCCTGGATGCACAGCTCGCAGAGCACGCATTCATCCAGGTTCTCCTCGACGACCCGCAGCCGGCCGTCCTTCTCCTGCGCGAAGATGTTGACCGGGCACACCTCGGTGAGCTTCTTCGCGAGCGCCGTGTCGGCAGCGACTGCGGCGTCGACCTGAACGTCGATGAACATGGCGTTCATAGGCGTTCCTTCACGAGCGCCGGAATGTCCTCGATCCGCTCGGCCACCGAGATGCCGGCGGCCTTCATGCGCTCGATCTTGTCCGCCGTCGTATCGGCCTTGCCCTCGACGATCGTCCCGGCGTGGCCGAAGCGCATGCCGGGCATCTCGTCCATGAAGCGGCCGGCCATGAAGGCGACGATCGGCAGGCGCGACCGGTTCTCGCGCACCCAGTCGGCGAGCTCGGCCTCCATGCGGCCCCCGGGCTCCGAGTAGATGACGATCGCCTTCGTCTCCGGGTCGGCTTCGAAGAGGGGCATCAGCTCCGCATAGCTCGAGCCGATGATGGCGTCGCCGCCGATCGACACGGCCGTCGACTGCCCGAGGCCGGCCGCCGAGAGCGTGTTGCAGATCTCCGTCGTCATGCCGCCCGAGCGGGACATGACGCCAATCGGTCCTTTCCTGAAGGCGCGACGGACGTTCACCGCGGGGCCGCCGAGGCCGCCCATCTTGGCTTCCTCGGGCGACAGGATGCCGAGGCAGTTCGGGCCGATGATGCGCGCGCCGCGGAGCCGCGCGAGCTCCACCATCTGCGCGACCTCGCCGCGCGGGATGCGCTCGGTGACGATCACGAGGAGCTTGACGCCCGCCTCGATCGCCTCGAAGACGGCGTCGCGCGTGAACCGCGGCGGCACCGTGACCACCGAGCCGTCGACGTGCGTCTTCGCCGTGATGTCGCGCACGCAGTCGTGGACCGGCACGCCGTACACGTCGCGCCCGGCGCGTCCCGGCGTCACGCCGCCGACGATCTTGCTGCCGTAGTCGAGGCACTCGCGCGTCAGGTTCACGGCCTCGCGGCCGGTGATCCCCTGCACGATGAACGTAGCGTCGCGGTGGATGAGGATGGACATCAGGCCGCTTGCATCTTCGCGACGGCGCGTCGCGCTGCCTCGAACATCGACACCGTGCGGTCGCAGTACTCGACGCGATACTTGCCGAGGATCTTGAAGCCGTCGTCCTCCCAGGCGCCGGGGATGCGGAAGATCGCGATCGTGTCGGCCGGGTCGCGTCCCGACTCGACGCAGCCCTTGATGACGCCGCGGGCCACGATGTCGACCCGCGTGTTCGACACGACGTTCATCATCACCGCGATCTTCTTGACGCCCGGCTTGGACAGGATGAGCTTGGTCAGCTCGCACGCCTTCTTGACGCTCGGGTTCCCGCCGATCTCGCAGTAGTTGGCGGGCCGGCCGCCGTGCTTGCGGATCGCGTCGAAGAGCGTCAGCGACCCGCCGCCCGCGCCGATCACGAGCCCGAGGTCGCCGTCGAACTCGACGACGTTCCCCGCCACGCCGCGGTGATCCGACGCGTCGACCTCGGCGCCGCGGATCTCGAACCGGGTCGGTGGCCGGGCCTGCCGGGTCTCTTCCTTGCCGATGCCGAGCTCGGTGAGCAGCTTCGCGTGCTTGTCCCGCGCCTCGGCTTCGAGGTCCACGTGGCCGTCGAGAACGAGGAACCGCCCGTCGGTGGTCTTGCCGAGCGGGTTGATCTCGGCGAGCGTCAGGTCGTAGCGCAGGAAGACCTCGACGAGCGAAGCGACGATCGGGGTGAGCCGCGTGAGGTCGTCCCCGGTCACACCGACGGCCGCGACGGCTTCCTTCGCTTTGAACGGGCTGAACGGCACGAGCGTCGAGAGGTGCACCTGGGCGACGTGCTCCGGGTGCGTTTCGGCCACCTCCTCGATGTCGATGCCGCCCATGTCGCTGAAGACGAGGACCGGAAGCTTCCGGCGGCCGTCCCAGGTGACGGCGGCGAAGTACTCCTGCGCGACGCCGGCGCGCTGCTCGACGAGGACGCCGCGCGGCTTCTGCCCGTTGATCTCGAGCTCGAGGATCGCCGTGGCCGCCGTCTCGGCCTGTTCCGGGGTATCCGCGAACTTGACCCCGCCCGCTTTCATGCGGCCGCCCGTCAGCACCTGCGATTTCAGGACGACGGCGCCGCCGATCTCGGCCGCGATCGTCTTCGCCTCGGCGGCGGTGTGCGCCAGGCGTCCCCGCAGGAGCGGGGCGCCGTGGCGCGCGAAGAGAGCCTTGGCCTCGTACTCGTAGAACCGCATCGCTCGGCGCGGACCGGGCAGTTAACACTCGGGTTCCGGGGTGGTCAAGCGAGACGCAGTGCGACGGACACGATCACGCATCGACGCAGACCGCGGCGGCGAGACCGGCGTCGGCTCGGCGCGAACTTCGGGTTCTCACGCGCCGCGCTTACCGCGTGGCCGCTCGTCGCACGAGATCAGACCGTGTAGTCGCCAGCCGACCGCCGCGAGCCAGGTGCGCGCGCGGGCCACGGGGGTCGGACCGGCCGGCGTTGTGACGGGCTCCCGCCACCCGCCGAACCACAGCGCCGACGAGCAGGGGTCCAGTCCGCGTTCTCCCGCGCAGTGTTTCCGGCGAGCAGTGACGCATCGCCCGTGGCGTCGTGAGCGCCCGGGCATGGTATCGCTCGTCCCACACCCGCCCCCGGCGGCCGAGGGCGCGATTGACCGCGCGGGCCACACGGATGGCGAGCCCCCGGAGCCCGCGGCCCAGCGCGCGCCTGTCGTCGGCCTCGACAATCAGATGCAGATGGTCATCCTGAACGCTGAAGTGCAAAATCCGAAAGCCAGCGTGGGAGGCGACGGCAAGCGCGCGGCGGACGGCGGGGAAGACCCGCGCCGAACGCAGGCACCGGACTGCGGAAGTGCTACGGAGGGTAACATGCACGGGGTGTGTGGGGACGTGCACCGGCCTCGTGCGGTGTGGGACGCCGGGGCGGCGGTCCGCCGTGCGCTTCCGACCAGCACCGGCGCGACGGCCGCCCCATGTGCGTGGCTGCGGAAGCGAGAGCTGCAAAGTCCGCGCCATCTTGAAAAGGCGATAATAGCATGGTAGCTTTCATCTGTCAAGACATGCCAACGAAAGGACGCCGTAACCGTCGACCGCCCACCGCCGAACGTCGGTGTCGACGTTGTCCCATGCGCGACGGCAGCCCCCACCCGTGACACGAGCCGGCTCCGTTTTGGCGCATGACTGCATGAACGGACCGCGCGAGCGTATCCGGGCAGCGACTTTCGTACTCCTGGTAACGGGCAGCGCCGCCACTGCCGGCCCGGGAATCCCTCCGGGCGCACTACCCGGCTCTGCTCGTGCCGCCGCAGCTCTCGAGCGCTGCGCCGCGGCCGACCATGCGCACGGCACGGCGCGTGCCGATCTCCTGCAGCAGGCGCTCGCCCTTGCCGAGGAGGCCGTCGACGCCGACGACGCCGACGCGCGGGCCCACTTCGCCGTCTTCTGCGCGCTCGGGAAGCAGATGCGCGACGCCGGTCTCAGCGTCTTCAACCTCGGCAAGCTGCGACGAGTGCGCCGCGAGATCGACCGGGCGCTCGAGCTGGCGCCCGATTCGGCCGACGCGCTCGTCGGGAAGGGCGCGCTCCTGCGCGCGATGCCGCGGCTCCTCGGCGGCGACCTACGGGAGGCGGAGCGGCTCCTCCGCCGGGCGCTCGACGTCGACCCGGAGTTTCCCTACGCCCACCTCGAGCTGGCGCGCGTGCTCGCGGCGAACGGGGCGGTCGACGACGCGCGGCGCGAGGCTCGACGGGCGCGCGAGATGGCACGCGTGCGGCCGGGCGGCACCGCGGCCGAGGAGGCCGACGCGCTGCTCGCCGAGATCGGACGGTAGCGCCGCTCAGCGGGCGGCGCGCTGGACGACTGCGTCGTGCGCGGCGGGCGGGGTTTGCTTGTAGTCGTAGAACCCGAGGCCGCTCTTCCGGCCGAGGTAGCCGGCCAGCACCATGCGGCGCAGCAGCGGCGGAGGCGTGAAGCGCGGCTCGCGGTACTCCTCGAGCAGCAGCGACGACATGTGAAAGACGATGTCGAGGCCGATGAAGTCGGCGAGCGCGAGCGGGCCCATCGGGTGGTTGGCGCCGTTCTGCATCGCGGCGTCGATGTCGGCGATCGACCCGAGGCCGCGCTCGAGGCAGGCGATCGCGTCGACCATGTAGGGGACGAGGAGGCGGTTCACGATGTAGCCGGTCGAGTCCGCGACGGTCACCGGGGTCTTGCCGAGCTGTTTCGCGAAGGCGACGCACGTCTCCACGGTCTCGCGCGACGTGCGTAGGCTCGGCGCCACCTCGACGAGCTTCATGGCGTGCACTGGATTGAAGAAGTGGAGGCCGATGAACCGCTCGGGCCGCTTGGTCGTCGATGCGAGGTCGCCCACCGTGAGCGTCGACGTGTTCGTCGCGAAGATCGCGCCTTCCTTGACGATGTCGTCGAGGCGGCCGAAGAAGTCGCGCTTGACCGGCAGCTCCTCCACGATCGACTCGATCACGAGGTCGACGCGCGCGAGATCGTGCAGGTGGGTCGTCCAGCACAGGCGCTCGAGGAGCGCGCCGTGGTCGGCGGCCGTCAGCTTGCCGCGCTCCAGGTCCTTCTGGAGCTGCTTCTCGACCCGTCCGCGCTGCGCGTCGACGCCGCCGGGCGTGGCCTTCGCCATGATGGTCTCGAAGCCGGCACGCGCCGTGGCCTGCGCAATCCCGAGGCCCATTTGTCCCGCTCCGAGGACACCGACGCTGCGGATATCCATCGGCCCGCAGCTACGACATTTGGAACATTCCCGTCAATCGACGCGGCCTTGCGACAGCGCCGGGACGCGGCGTAAGGTGTGAGGATGCTGCCCGGCGAAGGCGCGGCGCCCCGTGTCCTCTGGTCGGAGGCCCTCTCGCCCGCCGAACGGCGCGCGCTGCTCGCGATGAGCCCGAGCCGCGCCTGGCTGTCGATCGGGATCAACTGGGGGCTCGTGGCCGGCGCCTTTGCACTGGTCGCCTGGGCGCCGAACCCGCTGAGCGTCGTCGTCGCGCTCTTCGTCATCGGCGGGCGCCAGCTCGGCTTCGCCGTCCTCATGCACGAGGCCGCGCACCACACGCTCTTCCGGAACCACTGGCTGAACGACGTCGTCGGCAACTGGCTCTGTGCGTACCCGGTCTGGAGCGACCTGTACCCGTACCGCGCGTATCACCTGCAGCACCATGCGAAGACCGGCACCGCGGAGGACCCGGATCTGAGCCTTGCGGCGCCGTTCCCCGTGACGCGCGCGAGCCTTCGGCGGAAGATCTGGCGGGACCTCACCGGGCAGACGGGGTGGAAGCGGGCCCGCGCGACGTTCCGGCGGGACCTCGGCCGGTCGCAGGGCCGCGTGCGCCGGCTCGACTTCACGGGCGTCCGCAATTTCCGGGGCGTCACCATTACCAACGTGGTGCTGCTCGCCGTCCTGATCCTGTGCGGCCACCCGGCCCTCTACCTTCTCTGGGTCGCCGCGTGGCTCACCACCTACAGCCTCGTGATGCGCATCCGGTCGATCGCCGAGCACGGCATGGTGCCGGATCAGAGCGACGACCTGCGGAACACGCGTACGACGGTGGTCCGGTGGTGGGAGCGGCTCTTCATCGCGCCGAACTGCGTGAACTACCATCTCGAGCACCACCTGATGATCGCCGTCCCGCACTACAACCTGCGCCGCATGCACCGGCTGCTCCGCGACCGGGCCGCGCTCGCCGACGCCTGCGTGACGCGGGGTTACCTGCGGGTTCTCGACCTCGCCTCGTCGCGCGCGGTCTGACCGCCCCCGTCGACCCCGATCCCGCGGCCGTGCTACGACCCCGCGCCATGGGAGATGCCATCTCGCGTGCGGTCCTGATCACCGGCTGCTCGTCCGGAATCGGGCGGGCGACGGCCGTGCAGCTCGCCGAGCACGGCTGGCCCGTCTACGCCACGGCCCGCCGGCTCGACGCGATCCGCGACCTGGCCGGCCACGGCTGCAAGGTCCTCGCGCTCGACGTGTGCGACGAAAATTCGATCCGCGATGCCGTCGCGACCGTCGAGCGGGCCGAGGGTGCGGTCGGCGTCCTCATCAACAACGCCGGCTATGGCCAGGAGGGTGCCTTCGAGCTCGTGCCGATGGAGGAGGTGCGTCGCCAGTTCGAGACGAACGTCTTCGGCCTGACGCGGCTCACGCAGCTCGTGCTGCCCGGCATGCGCCGCCAGCGCTGGGGCAAGATCGTGAACCTCAGCTCCATGGGCGGACGGCTGACGCTTCCAGGCGGCGCCTTCTATCATGCCACCAAGTACGCGGTGGAGGCGCTGAGCGACGCGCTCCGCTTCGAGGTCCGTGGGTTCGGCGTCGACGTCATCGTCGTCGAGCCTGGACCGATCCGCACGCGCTTCGGCGACACGGCGATCGCGTCGATCGGGAGCGGCTCGCGTGACGACTCGCCGTACGCGGCCTTCAATGCGCTACTCGCGCGGCGCATCCGCGAGGCCTACGAGGGGCCGATGGGCAGGTTTGCGGCCGAGCCCGACGCCGTGGCCCGCGTCATCGAGAAGGCGATCAATGCCCCGCGGCCGCGGTCGCGGTACCCGGTCACCGTCGCCGCCCGTATCCTGATGGGGCTGCGGCGCTGGCTTCCCGATCGCGGCTTCGACGCCTTCCTGCGCACGCAGTTCCGGACGTCGTAGCGCTGGCCTTCGGCGCGTCGGCGATGCTAGATCCCCGCATGGCCGACGAGATCCCGACGATCCTCGGTGCCGCCCGCGCGGCGCTGGACGCGGCGCTCGATGCGGGCCGCCGCGCGCTCGACGGCGGCAAGGCGATCGACGAGCATCAGGTGCACGCCGAGCGGCTTGCGTACGCCGCGACGGAGGTGGCCGCGGCGGAAGCGCTCGCCGCCTACGCGCGCGACCGCCGGGCCGCCGGCGGCGCCGATCCGATCACCGACGCGATGGCATCGGCGTTCGCGGCCGAGGTGGCCGACCGGCTCGCCGCCCGCATCGCCGGCCATCGCGACGACTTCGGCACGGGGACCACGGCGCTCGAGACGCCGGCCGTGCAGGCAGCCATTCGCGCCGCGCAGCACGAAGCCCGCTTCCGGGACGTCGGCCGCGAGGTGATCCTCGCGCGCGGCGCGAACAACGGCTGGCTCGAGCCCGACATGGCCGTGATGGCGCGCGACTCTGCTCGTCAGTTCGCTCGCAAAGAAGTCGCGCCGATTGCCGAGCGCATCCATCAGCACGACGAGCTCGTGCCCGAGTCGATCATCCGCCAGATGGCGGAGCTCGGCTACTTCGGCATGTCGGTGCCCGAGGAGTACGGCGGCCAGGGCATGGGGAACCTCGTGATGATCGTCATCACGGAGGAGCTGTCCGTCGCATCGCTGGCCTCCGCCGGCAGCCTGATCACCCGCCCGGAGATCCTGACCAAGGCGCTCCTGAACGGCGGCACGGAGGCACAGAAGCGGAAGTGGCTGCCGCCGATCGCCGCCGGCGAGCTGATGGTCGGCATCTCGGTGACCGAGCCCGACACCGGCTCTGACGTGGCGTCGATCCGCTGTCGCGCCGAGCGCGGCGACGGCGGCTGGTATCTGAGCGGCGCCAAGGCGTGGTGCACCTTCGCCGGCCGGGCGAACGTGCTCGCGCTCCTCGCGCGCACCAATCCCGACGTGAAGGCGGGGGCGCGCGGGCTGTCGCTCTTCATCGTGCCGAAGGACGCGTTTCCCGGTCACGAGTTCGAGCAGCGCCAGCCCGGCGGCGGCGTCCTCCACGGCAAGGCGGACGCGACGCCCGGCTACCGCGGCATGCACTCGTTCACGCTCGGCCTCGAGCGCTGGTTCGTTCCCGCCGAGAACCTGATCGGCGAGCAGGAGGGCGAGGGGAAGGGCTTCTACCTCCAGATGCAGGGGTTTGCCGCCGGCCGCCTCCAGACCGGCGGCCGTGCGACGGGGGTCGCGCAGGCGGCCCTCGAGGCGACCGCGACGTATGCCGTTGAGCGGAAGCAGTTCGGCCGTCCGATCGGCGACTTCCAGCTGACGCAGTACAAGCTCGGCCGGATGGCGACGCACGTCGCGGCCGCGCGGCAGCTGACGTACACCGCCGCGCGCGCGATGGACGCCGACGAGACCGTGTCGCTCGAGCCCGCGATGGCCAAGCTGTTCGCGTCCGACGTGGCGGTGTGGGTCACGCAGGAGGGCCAGCTGCTCCACGGCGGCTGGGGCTTCGCCGAGGAGTTCGCGATCTCGCGCTACACGGTCGACGCGCTCGTGCTGCCGATCTTCGAGGGCGTGAAGCCGATCCTCGAGCTCAAGGTGATCGCCCGGCGTGAACGCGGCGCGCAGCGAGTTGTAAAAGTCCTGCTTGAGGAGCGGTGACTCGCCGCCGGCGTGGAGCTCGACGCGCTCGCGCGCGTGCGACGGCGAGTCCGGGCGGCAGAGGTCCATCACGAGCACGCCCGCCCGCGGCCGGCCGAGCCGCTGCACCTCGCGCCAGAAGACGGTCGGCTCGGCGAGGTGGTGCAGCAGGCTGTTGGCGATCACCGCGTCGAAGCTGCCGGATCGGAAGGGCAGGGCGGGCAGGCGGGCGCCGACGAGACGGATCGTCCGCTCGAGGCCGGCCTCGCGCATCGCCGCACGCGCGAGGTCGAGCATCGGGACCGACGCGTCGACGGCGGTGACGGCGAGCGCGGGAAGCACGCGGGCGAGCCGGATCGCGATGTCGCCGGGCCCGCAGCCGAGGTCGACGACGCGACTCCCCGCGAGGTCCGGGAACGCCGTCCGGAAGCGGTCGACGAACCCACGATTGACGTCGGCGAAGTCGGCCCGCGCGTACGCGAGCGCGTGGGCCGCGTCGTCCATCACCTCCGGCTCGAGAATCCGCTCCATCCACTCCTCACCGCCGCCGGCGGGAGCGCAGCGGCGTCACGAGGCATCCTTAGAAGGAACGGCGGCGATTCTCAACGAGCACGGTTTGCCGCCATCGCCGGCGAGGCGGCCCGCGCGGGGCTGACGACATCTGCGGCAGGATCGACTGCCGAGGCAGGCGCAGCGCGACTCGCCGGTTGACCCGGCGCTCACTGGTCAGTACGATCTGACCAGTCATCGGGAACCGAATGCAGACGATCACGGCAACGGAGTTCAAGGCCCGGTGTCTCGAGCTGATGGACCGCGTTTGCGAACGTGGCGAGACGTACCTCATCACCAAACGCGGGCGCCGGGTCGCGCAGCTCGCGCCGGTCCATCTCCAGCGGAGTACCAGCGTGCTCGGCTGCCTGCGCGGTCGGATGGAGATCGTCGGCGACCTCGTCGGTCCACCCGCCTCGGAAGCCGCCTGGAATGCGACGCTTCGTGAGTGGGACGATCTCAACGCCATCCGCGTCGGGACGGGTCGCCGCAGAACGCGCCGGCGCCGGTGATTCTGCTCGACACGCACGTCCTCGTCTGGACGGCGGTGACTCCGCAGCGACTCACGCAACGCGCGGCAAGGGCGATTCGTCGCGCCGAGAAGGGTGGCCTCGCCATCGCCTCGATCACGCTCTGGGAGCTCGCCTTTCTCTTCTCGCGCAGAAGGCTGCGTCACCGCGGGACGATCGAGCAGTC
>VBKG01000288.1 GCA_005879585.1 Deltaproteobacteria bacterium | reverse complement strand
GCTCGCGCTCGCGCTCGACCTGGTGGGCATCGGCTGGGGCCTGCCCCACCCGACGGGCGACTGGGCGACCGACGGGCTCTCGCCGCTCGGCCCGCTCGCCTTCACCTGGCACTTCCTGCACGGCGAGAAGTGGTGGGGAAAGTATCCACCCTTCCACATGCTGCTGCTCGCCGCCGCCCAGGGCCCGTATGTGGCGTGGCTCAAGCTGCGCGGCGAAATCGGCGCGATCACCGCCGTCTACCCGTATGGGCTGGCGCACCCGCTCGTCGCGCTCGGCCGGCTGGCGCTCCTCGCGCGGCTCGTGAGCGCCGTGATGGGCACGGCGGCTGCGGTGTTCGCGGGACTCACGGCGGCGGAGCTGTTCGGCCGCCGCGCAGGCATCCTCGCGGCGATCGTCTTTCTTTCGTCCCCCGTCACCGTCTTCTACGCGCACACGACCAACGTCGACATCCCGTACCTTTGCTGGGCGATGGGCGCTCTCTGGCTCGCGGTGCGTGTGGCGCGGGGAGATTCGGCGATCCGCACCTTCGTGCTGCTCGGCGCCGCGGCGGCGCTCGCCATCGCGACAAAGGACCAGGCGTACGCCTGCTTCGCGCTGCTGCCGCTGCCGCTCCTCTGGCGGCGCTGGCAGGGCGGCCGGCTGCTCGACGCGAAACCGCTCGCCGCGCTCGCCTCGTTCGTCGTCGTCTACGGGCTTGCCTCGCTCGTCGCCGTCGACCCCGCGGGGTACCTCGCCCACGCCCGGCAGCTGACCGGCCCGACCGCCATGCCGTATTTCGGCGTGCCGCTGTCGCCGGCGCGGTTCGTGCGGGTCACGGGTCGCGCGTTCAACGCGACGACCGGCACGCTCGGCTTGCCGTTCGCGGCGGCATGCGTCGCCGGGCTCATCCTCGCCGCCATCCGACGTGTCCGCGGCGCCGAGGTGCCGTTCGTGATGGCGCTGTCCTACTACGTCACGTTCATCGTCCCGATCCTGTACGTCGTGCCGCGCTACGTGCTGCCCATGCTCGCCGCCATGGCGCCGTTCGCCGGCCTCGGCCTCGCGGCACTGTGGGGCGACGCGGAATCGCCGCGCGCCTCGGCGAGACGTGCGCTCGTCTGTCTCGTCGTCGCGGCCGGCATCGCGCGCGGCGCATCGATGGACGTACGCCTCCTGACCGACGCACGCTACCGCGCGGAGAGCTGGATTGCCGCCAACGCCGCGTCCGGCCTCGTCGGCACCGACGTCGAGCCGTCGTATCTTCCGCGCCTCGCACCGACGCGTCCCGTGGTGCGGATCAAGCTCGAAGCCGACGGGCTCCACTATCCCGGGCCCGACGCGCCCGACCTGATCGTGCTGTCGAGCGCCCGCTACGCCGAATACTTCACCTCGTCGCCGCGACCGGACCGTGCGCTCGTGGGAGCGCTGCTGCGCGGCGAGTTCTGCTACGAGCGGGCCGCCGACTTCCGGAGCCCCACCGTGTTCGGCTCTCGTCTGGTGCGCGACGTCTCGCCGCACATCATCCTGCTCCGCCGGCGCAGCGGACCGTGCGAGACCGTGGGCACGCTCGCGAGCGAGCAGGTGATCCAGCCTCGCAGGCGCGAGCCCGGGGCGCCGCTCTAGTCTACGCGAGGGGTTCCACCCCTCGCCCCGCCGGGCGAAGCCCGGCGGGTCCTCACTCCCCGCTCGCTTCGCTCGGCCGCGCGCTTCGCGCGCGGAGAATCTTGGTCCTAGCGCTTGGGAACGCCGAGCTGGCGCATCGCGCGCTCCGCCGCCCGCGTCAACGAGACGTCGGCGCCTCCGGCCGCGGCGCGGAGCGCCGCGGTGATCTCGTCCGACCGGCTGCCGAGCTTGCCGAGCGCCGCGGCGGCGGCGCGGCGCACCCCGCCATCACCGTCCTCGAGCGACGCCAGCACCGCGCGCGCGGTGGCGGGTCGGTCGACCGCCACCGCGGGCAGCGCGGACAGCGCCGCGAGGCGGACGGCGGTGTCTGCGTCCCGCAGTGCGACGAGCGCGGCGCGCTCTGCGTCGCTCGACGGCGCCTCGAGGTCCCGCAGGCAGTAGAGCGCCATCTTCCGCTGCGGCGCGTTCCCGGCCGCCGCGAGGTCGACGAGCGTCGGTCGCAACGCGGCGTCGTCGCGCATGCGGACGAGGATGCGCGCGGCCGCCCAGCGGAGGTCCCCGTCGTCCTCACCGAGCGCCTCGAGGAGTACCGGCAACGTCTCGGGCGGCGGGGCGCCGATGAGTGCGAGGGCGTAGGCCGCGCCCCAGCGTTGCCGGGCGCCGGGCGCGTGCAGCGCTCTCTCGAGGACGGGGCGCACCGGCACCCCGCCGGCGGCGAGGGCTCCGAATGCCTCGGCGGCGCGCCGCTGAACGATCTTCCGGTCGTGACCGAGGCAGCTGGCGAGCGCGTCGAGCTCGGCGTCGCCCGCGTCCGGCGCGGCGAGCTCCGCCATCGCCGCGAGCCGGTCCTCGACGTCGCCGGCGCGGAGCCGCTCGGCGACGCTCATGCGGCGAGCGCACGCACGATGGTCTCGGCGACGGTGTCGACCGGCCCCACGCCGAGGATGAAGTTCGCGGGCTGTCCGAAGACACGCCGCACGGCATCCTCGATGGGCGGCCGCTCCGCGCGGCCGCGGCGAAGCGCATCCTCGAGCGCGGCGATGGCGGGCGAGTTGGCGATGAAGTCGCCCGCGAGCATGACGTCCGCGATCGTGTCGTCCTCGACGGCGACGTGCGCCTCGAGGGCGCCGAGCTGGGTCCGCGTAGTCGCCCGATGGGCGAGCTCCGGACGAAGAGCGCGTTGGCGGAGCCAGCGGTCCTCGTCCATCGGCGCAGCCATGGGCAGGGCCGCGGCCTCGAACCGGATACCGAAGGCCTCTTCGTACCCGCGCCGGACGAGCGTGGCGACGTCGTCGAGCGACAGCCGCGTCCCGAGGCGCGCAAGCGACGTCGTCGTGTCGGCGGTCAGCATCTCCCCCGGAACGAGTCCCGCCGGATCGACCGCGTCGAGCAGCGCGGCCGTGAGTCCGAAGTCGCGCTCGGTGGCGAGAATCGCCTCGAACAGCAGCGCGCCGCTCGCGACAACCTCGAACGTCACGACGCCGATCGGCCGACGATTGACGGTGATGAAGTCCCGCCCGGGATAGAACGGCGCGACCCCCGCCGTCTTCAGGCCCGTGAGGATGCCGCGCACGCAACGGTTCATCACCTGCTCCGGAGCGAGCGCCAGCGGCTCCGCCGCAACGAGCGCCGAGCGGTGCGGCAGCGTGAGCGCGATGCCGACGAACCCGTCGCCGAACGCCACGGCGCGCCCGCCCGTGTGCCGGCGGTGCAGGCGCACGCGCGTCTCGCCGCCGCCCGACGGCAGCACGTGATAGCGGCCGAGTGAGAGGACGTCGCCGGCAAACGTGTACACGCGGAGCGTGGACGCCGCGGCAGCGAGCGCGCCGGCGTCGGCGCCGAGGCTCAGGGCCGGCGCCAGGCCCGGCTGGACGGCGACCGTGACGGGATCCACGACGGCGTCAGAATAGCGTGACGCTCTTGATGTTGACGAACTCCCGGATGCCGTACTCCGACAGCTCGCGCCCGTATCCCGAGCGCTTGATGCCGCCGAACGGCATGCGCGGGTCGGACTTCACCTACTCGCTATGGCACACCGGGCGGAGACGCGCGATCGCGCGAGGGGCCTCGACTGGACCGGCGCCGGACGGTAAGGATCGCGTGTCGGCATGCACGGCGTCCACTTCATCGAGCACGAACGCGAGAACTCGGCAGCGCGCGACGAGGCCCGCGCCGCCGTCGCCGAGAGCGAGGCGCTCGACGCGTACTCGACGATCGTGGCGTCGGTCGCCGACCGCGTGACGCCGTCGGTGACGAGCCTCCGCGTCGCGCGGCGCCTGCGCGGCGGCCGGCAGGCGGAAGGCGCCGGCTCGGCGGTCATCATCACACCCGACGGCTTTGCCCTCACCTCGGCGCACGTCGT
The DNA here is from genome assembly GCA_005879585.1 of Deltaproteobacteria bacterium. Taxonomy (GTDB): domain Bacteria; phylum Desulfobacterota; class Binatia; order DP-6; family DP-6; genus DP-3. The sequence continues at coordinate 9,390 of VBKG01000288.1, read as the reverse complement.
GCAAGGGGCGTCCGGCGGCACGGCATCGTTCACCGACGGCCGTGACTTCGCCTTTCACGTCGTGGGCAGCGATCCCCTGTCCGATCTGGCGGTCGTCCGCGTCGCGGCGTCGGACCTCGCTCCCGCGGAGCTCGGGGACGCCGACCGGCTGCGCGTCGGCCAGCTCGTGGTCGCCATCGGCAACCCGCTCGGCTTCGCCGGCTCCGTGACGGCGGGCGTGGTGAGCGCGCTCGGCCGCTCGCTGCCGACGCGTGCCGGCTCCGCGAGCCGGATCGTCGAGAACGTCATCCAGACCGACGCCGCCCTGAACCCGGGGAACTCCGGCGGCGCGCTGGCCGACAGCCGCGGGCGCGTGGTCGGGATCAACACCGCCGTCGCGGGCGTCGGGCTCGGGCTCGCGGTGCCGATCAACCGGACGACGGGTCGCATCCTCACCACGCTCATGCGCGAGGGCCGCTTCCGCCGCGCCTACCTCGGCATCGCCGGCGGCCGGCGGCCGCTGCCGCCGCGGCTGGTGCAGACGCTCGGGCGGCGCGCCGGCGTGGAAGTGGTCGAGGTCGTCGACGGCAGCCCGGCGGCCGGCGCGGGGCTCCGGCGGGGCGACGTCATCGTCGAGCTCGGGGGCGAGCCCGTCGAGGGCGTCGGCGACCTGCAGCGCCTCATGGCGGCGGAGCTGATCGGCCGCTCCGTCGCCATACGCGTGTTGCGCGGCGGGGAGACGATCAGCGTCGCCGCGACGCCGAGCGAGCTCGCGGGCTGAGATGCCGACCGCGAGCGACGGCCTCGAGCCCGTGCGCCGTTACCTCGAAGCGGTCGTGCGGCGCGCCGAGCATCACCTGCTGCCGTTTCCGGACGTCACCAGCCACGTGCTCGTCGAGGTGATCCTGCGCCACGACGTCGGCTCGCTCGACTGCCACGTGCCCTCACCCACCAGCGCGTCGCCGATCGAGCTCCGCTTCGCCATGCAGGGCGCGGCGTACGCACTCGCCTACACGCCCGCCGGCAGCGGTCCGCTCGAGCTCCGCGACGCGGAAGGTGCGGTCGTGTGCGTGTTCCGCACCGGCGAGACGTGGGCCCGGGTCAACGCGGCGTTCAACAAGCTGTAGTCGGCTCAGGCGAGGTCGAACCGTAGCGGTCGAAGGAGAACGTGTGGCGGCTGTCGAGCCAGGGCAGCCGGGTGTGCCCGCGGTCCTCGGCGCGCCGGACGGTGATGATGCGGGGACGATAGCGCGCCCCGCCGCGCGCGTCACTGCTCACTTGCAGGTGAGCGTCGTCCCGGATCCGTTGAACGCACAGGCCGGCGCCGGCGGCGGCCCGACGTAGCGGACGTCGCCGCACTCCCCCGTCTCAGCGGTCGGCGGATCGAGGATCACCTCGACCGCGAGCGGGAAGTCAGCGAACGACACTGGGTAGGCGCCGCCCTTCCCCTTGACCGTCACCCGGACGAGACCGGGCGCGCGCGAGGAACGGTCCTGGACCACGACACCCGTGATGCCTGCGAGCGGCGCGCCGCTCCGGTCGACGTAGCGAGTGATGGTCCCCCCGGCCGTCCAGCCGCGACGGGGAGGATCGGCATACGCACCACCCGGCACCGTGACGTCGACGATCGTGCCGCGCGCCCCCGCGACGATCAGCCGGATGCCGTTCGTGAGCGGATCGAGCGCTGGGTCGAACGGCGACGGCAGCGTCACGTCCGCCTTGAACGACAGCGCATCGTCGCCCGGCGGTGTGCCGAGCTTCTTCACGGAGAGGTGACTCCGCCCGATCGCCGCCGGGCCCGTGCACGGGTCGTCGCGATCGCACACTCCGTCGCCGTCGTGGTCGATGACGCGGCAGTCCGCCGCGCAGCAGTGATCGGTGCCATTGCCGGGGCCGTCGTCGCACTGCTCGCCGCAGCCGGGCTGGACGACGCCGTCGCCGCACGTGGTCGAGTCACCGCCGCACATGCCCGCGGTGCAGTGGTCCGCCGCCGTGCAGGCGTTGCCGTCGTCACACGCCGTCCCGTCGGGCTTGGCCGGGTTCGAGCATGCGCCCGTCGACGGGCTGCAGGTGCCAGCGTCGTGGCACTGGTCGGGCGCGGGACACACGACGCTGTTCCCGCCCGTGCAGGTGCCCCCCTGGCACATATCCGTCTGCGTGCACGCGTTCCCGTCGTTGCACGCGATGCCATCCGCCTTGGAGGGGTTCGAGCACACGCCCGTCGCGACGTCGCACGTGCCGGGGTCGTGGCACTGGTCGGGCGCGGGACACACGACGGCGTTGCCGCCGGTGCACGTGCCGCCCTGGCACGTGTCCGTCTGCGTGCACGCGCTCCCGTCGTCGCAGGCGCTGCCGTTCGGCTTCGGCGGGTTCGAGCACACGCCGGTCGACGGGTTGCACGTCCCGGGATCATGGCACTGATCCGGCGCGGGGCAGACGACGGCGTTGGCGCCCGTGCAGACGCCGGCCTGGCAGGCGTCGCTCTGCGTGCACAGGTTGCCGTCGTTGCAGGCGGTGCCGTTCGGCTTGGCGGGGTTCGAGCAGACTCCGGTCGACGGGTTGCACGTCCCGGCGGTGTGGCACTGGTCCGCGACGCACACCACCGGGTTGGCGCCCGTGCACGTGCCGCCCTGACACGTGTCCGTCTGCGTGCACGCGTTCCCGTCGTTGCAGGCGCTGCCGTTCGGCTTGGCGGGGTTCGAGCAGACTCCGGTCGACGGGTTGCACGTCCCGGCGGTGTGGCACTGGTCGGGCGACGGGCAGACGACCGCGTTGCTGCCCGTGCAGACGCCGCCCTGACACGTGTCGGTCTGCGTGCAGGCGTCCGCGTCGTTGCACGAGATCCCGTTCGGCTTCGCCGGATTCGAGCACGCGCCCGTCGCCGGGTTGCAGGTGCCGGCGTCGTGACACTGATCGGATGCCGAGCAGACGACGGCGTTCGCGCCCGTGCAGGTCCCGGACTGACACGTGTCGGTCTGCGTGCAGGCGTTGCCATCGTTGCACGCCGTCCCGTCCGTCTTCGCGGGGTTCGTGCACGCGCCCGTCGACGGGTTGCAGACGCCCGCGTCGTGGCACTGGTCCTGCGCCGTGCAGGTCAGCGCGCCGCTGCCCGTGCAGATACCCGCCTGGCACGTGTCGGTCTGCGTGCAGGCGTTGCCGTCGTTGCACGCAGCACCGTTCGGCTTCGCGGGGTTCGAGCACGCGCCGGTCGATGGGTTGCACGTCCCGGCGTCGTGACATTGGTCGGATGCGGAGCAGACGACGAAGCTCCCGCCCGTGCACGTGCCGGCCTGGCACGTATCGGTCTGGCTGCACGCGTTCCCGTCGTTGCACGGGAGCCCGTTGGACGCGTTCGGGTTGGAGCAGATCCCCGTGGCGGGATCGCAGGTCCCGGCCACGTGACACTGGTCCTGCGCGGTGCAGACGACGGCATTGGCGCCGACGCACGTGCCGCCCTGGCACGTGTCGGTCTGGGTGCAGGCGCTGCCGTCGTTGCACGCGGTGCCGTCGGGCGCGGCGGTGTGCTGGCAGACGCCCGTGCCGTCGCAGGTGTCCGTGGTGCACGGGTCGTGGTCGTCGCAGTCGGCATTCGAGGTGCAGCTCGGCCAGAAGCCGCCCGGATAGAACGTGGTCGTATCCGTCGCGCTGCAGCTCGCGTTGGTGAGTGGGTCGCCGGACGCGGCACAGCACGGAATCGTCGGGCTGCACTGGAGGCCGTTCCACGAGAACTCGGCGAGCTTCGCGTGCGCGCCATCGGCGGGATGGTTGACTGCGCCCGTCGCCGACAGGCCGCCCGTGGGAATCGCGGCGTATTCCGCGGTGACCCCCTCCAGGACCTCGTTGTAGCCGACCAGCGTGTTGTACATGTCGATGCGGCGCTGGTCGGAGCAGTCCGTGGTGAGCGACTCGCAGATGTTGAACGTTCCCCACACCGAGCTGCAGTGGGCGCCGAAGCCCGCGCCGCAGCTCGACTTCGACGTGAAGTTGCAGAGCTCGGAGATGCGGACCAGGGCCAGCACGGCAATGCGCACGCTCGGAATCTGGATCAGCTGGTCGAGACCGCGGCGGAACTCGCGCTCGAACGCGGCGTTGGTGGGGCGGCAGTAGTTGTTCGGGTCGGAGTCGCCGCTGCAGCTGTTGCCCGTCCGGCTGGTCGTGTGCGAGCACGCGTCGTTGTGGCCCATGAAGACCGGCACGTACCGCGGGGCGAGCGACGAGGAGAGGTTCATCTTGATGGTCGTCGCCTGCGAGGCGAAGTCGCCGAGCATGGTGGCGCCCGTCTGCGCGTCGTTGAAGTTGGTGATGTTGCCGCCGGCGGCGCACTCGAGGCGCTCGGCGTGGCTGTACGTGCCCGTCGGGCCGGCGCTGCAGAAGCTCGTGCCGTGGTCGTCGCCCGTGGCCCAGCTGCGGGAGACGTTGTCGCCGTAGTTGCACGAGCCGGTATTGGCGTCGTAGCCGCGCGAGATGCTGTCGCCGGAGACGCTGATCGAGTTGGCGAGCGCTGCGGCGTGGACGTTCCGCGCGATGCCGGAGGCGAGGAGCCCCAGGGCGGCGGCCAGCGTGCGTCGCGCGTGACAGCTCACGAGCATCCGTCGCTGTAGCGTGCCCTCCGGACGCCGTCAAGAAAAAAAGGCGGGCGCCGTTGACCGCCGCCGTTCCACCGCGCTATGGCCGCTCGGCGCCATGCACCGCCTCGTCGCGTGGCTGATCGGCCACGGCGGCCGCGTGGTCGCCGGCGTTCTCGTCGTGTCGCTCGCGCTCGGGCTCGCCGCCGTCCGGCTCGAGCTCGGCTTCCGCGAGGGCGACCTGCTCCCCCAGGGTCACCCGTTCATCGCGGTCCACAACCGCTACCACCGGAACTTCAGCGAGGCGAACGTCCTGAGCGTCATGCTCGAGGCACGGAGCGGGACGATCTTCACCGCGCCCATCCTGGCCACCATCTACCGCGCCACCGAGGCCGTCGACGCGCTGCCCGGCGTCAACCACGACCAGGTGACGTCGGTAGCACATCGCTCGACGCGGTGGGCGCGCGTGCGGCCCGGTGGGATGATTGCGAGCGAGCCGATCGTCCTCCGGCCGCCGCAGCAGGAAGCGGAAGCCGCCGAGATCCGGCGCGAGGTTCTCCAGTCCTACGCCTTCGGCTCCATGGTCTCCGTCGACGAGCGCGCCGCGCTCATCCGCGCCGGCTTCGACGAGCGCCGGGTCGACTACCGCCGGTTGTTCGACGCGGTGAACGCGACGGTGCTGCCGCTCGCCGACGAACGGGTCGCGGTCTACGTGAGCGGACAGCCACGGCTGAACGGCTGGATCCTTCGCCTGGAGCGGCAGGTGCTGGCGGCGTTCGCCGTCGCCATCGTCCTCACGTGGGTGCTCCTGTACGGCTATTTCCGCGACTGGCGCGGGGCGCTCCGCCCGACGATCTCGGGCGGGCTCGCCGCGCTCTGGGGATTCGGCCTCATGCGCCTCACGGGCTTCGCGCTGAACCCGCTGACGCTCGTCATCCCCTTCCTGATCACGGCGCGCGCGGTCAGCCACTCGGCCCAGATGCACGACCGGTACTACGAGGAGCTGGCGCGCGGCCGGCCGAAGTCCGACGCGATCGGCAGCTCCTTCGTCGGCCTCTTCGCGCCCACCATGGCCGGCATCCTGACCGACGCCCTCGGCGTGCTGGCGATCGCGATCGTCGCGATTCCCGCACTCCGCCAGCTGGCCGTCACCGCCACGCTCTGGCTGCTGTCGCTGATCGTGACCGAGCTCCTCTTGAACCCGATCGTCTACAGCCGCCTGCGCGCCCCCGACCCGCGGCGCATCCGCGCGCGCGAGACCGCGTGGCCCGCGCGCGCGCTCGACCGTCTCGCCACGGGCGTCCTCGGCCCACGCGGCCGATGGGTGGCCCTCGGCGGCGCTGCGGTCGTCGCGGCCGTCGCCGTCGCGCTCCTGCCGAGCGTCCGGATCGGCGATCCCGCGTCGGCGTCACGCGTGCTCGCCGCCGACGCCGAGTACAATCAGAGCCACCGTGCCGTCCAGGGCGCGTTCGGCGGCAGCGAGCCGTTCATGGTGGTCGCCGAGGGCGACGAGCGCGACGCCCTCCAGCGCGTCGGCGTGCTGCGCACCATCGAGAGCTTCCAGCGCGCCCTCGAGCGCACGGCGGTCGTCGGGGCGAGCTTCTCGCTCGTCGACATCCTGAAGAGCATGGGGCAGCTCTTTCACGAGCTCGAGCCGCGCTGGGCCGTCATCCCGGAGGAGGAGCCGGCCATCCGCACGATGTTCTTCAGCTACTGGGGCTCGGTCTTCCCGAGCACGAGCACGCAGTACTTCACGCCGGACTTCGCGACCGCCCCCATCACCTTCTACTGCCGCGATCACACCGTGGAGCACGTGCGGGCGCTGGTCGCGGCGGCCCGGGCGTTCATCACGGCGCACCCCCTGCCCCACGTGCAGTTCCGTCTGGCCGGCGGCTTCATCGGCATCATGGCCGCCATCTACGACGAGATCCTGCGCAGCCAGGCGCGCATGACCGTCGCGTCGTTCCTGGTGATCTTCCTCGTGCTCGTGCCGACCTACCGCTCGGTGACGGCGGCGGTGCTGCTCATCATTCCCCTGGCGCTGGCGAACGTGGTGGTCAACGCCTACATGGCGGCGCGCGGGATCGGCCTCGACCTGAACACGCTACCCGTGATCGGCGTCGGGGTCGGCTTCGGCATCGACTACGGCATCTACGTCCTCAGCCGCGTCGGCGAGGCGGTCCGGGCCGGGGCGACGCTCGAGGCGGCCACGCACGAGGCCCTCAGGCACGCCGGACGGACGGTCGCCTTCACCGCGGTCACGATGACCGCGGGCATGCTGTGCTTCACGGCCACCTCGCTGCGCTTCGTCGGCGAGATGGCCGCGCTTCTGGCGCTCTGGATGGTGAGTAGCGCAGCGACGGCGCTGGTGGTGCTGCCGGCGCTGCTGGTCGTGATCCGGCCGCGCTTTCTCGTCGCCGAACGCGACGAGCGGCCGGCGGACGGTCAGCTCGCCGCGTTCTGAAGCGTCGTCGCGGCCTGGTTCCAGAGAGTCATGACGTTGGTCCCGACGAGCTGCACCGCCGCGATCACCGCGATCGTGATCACGGCGAGGGCGATCGCGTACTCGGCGAGGTCCTGCCCGCGCTCGTCGCGAATCAACCGTCTCATGTCAGACCTCAGCTCGCGGCGTTCTGCAGGGTGGTCGCCGCCTGGTTCCAGAGCGTCGTGACGCGCGTGCCCACGAGCTGCACCGCGGCGATCACCGCGATCGTGATCACGGCGAGGGCGATCGCGTACTCGGCGAGGTCCTGCCCCCGCTCATCCCGAATCAATCGTGTCGCGAAATTCATGTTGGTCCTTTCCCGGGGGTCACCGCTCTCGAGCGCCTGAACGGCGCTCGCCCCCCTGGGACCCACCAACAGGAGTGTCGGACTTAGCAAGGACGATGCCCCGGCCGGAGGGGCACGGGCTCGCCGATAGCCCTTGCGAATGAAGGGTTCGGCCCTGCGGCGGGCGCCGTAGACCGTTACAATCCTGACGTTGCCGGCACATGCGCGCTGATGCCGGCAAGAGATGCCGGACGGTTGTCGGCGGATCCGTTTTGCACTAGCCTCGCGGCTCGCGCCCGAACCATGGCCCGGCCGACGCGCTCGTCACCGAATCAGCGGCCGCGGGCCCGGAGGAGCGGGCGGCAGGGGCAGCCGGCGCCGGTGGTGGCAGACCGTCGGGGCGCGGTCGCCGGCGGCGCCCCCGCGCTGGCCCTCGGGCTCCTCGTCGTGGCGGCGTACCTTCCCGCGCTCAACGCCGGCTTCATCTGGGACGACGACGCGTACGTCACGGCCAACGCGACGCTGCGGACGCTCGATGGGCTCCGGCGCATCTGGCTCGAACCCGGCGCCGTGCCGCAGTACTACCCGCTCACCTTCACGAGCCTCTGGCTCGACCATCACCTCTGGGGTGTCCAGGCCCTCGCCTACCATCTCGTCAACGTGCTCCTGCACGGCCTCGACGCGATCCTCGTCTGGGTGATCGGCCGGCGCTTGGCACTGCCCGGAGCATGGTTCGCGGCAGCCGTGTTCGCGGTCCATCCGGTGCACGTCGAGTCGGTTGCCTGGGTCACGGAGCGGAAGAACGTGCTCTCGGGCGCGCTCTACCTCGGCGCGCTCCTTACCTACCTGCGCTACGCCGGCGGCGCGCGCGCCGCCTACGTCCCGGCCCTCGGCCTCTTCGTCGGCGCGCTCCTCGCGAAGACGGTCACCTGCACGTTGCCGGTGGTGCTGCTCCTGATCCTCTGGTGGAAGCGCGGGCGGGTCGACGTCGTGCCGCTCCTGCCCTTCTTCGCGCTCGGCGCGGCCGCCGGGGTCATGACCGGCTGGATGGAGGCGCACCACGTGGGCGCGGCCGGCGAGCTCTGGAGGCTCTCGCTCGTCGAGCGCTGCCTGATCGCGGGCCGCGCGCTCTGGTTCTACGCAGCGAAGCTCCTCTGGCCGCACTCGCTGGCCTTCATCTACGCGCGGTGGCGGATCGATGCGGGCGTCTGGTGGCAGTACCTCTTCCCGATCGGCGCAGTTGTCGCGGTCGCCGCGCTCTATGTCTGGCGACGGCGCCTCGGCGACGGTCCGCTGGTCGCCGTCCTCTGCTACGCCGCGACGCTCGCGCCCGCGCTCGGGTTCGTGAACGTCTACCCGATGCGCTACTCGTTCGTGGCCGACCATTTTCAGTACCTGGCCAGCGTGCCGCTGATCGCGCTCGCCGCTGCCGCCGGCGCGACGCGCCTCCGCCGCCCGGCCCCGCTCTGCGCCACGGTACTCGTCGTGCTCGGTGCGCTCACCTGGCGCCAGGCGCTCCTCTATCGCGACGCGGAGACCATCTGGCGCGACACCCTGGCCAAGGATCCCGACTCGTCCATGGCGCACATCAACCTCGGCATGCTGCTCTCAAATGACGGCCGCGTCGCCGAGGCCGCCGTCCAGTTCAAGGAGGCGCTCCGCGTCGACCCAGACGACGGCGAGGCGCACGACGACCTCGGAAACGCGCTCGCCGCTCAGGGCCAGCTCGACGCGGCGATGGCCGAGTACGGCATGGCGCTCCGCCTGGCGGGCGATCACGCGCTCGTCCACAACAACCTCGCCAACACGCTCGCGCAGGCGGGCCGGCTCGAAGATGCGGCTGCCCACTATCGGGAGGCCATCCGTGCGAAGCCGACGTACGCCGATCCGCACAACAACCTCGGGAACGTGCTCGCGGCGAACGGGCGGCTCGCCGACGCCGCCGCCGAATACGAAGCCGCGCTGCGCCTCGACCCGGCGTACGCCGACGCCCACACCAACCTGGCGGCGATCCTAGCCGCGCAGGGCGACGCCGACGGCGCCATCGCCCACTACCGCGCGCTGCTCGCCGTGCG
>VBKG01000592.1 GCA_005879585.1 Deltaproteobacteria bacterium | reverse complement strand
GCCGATGTAGACGAAGGTTGGACGCCCGACCGAATCGCGCGGCGGAACGAGCCGTGTCGCAGACCGCCGGCTGCTCAACTGCGCGGCGCTGCGTGCTCGTTGGGCAGCTCTGCAGATCGAGGAGGAGCAGATCGCACGGCGTTCGCGCGATTGCCGGTCCGACGTCCGCCGCCATCTCGACCTCACCGACGACGCTCACCTCGGGATGGAGCTTCAAGAGCGACTTGAGGCCCTCCCGGAAGAGCGCATGGTCGTCGGCGATGATGATCCGGAGCATCAGACTCCGGGAAGGTCGATCTCGAGGTGCGCCCCGGCCTGCTCCGCGTCGCCGAGCCGCACCTCGCCCCCGACCTCGGCCGCACGGGACGAGATCGACCACGGCGGCGCGGAGCCCGCCGGGAAGCCGACGCCGTCGTCCGTGATCGTGATGTGGACCGTCGCGCCGTTCGTGTCGGCGGTGATGGCGGCGGAGCGCGCGTGCGCGTGACGGCCGACGTTCCGTGCGCCCTCGAGCATGATCTGCAGGACGTGCTCGACGAGCGGCAGCCGGCCGTCGAAGTGCACGCGGACCGCGAACCGGGCGTCGGCGTCGAGTGTCTCCGGAGGGCCGGGCATGTCCCGGTCGGTCAGGGAACGCACGTAGCTCCGGATCTGGTCGTGCTCGCGATTGACGCCGGCCTGGAGCTCGGTGAGCTCCGCGAATACTTCCGCGGTCTCGCCGCGGCGGAGCAGCTCGCGGCAGGTCCCGAGGCGCAGGTTGACGCCGGCGAGCGCCTGCACGTAGCCGTCGTGCAGCGACCGGGCGATGCGCTCGCGCTCGGCCGCGGCCTCGAGGTCGCGGACGCGCGATTCGAGCGTCAAACGCTGCTCGCCGAGGTACCCGACGAGGTACCCGGTGATGGCGAGATACACGGGGCGCATCGTGTAGAGATTGGCGCCGTCGGGGCGCGACACGAGGATGAGGCTCAGATACAGCGCGACGCTCGCCGCCGTCACGGCGAGCGCCCGCGGCAGCCCGCCGCGGAAGCCGGCGGCGAGCACCGCGAAGGCGAAGAACACGTAGGAGGGGCTGCTGTTCGCGCCCTCCGTGACGAGCGCGATGCAGCCGCCGAAGAGGACGTCGCACCAGGTCGAGACGGTCGCGGTGCGCGCCGGAGCGGCCAGCCCGCGGCTGACGATCAGGTACACCGTCGCGCTGTAGGCGAGGTACGCCAGCATCACCGCGAACGCGTGCGGATCGAGCGTGAACGGTCCGCCGGTGAGCGGCAGCCACCGCGTGAGCGTCGGCGGCGTGGGATCGACGTACACCGCGACGAAGCCGGCGACGGAGAGGATCATCCGGCAGCGTGCGATGTGGCGCTCGATCTCGATCTCGGGACTCTGTCGCATCACGTCCGGAAGCAACTCGTGTGCCCGCGAGGATGAACCGAGAATGCCCATTGGACAGGCAACCGCCCAGGCCCGGCTGCCCGGATGGCAGGCAGCGCGGCTCAGCCAGGCGGCACACCGCGCGCACCGGCGCTCAGTCGTCGATCGCCTGGTTAGCAGTTGATCATGGCCGCGGTCGCACTTCGTGGCGACCTCGGTGAAGGATTGCCTCGACGGAAAAGAGGCATATGGTCGTGGCCTCATGCCCGCACCCGCCCGCCCGGTCATCGAAACGCGCTACGGTCAGATGTTTCCCGTCCTGGAGCCCGCGGAGGTCGACCGCCTGCACCGCTTCGGCGAGCGTCGCGCCTACCGCGCGGGCGAGCGACTGGTCACGACGGGCGAGGTCAGCCCCGGGATGTTCGTCGTCCTGAGGGGCGAGGTCGCGATCACGCAGCACAACCCGCTCGGACGCGAGGAGGCGATCGTCACGCACGGTCCGGGCTCGTTCATGGGCGAGCTGACCCAGCTGTCCGGCCGCCCGTCGCTGGTGGACGCGCAGGCCCTGAAAGACGTCGAGACGATCGTCATTCCGCCGGCCAAGCTGCGCGAGGTCCTGGTGGCCGAAGCCGATCTCGGGGAGCGCATCATGCGCGCGCTCATCCTCCGTCGCGTCGGCCTCATCGAGAGCGGGCTCGCGGGGCCGCTGATCGTCGGCCACGCCGGCGACGGCAACGTGCTCCGGCTGGCGGGCTTCCTGGCCCGCAACGGGCATCCCCACCATACGCTCGACCCCGATCAGGATTCTTGCGCGCGGACGCTCGTCGAGCGCTTCAGCGTCGACGCGTCGACCCTGCCGATCGTGCTCTGCCCGAACGGGCAGATGCTGCGGAACCCCACCGAGCCGGAGGTCGCCCGCTGCCTCGGCCTCGTGCGGGCGGTCGATCCGAGCAAGGTCTACGACGTGGCGATCATCGGCGCCGGCCCGGCGGGTCTCGCGGCGGCGGTGTACGCGGCGTCCGAGGGGCTCGCGGTGATGGTGCTCGACTGCCGCGCGTTCGGCGGCCAGGCCGGGGCGTCGGCGCGGATCGAGAATTACATGGGCTTTCCAACGGGCATCGCCGGGATGGCGCTCATGGCGCGGGCGTACACGCAGGCGGAGAAGTTCGGCGCCGAGATGGCGATCCCGGACGAGGTCGTGCGCCTGCGATGCCTGCCGCCGGGCGACGGCGCGCGCTTCGAGCTCGGGCTCGCGACCGACGAGCGGGTCAAGACGCGCGCCGTCGTGATCGCGAGCGGCGCTCAATACCGTCGCCTCGATGTGCCGAATCTCGCGGACTTCGAAGCCGCGTCCGTCCACTACTGGGCCTCGCCGCTCGAGGCGAAGCTCTGCACGGGGCAGGAGGTCGCGCTCGTGGGTGCCGGCAACTCGGCGGGACAGGCGATCGTGTATCTCGCCGGCCAGGTCGCGAAGGTGTGGGTCCTGGTCCGCGGGCCCGATCTCCAGGCGAGCATGTCGCGCTACCTCGTCGACCGGATCGGTGCCCTGCCCAACGTCGAGGTGCTGACGGGCACCGAGGTCACCGCCCTCGAAGGACGGGGGGGTACGCTGCAGGCCGTCCGCTGCCGCCAGCCGTCGGGCGAGGAGACGCGGCGCCCCATCCAGCACCTCTTTCTCTTCATCGGCGCCGATCCGAATACCCGGTGGCTGTCCGCGTCCGACGTCGCGCTCGACGACAAGGGCTTCGTGCGCACGGGCGGCGAGCTCGGGAACGGTCACCGGCCGCTCGAGACGAGCCGCCCCGGCATCTTCGCGATCGGTGACGTGCGCGCCGGGTCGGTGAAGCGCGTCGCGGCCGCCGTCGGCGAGGGCGCGCAGGTGGTGGCGGCGCTGCATGCGTATCTCGCCGCCGACCCGAGGAGGTCTCATGGCTGAGGACTGCTCCCACACGGCCGGCGTGCGCAAAGTCGTGCCGAGCGCGCTCGGCTGCGAGGAGTGCCTGAAGACGGATTCGATCTGGGTCCATCTCCGGCTCTGCCGGACGTGCGGGCACGTCGGCTGCTGCGACAGCTCGCCGAACCGTCACGCCACCCGCCACTTCCACGCCACGCACCACCCGATCATCGAGGGGTACGACCCGCCCGAG
>VBKG01000591.1 GCA_005879585.1 Deltaproteobacteria bacterium | reverse complement strand
GGCGCGAGAGGAGTCGGCTCGGGCGACGTACGAGCTCCAGGACGCGCTCGCCGCCGAGCACGACGCCCGCATGGCGCTCCTCGAGAGCATCGGCATCCGCCCCGGCACGCCGATCGACATCGCCGACGTCTCCCAGGAGCCGCTGCCGTCCGGCGTCGCGGAGTCGGTGGACGAGGCGATCGATCGCGCGCTCGGGCAGCGGCCGGACCTGATCGCGGGACTCGCGGCGGTGCGCGCCGGGGAGGCTGAGGTCCGGAAAGCGCGTGCCGACTACTGGCCGAAGCTCGCCGCCCGCACGGCGGTGGCCGGGAACATCGGGGAGCTGAAGGTCGAGAACAGCGCGTACCAGGGTGTGCACGAGCTCCAGTACGACGCGGGCTTCCGGCTCGAATGGACGCTGTTCGACGGGTTCGAGCGCCGGAACAACGTGCGGCTCGCGGAGTCGACGCAGCGCCAGGCGACCGCCGAGCTCGAGCACGCGACCGACAAGGCGGTGCGCGACGTGTGGAAGGCATACAACGACACCAAGGTCGCGCTCGCGAAGCACGAGGCGGCGGCGGCACTGCTCGCCGCCTCCGAGCAGGCGTGGGACGCGACGCTGGAGTCGTACCGGAACGGCCTCTCGACCTTCCCCGACGTCCGCGAAGCGGAGCGCAACCTGGCCCGCGCACGCACCGTGGACATGTCGGCGCGCGCGGAGGTCCGCACTCGCGCCGCGGCTCTCGCCTTCAGCACCGGCGATCTGGCGCGACCGTAACGGCAGGAGGAATTGCTGTCCACACCATGACGACAGGACGCTCGCTCATTGGCCGACGAGCCCGTGAATGGGGTCTCGGCGCCCTCCTCATCACGTTGGCCGTCGATGTCTTCGTCGTCGCACCGCTCGCTCAAGGGGGAACGTCGCACGTAGTGCAGCCCGTGGTCCACTCCATCGTTTTGGTGTCGGGGATCGTGATCGCGTTCCGGAGCCGCGGGATCGTCCGAATCCTCGTCGGCGTGCTCGTCGTGGCCGGACTCGTGACTCACTGGACCTACCATTATCACCCGACCGTCGAGCTCGGGCGTGCCGACACTGCATTGTCCCTGACATTCACCGCCATCATCACCGCACTCATTCTCCTCGAGATATTCCGCGCAGGACCGATCACCCTGTATCGTATCGAAGGCGCGGTCGCCGCCTACCTGCTCCTCGCGTACGGCTGGGCCCTGGCGTACCAGCTGGTCGACCTGAGCGATCCCGTAGCGTTCACCTTCCCCGCCACGGCGGCGCCGCAAACTCTACGCTTCCGACTCCTCTACTTCAGCCTCACGACCTTGACGAGCGTCGGTTATGGCGACATCACACCGCTCCATCCCATTGCGCGCTCGCTCGCCGCCCTGGAGGGCATGATGGGCCAGCTCACCCCCGTGCTTCTGTTGGCGCGCCTCGTATCCCTCGAGCTGTATCACCGGCAGCACGGCGGATGCTGATCGACCGCCTAACGATCGCGTGCTGCGATGCCGTCCAGCGCCGTGATCGCATCCTTCGGCAACTCCAGCCCCGCCGCCGCGACGTTCTCCCGCAGATGCGCAACGGACGAGGTGCCGGGGATAAGGAGGATGTTGGGGGCGCGGCAAAGGAGCCATGCGAGTGCGACCTGCATCGGCGTGCGGCCGAGGCGCTCGGCGACGTCGGACAAGATCGACGATTGCAGCGGATTAAAGCCGCCGAGTGGGAAGAACGGCACATAGGCGATGCCGTCGCGGGCAAGATCATCGATCAGGGCATCGTCCTTTCGATGGGCTACGTTGTACGCGTTCTGCACGCAGACGATCGCGAGGGCTCGATCGACCCCTCGGCGGGCTCATGGATGGCGAACACACTGCGAAGATTCACCACCTCGAGCACGTCGAGGCCGAGATTGCGCAGGTTGTCGTGGACAGCTCGAGTCAGCTCTTCGGGCGACACCGCCGGGATCCATGATCCGTCCTCGCCGCGCCGGGCGCTGATCTTGGTGACGATGACGAGATCGTCGGGATAGGGATGCAGAGCCTCCCGGATCAGTTGATTCGTGACGTGCGGGCCGTAGAAATCCGCGGTGTCGATGTGATTCACGCCACTCGCCACCGCCTCGCGAAGGACGGCACGCGCAGCGTTGGGATCCTTGGGCGGACCGAATACGCCAGGCCCCGCGAGCTGCATGGCGCCATAGCCGAGCCGCTTCACGACGCGGTCGCCGAGGGTGAATGTGCCGGCCTGGTCAACGGTGGACATGATCGACCTCCGAGCTCAGGACTGCTCGCGGCTGCCTGCCTGCCGATCTTGCCGACGCCGAAACAGCCGGTTGGCCTTGATGATCTCGGCGACCTTGGGCGGGACCATTCGCTCCCACGAGGGATCGTCCTTCTCGATGAGCGCCAGCACCTCGGGCGTGTGGATCGTCAGGTAGGACTCGTCGAAGGATCGTAACGGCACGATGTGGCCGAGCTCCCCCAACAATCTGTGCAGGTGCTGCCACGGCGGCGGGAGCTGCACGCTGTCCCAGGTCTGGACCTGTCCCGTGACCGGATCCCGCTCCGGGTAGATGTACATCCTGACCGAACGTTTGAACAACCTGCCCGTGGACTCCAGGCTGCCGCCCGCGAGATTCCGGTAGAAGGCCTCGTCGATGAGGAGACGAATCGCGGGAAGGCCCACGGCGAGGCCGATCGGGCCGTCGGTATAGCGCGCGAGGTACTCGGCCAGCTGATAGTACAGTTCGAATCGCGAGATGAGGACGTCGAAGCCCAGCGCGCGAAGGATGTCCGCCCGCGCGAGGAAGTCTTCATGTCCCGCTCCGGCTCCCGCCGTCAGGCTGCGTAGGGTCATTTCGGCCAGCACGACGGGCGTGCCGCGCTCGCGCACCGCCGGGTCGCTCGAGAACAGCTCCATCGCGCGCTGGAGAAGATCGAGCGTCAAGTTCGTCGCGGGACGGAAGCTGCCGCGCTCGACGAGGATCGCCTTCTTGTAGAGGACTTCCGACGGCTGCACGACCTCGCCGAGCGCGGTGAACATCGCCGCATCCGTCAAGCCGAGCTCAACGAGCTGAAGGCTCATCAGACGGTTGTCGACGCCCGCGAACGCGGGGCCGGAGAATTTCACCATGTCGATCTCGACGCGCTCGCGCGACAGCTCGTCGAGCAACGAGGCGATCAGCCGCTCGGGCGCGTCGTAGATGAAGAAGGCTCCGTAGATGAGGTTCACCCCGACGGCCCCGAGGGCCTCCTGCTCGTGCGCCGATTCCCTGTCGAGCAGATAGGCATGGATGATGACCTCGGACGGCTCCTCCCGCGGGTGCGCCTGAAACCGCACGCCGAGCCAGCCGCGCCCGTTCTCGTCGCTTC
>VBKG01000287.1 GCA_005879585.1 Deltaproteobacteria bacterium | reverse complement strand
GTTGCCGGTGATGGCGACGACGATCGACTCGTCGCGCGGGATGCGCCCCTGCTCGATCAGCTTCTTGGTAACCGCGACGGTGGTGCCGCCGGCCGGCTCGGTGAAGATGCCTTCGGTCCGGGCGAGGAGACGGATGCCCTCGACGATCTCCTCGTCGGTGACCGCCTCGCCCCAGCCGCCGGAGTCGCGCACGGCCTTCAGCACGTAGTACCCGTCGGCCGGGTTGCCGATCGCGATCGACTTGGCGATCGTGGCGGGCTTCACCGGCGCGATCAGCTCCGTGCGCTTGTGGAGCGCCTGGATCACCGGCGCGCAGCCGGCCGCCTGGGCGCTGTAGATCTTGAAGTCGCCCTCGGCGAGCCCGAGGTCCAGGAGCTCGCGGAACGCCTTGGCGACCTTCGGCAGGATCGTGCCGCCGGCGGTCGGCACGACGATGTGGCGGGGCAGCTTCCATCCGAGCTGCTCGGCCACCTCGAACCCATAGGTCTTGGCGCCCTCGGTGTAGTACGGCCGCATGTTGATGTTGACGAAGGCCCAGCCGTACTTGTCGGCCACCTCGCTGCAGAGGCGGTTCACGTCGTCGTAGTTGCCGCGGACGGCGATCGCGCGTGGCCCGTAGATCGTGGAGCCGATGACCTTTCCCTGCTCGAGGTCGTCGGGGATGAAGATGTAGCAGGCGAGGCCGGCGCGCGCCGCGTGCGCCGACACCGAGTTGGCAAGGTTCCCGGTCGACGCGCACGACACCGTGTCGAAGCCGAACTCCATCGCCTTGGAGATGGCCACCGACACGACGCGATCCTTGTACGAGAACGTCGGGTGGTTGACGGAATCGTCCTTGACGTACAGCTCGCGGACCCCGAGGGCAGCCGCCAGCCGGTCGGCGCGGACGAGCGGGGTGAAGCCCGAGTGGAGCCCTGCCTGCGGCTCGCCTTCGATCGGCAAGAGCTCGCGGTAGCGCCACAGGTTCCGTGGCCGGGATGCGATCCGCTCGCGCGTGAGGACGCGCCCGATGGCGGCGTAGTCGTAGACCACCTCGAGGGGACCGAAGCACGTGTCGCAGACGTGCAGCGGGGCGATCGGGCTCTCGGCGCCGCACTCGCGGCAGCGGAGACCCTTCACGTAGCTCATGGGCCTTCACTCCTTCCATTGTGGACAGGTTCGAGCTGGGAGCCGGCGTGGCACGTTGCGCAGCGCACGTTCCGTGCGAGCGGCACGGTCCGCCAGCTTCCGGTCCAGGCGTCGATGCGGAGAAGCCGGTTCGCCCATGCGGGGGCTGCGCCGGTGAGGAGCCGGATGACCTCCGCCCCCTGTAGCGCGCCCGCGAGCGCGACGAGGGGACCGAGCACCCCCGCCTCCTGGCAGCTCGGCGTCTCGCCGGGCGGCGGCGGCTCCTCGAAGATGCACCGGTAGCAGGCGCTCACGCCCGGGACGACGGTCATGAGCTGGGCGACGAAGCCGAGCACGCCCGCGTGCACGAGCGGGATCCCCGTCGCCACCGCCGCGTCGTTCAGCGCGAACTTGGCCGCGACCGTGTCGGTGCCGTCGACGACGCAGTCGAAGCCGCGCAGCAGCGGGGTGTCAGCCGAGCCGAAGCGCTCGCGTCGGGTCTCGACCCGCAGGTCGGCAGCGATCCCCCGGAGCCGCTCGGCCGCGACCGTCACCTTCGGCCGGCCGAGGTCGGACGAATCGTAGAGCAGCTGCCGGTGGAGGTTCGAGAGCTCCACCGGGTCGGGGTCCACCAGCCCGAGTATCCCGACGCCCGCGCGCGCGAGAACGAGGGCGGCATGGCATCCGAGCCCGCCGACGCCGACGACGAGGACGCGGCGGCTGGTGAGGGCCGGTTCGAAAGCAGGGTGCACGCGCATGGAAACAAAAAACCCCTTCCCAGAGGAAAGGGGCTTACCAGCGTGCGAACCTTATCTTCCGCAGGCCCTCACGGATCTGCGTCGGAATTAGCACCAGCGTCCCGAAGGACCGGTTGCTGTGGCTTCGCCGGGCCGGGCCCTCCGCCACTCTGGATAAGGCTATGTTTTTTCTTCTCTCCTGCGCGTGAGCTAACCCGAAAGGTCCGATTGTGTCAATGCGCAGCGTTCCAATCAGCTGCGTCCGACGCCGCCCAGGCGCGCGGCATACGTGACCTATCCGCTAGTGGTGACCGCCTTCAGCGCGGGGCTCACCACGCCGGCGCGACGAGCGCGAGCGTCCGCTCGATGCACCAGAGCGCGGAGAGCGAGCCCATCGCGTAGACCGGGATCCAGCGTGCCGCGGGAATCCTTCGCGTGACGATCGATGCGACTGCGGCCCCGGCGGCCAGCACGACGCCGACGAAGCAGAGCTGGCCGATCTCGATGCCGACGTTGAATGCGAAGAGCGCGGTCGGAATCTCCCCGTCCGGCAGGCCCACCTCGGCGAGCGCACCGGCGAAGCCGAGTCCATGGAGGAGTCCGAAAAGACCCGCGATCACCCACGGCGCGCGCCGTATGAGCGTCGGCGTGGGTCGCGGGTCGCGCGACAGCTCGACCGCCAGGAGGAAGACGCTCGCCGCGATGCCGACCTCGATCGGTCGCGAGGGCAGCCGGGCGAGGCCGAGGGCCGCCAGCGACAGCGTGACGCTGTGGCCGGCCGTGAAGGCCGTGATCGTGCGAACGAGCAACCCGGGGCTGGCGACGAGGAGCAGCAGCCCGAACACGAAGAGCAGATGGTCGGGACCGGTCAGGATGTGCTCGATGCCGAGCTTCGCATAGCTCCGGAGCACGTCGACCCGCCGGGCGCGCACGGGGATCGCGAGCCGAGGCTCGCCGGCACGCAGCACGCCCTGCACGACACGACGGTCGGCGAGCATGATGCGCACGAGCGCGTCGGTCTTGCCGGTCGCGAGGCCGTCCACGCCCACCTCCCGGCCGACGAGCCCGCCTGGACAGTGCGCGGTCCAGCGCGTGGTGATGCTGTCCGTGGCAGCCGTGTCCGCCGGCGGCGTCTCGGCGACGCAATCGGGGGGCAGCACCGGCTCGAGGGCCGCGCCGGTCGGCTGGAACACGGAGATCTTCCAGGCGACGGCGACCCGCTCACCTGCGAGCTCCTCGATCTCGAGGAGCGCGGGAGAGAGCGCATGCGCCGCCGCACTTCCGCGGAAGGGGCCGAGCGCGAGCACGGCCGTCATCAGGGCTGCGCCGAGTGCTCTCATCCGCACCCTTTCCCGGGCGGTTCGACTCGCACGACGTACTTCGCCCGGAGATCGCGAAGCGCCGCTGCGAGACGCGCCTCGCGCCGGTTCTCGAGGACGTCGGCGAGGACCCGCGACCTCACCGCGTCCAGCGGCGGCGTGTGCATCGATTCCTTCTCCTCGACCTTCACGAGGTGCAGGCCGTAGGCGGAGCGGAGCGGGCCCGACCAGCGGCCGGGCTCGAGCGCCAGGGTGGCCCGGGCGAAATCCGGCCCGAAGAGTCGCGTGAGATCCGCCGCCGACTGCCCGCGGAAGCGGGTGCCCGGCGGGAAGACGTCACCGAGTCGCACGGCCTCCGCCGGGGACGTCGCGTCGGTCCGCAGCCGTGCGAGCAGCCCCTCCGCGTCGCGCGTGACGCCAGCTCTCCGCCGGTCGTCGGCGAGGAAGACGTGCCAGAACGTGACACGACCAGGCTCGACATATCGATCCGGGTGCCGCTCGAGATATCCCGCCAGCTCGGCGTCGTCGGGCGGTTTCTCGCCCGCCACCCGCGCGAGGAGCAAACGCATCTGCCGCACGAGGATGCCCCGCACGATGGCATCCTCCCGGTCGAGGCCGAGCCGCACGGCTTTCCGGTACAGCTCGTCCTCGCTCCCGGGTGTCGCAGTCGTCTCCTCGTCGCCGAGGAACCGCATCTTCTCGGCGAGCCTCCAACGGACGGAAGGGTCTTTGTGATCCATGCCGCGCGCCAACGCCTCGCGGTAGAGGATCTCGTCGTCGACCGCCCGTTCGACGAGCGTCCGTTCGTCGGGGGCCGGCGCGCTCGCCGTCACGGCCCCGAGCTCGGCGCGGACCTGTGCCAGCCGGGTCGCCGTGATCACCAGCGTCGGACGGTCGGCCGGCCGCGGTGGCGCACTCCGGTGGTGGCCGATGGCGAACAGAATCGCCCCGATCACCACGAAGTGCACGGGGGGTTTCCGAATCCAGCGCACGCTATCTCGTCCCCAGCGAGTTCGACATGAGCATCCAGAGCCGGCTCTGCGAGGTCTCGAACGTCGGCCCGACGCGCACTGCGACCTCCACCATGTGGCTCACGCGGTCGGCGCTCGAGAGATCCATGGGCAGCGTCTGGAGCACGAGCCTCGCGGGGCCGGTCCGGCGCTGACTGAACTTGGCGATCTTCAACCCGCCGAAGTTCTGGACCCTTCCGTTCCGGAACGTGCCCGCGGGAATCGTCACGTGGAAGATCTCGTCGTCGTCGCGGACCGTGACGTCGAGGTCCTCCGTGGCGAGGTCGTGCGCCACGCCACGCGCGAGCGTCGTGACGAGCCGCAACCGGTCGGTTCCCGGCGTCCTGCCGTACTTGACCGAGGCCCTGACCCGCCCGAGCGCTTCGGGCCGATACCAGATCGGCGACGACCAGGAGCGCTCCTGGATCGTCTTCGGGATCCTCGCGTCGCAGCAGAGCGCGAAGGCCGCGGGTACCGAGCCCGGGTTGCTGCAGTCGATCGCGTTCTGGTTGCACACGTAGGTGCTCCAGCGGCAGGTCGGGTTCTCCAGGACCCGGACGTAGTAGAACGCACGCTGGTCGTCGCTCCACTCCGGATCCTGCCAGGTGGTGCAGAGGGTGTCGGCGCCTGCTCCCGTCGGCGTGCAGGTCGCAAGGTCGACGCTCGCACCGTTGTTCGCGTCGCCCGCGACGTCGAACACCTTCTCCTGTGCCGCGCCATTCGCATCGACCCAGCCCTTGACGATCTGGACGCGCTGGAGCGGCGTACCCGGATGGCCCGGGTCGCCCGGGTCCTTCATCGCGAGGACGGCGAACACGGGGCTCTGACCGTCCGTGATGGGTCCCATCTCGGCGCCCATGGTGGCGCCTCGCATGTAGCCGGTCGCCACGAAGTCCGGATCGTCGCAGACGTTCGCCGGGTACTTTCCGGCGAAGAACCGCACCACGTGCCGCGGCCCGCTCGTGCCGTAGGTCTCGCGGCGTCGCATGGCGGAGAACAGCGCGTCGCGGGAGTTCTCCTCCGCCCAGACCACCGCGAGGCCCGCCGGGCTGTTCTCGCCGTTCCATCCGTTGTTCGAGGTCAGGTTCAGCTGATTGTGAGCCGGGGAGTCGTCGTTCACGCCCGTGTGGCCGACGTAGCTGTCCTCGCGCACGTTGCCGGGGTCGCCGTTGTGGGTGTCGGTGGAGGCGACGATCCCGAGGCGGAACGGGTTGACGCCGAGCGTCTGCTCCTGGAGCAGCCCTTCCTTCAGGGCGTTGCGGACGAACGACAGCCGGGAGAACGTCTGGTTGGGATCGCTCGCCCCGATGAGCACCTTCCGACTGAGCAGCTCGAATCCGCATTGCTCGTCGGTCGAGTCGACGCCGGGCCGGCACTCCGAGCTGCCCTTGTGCTGGTAGATCTCGACGAGCGGCTCCATCGCGGCACGCGTGGCGGCGTCGGCAGCGGTGAGCGGGCTGTGGTCGGCGTTCTCGGGCATGAACATGAGCCCGTTCCCGCTGATGTTCGAATTGTGCGGGATCGCGAGCCAGTCACAGCCGGGAAGCGCGTCCTGACAGAGCGTCTTGAGCGTCGCCCAGAGGCCCTGCGCCGTGTGCTGATCGATGTAGGTCACCGGCACCGACGGGACCGTCGCGTTCCGGAAGATGACGTTTCGATGGAGGTTGGCGAAGCTGGGCGTTCCCGTCCATTCATACGCGACGAACGAGGTGAACGTGCACGCCGACGAGCGGTCGTAGTGCTCCTCCGCGGCGGCCTGATGGTCGAGCCAGAAGACCGACTGGCGAGAAACGCATTCGACGCCCCCTGGTCCGCAGACCGTGGTGTTGTAGGTGGGGTTCGTGCTGATGACGACCGGCAGAAGGAAGTTCAGGAACACCTGCAGCACGAGGCTCGGATCGTTGCTGACGGACGCCTGCCGCAGCGTCTGGCAGGGGGCGGAGTTGTAGCCGTCCAGGTACGGCCCCATCGTGGAGTCGAAGCAGACCTCCTGCGTCCCGAATCCCTCCGAGTGATCCGTGACGGCGGCGAAGTCGAGGGGCCGCCCGAGCTGCACCGTGTGTGCCGGGTGCCCCTCGGCATCAAAGGGAGCGAGGCCGAGGGACGCACCCTGCGCGAACTCGTAGGCCTGCCGGGGAGTGGTGAGCGTGTTGAAGAGTACCGCGTCGATCGACTGCGTCGTGTGGATGTGCGTGTCGCCGAAGTACGGATTGCGCAGAACGTTGAACGAGGCGCAGTCCGCGCGAGTCTCCGTCCGCTGCCAGGGAGGTGGCGGCGTGGTCGCCGTGGCGGAGCCGGATGTCAGGATCAGGGCAACCGCGGTGCAGCCCAGCTGATAGAGGCGGCTTGATGCGATCATGGTCGTACCTCCCCTTAGGCCGGTATTTTCCATTGACAAAGAGGGGGAGGGGAAGTGTATGCATCGCCAGAAACTGGTCATTAGGTGCCAAATGCGCAGATGGACGACCAGCCTGCCGATGCCGAGCACGTACTTCGAGCTCGTCATGCGCGCGTTCGGCGGGGCCCCGGGCATCGACACGGTGCTCCGCGAGGGGACCGGAGTCACGTCGGAGGTGCCGGGGGCCGAGATCACGCTCGGGCAGCAGCTCGTGCAGGTCCGGAACGCCAACCGGCTCTTCGCCCCCGGCTGGGGGCTGAAGCTCGGCCGTCGCTTCGAGCCGAGCACGCACGGACCGGTCGGGTTCGCGGCCGTGAGCGCGCCGACGCTGGGCGACGGCCTCGCGGTGGTCGAGCGCTTCGGACACGTGCGATCGCCGTATTTCCAGTTCGGCTCGAGCCGGGACGCGCGCCGCTTCGCACTCCGTGTGGAGGAGCGCGTGTCGCTGGCCGTAGACGAACGGATCCCCTTGATCGAGTGCGTGATGCTGAGCCTGCAGAAGCTCGTGGAGCCGGTGCTCGGGGAACCGATGAGCGCGGCGGAGTTCCACTTCGCCTGGGCGCCGCCGCCGTACGCCGACCGGTACCGCGAGTGCTTTCACGGGCCGGTGCGCTTCCACGCGCGTCACACCGAGGTCGCGATGCCGTCGCAATGGCTCGCGCTCAAGTGCCCGATGGCCGACCCCGTCACGTACAATGACTCGATGCGCACACTCGAGGCGCTGGAGCGGCGGCTCGACGGCGACGCCTACGTCGCGGCGCAGGTCGAGCAGCTGATCGCGGCGAGCCGCGGCAGCGGCCCGTCGCTCGCGGAAGCGGCGGCGCGCCTGCATCTGTCCTGCCGCACGCTCATCCGGCGTCTCCGCGGAGCGGGGACGACGTACCACGAGCTCATCGACACGCAGCAACGCGACCGCGCGGAAACGCTGCTTGTCAACCCCGACTTCGACATCGCCGAGATCGGCCATCGGCTCGGATATCGGGACCCCGCCAACTTCGGGCGTGCGGCGCGACGGTGGTTCGGGATGGCACCCGGTCGTTACCGACGGCTGCTGACGCAACGGCGGGCCTAGCGTCGGAATCGCCGGGGTATCGCCGTCCGCGGGCTGAAATGCCCGGCCGCCGGGCGAGCCGATGGGGTCGCTCCTCGCGGCTCAGTACGGCGACGGGTTCGACGGCGCATTCTCGGGATACGCCGACACCGCGCGCGGCAGCTGCTGGCGGTCGGCGCTTCCCTGCATCTCGTCGAGTCGCTGCACGAGGCGCGGCAGCGGATCGTCGCCGTCGAGCGCGGCGCCGTCCGTTCCGAGACGGCGGCGCGCGTCGGCGGCCAGCGGTCCGTCCGGGTGATGGTGCGCGAGCGTGGCAAGGGCGAGCGTCGCGCCGTCGGGCTCCTTGCGTTTGGCGTACGTCGCCGCGAACACGTAGAGCGCCTGCGCCGTGGCGTCCGTCTCCGGATAGTCGGCGAGGAGGCTCCGCAGCCGCGCTTCGGCCGCCTTCATGTTGCCGTGTCGCAGGTAGTACTGCGCGATGCCCGACTCGTGCATGGCCATCGCCTCGCGGCATTCGCGAAGCCGGAGCCGCGCTTTCTCGGACCACGGCGTCCCGGGGAAGCGATCGATGAGATTCTGGAAGTAGGTCCGCGCGTTCGACGCTGCCTGCTGGTCGCGGTCGCTCGTGCTCGCCTGCGCGAGGTACGCCATGCCGAGGTGATACTCGACGACGGCGAGATTCGAGCTCGTCGGGTGCATGCGCTCGAAGTCCCCGAAGGAGGCGATCGCCTCGGCGTAGTGGCCGGCGAAGTAGTGCGCCTCGCCGATCTTCAGCTCGGCCTCCTCGGAATTGGTGTCGAACGGGTGCTGGTCGAGGAGCGCCTTGTAGCGCTCGATCGCCACCTCCCAGGCCTCGTCGTGGAAGGCGGAGTTGCCTTCGCTCCAAAGCTTGTCGGAGGGGACGAGCCGCTTCTTGCCCGCGCACCCGCCCGTCAGGACGACGGCCACGAGCACGGCAAGGACGCACCGCCGCAACACGCGGGGACGGTAGTGGAAGCCGTATTTGCAGTCAAACCGCGGGCGCGTTCAGCGCGTGTCCGGCCGTGTGGAGCGGCGGCGAAGATACGCGAGCGCCAGCAGGTTGTAGGTACCATGGGCGGCGATGGGTGCCGCGAGACCGCCGCTCGCGATCGCGAGCGCGCCGAGCCCCGCGCCGGCCGCCGTGGCCCAGACGATGTATGCCGCGCCCAGCGGGTGGAGCAAACCGAACAGCACGCTCGCCACGGCGACGCCGAACTCGCGCTGCACGGCGCCGCGGAAGAACACTTCCTCCGACACGGCAGAGCCGAGCGCCAGCACGAGGATCTCGACCACGCCGAGGCCCGGGCCGATGCCCGACTCGAGCGCGTCCCATGCGCGCCGGAGACCGCGCAGCAGGAAGAGCCGCCGTGCCCACGGCGCGGTCACCAGCGGCAGCGTGACTGCGAGGCCGGCCCCTGCGCTGACGCCGGCGAGCAGTGCGCCCGTCGACGGCTCGGCGGCGGCGCCGAGACCGAGGCCGCGGGCGGCGCTCCACGCGGCCGTGGCCGCGACGAGCAGCGCGCTCGCGGCAAGCTCCACGCGCAGAGGG
>VBKG01000344.1 GCA_005879585.1 Deltaproteobacteria bacterium | reverse complement strand
GGAACGCGAGTTCGCGGGCCCAGACCCCGAGCGCATGCGGCGTCAGCAGGCTCGCGACGAACGCGCTACGGCCCGAGGAGTCGATGATGATCTCGTCGAGCAGCGGCCGCGGCGCGATGTAATGGGCGTCCGAGAGCGGCCAGAGGAAGCGGCCACCCGAGGGCGGCACGGCGCAGACGGTGACGTAGTCGAGAACCAGGTGCGAGGCGTACACCGTGGCGGCCCACCCCGCCGCACGCAGGACCGTGGCCCGGCGCGCACCCGCGATGCCGCCCGCGGCCGCCACCGCCAAGGCGATGACTACCACGGCGGCGAGCGTGTGCGTCACGCCACGATGATAGGCGTCGGCGTGCCCGATGACGAGCCCGGGAAGGAAATCGAAGTCCGCCGCGTTCGCGAGCGCGATGGCGCCGAGCAACAGCGCCGGCCGATGCGGGCCTGCCGGCCGCACCGCCTCGTACCCGAGGTAGCCGGCGCTGATGTGCCCGAACGGGAGCGCCATCCCCTCACGAGGTGTGCTGTGCGGAGGCCCTCACCGTCGCGTCCCCGGCCGCCTCGTCCGGCCGCGGCAGCGGCATGACGACCGCCGCACGGCGGCGCCGGCCGAGAACGAGGCGCATGCGGACGAGGAAGAAGAGGTTGCCGAACCCGTCGCGCCAGATGTTCAGCTTGCTCGTCCCGATCCGCTCGCCGTAGTAGATCGGCATCTCGAGACAGCGAAGCCCCCGGTGGGTGAACGCGAGGATCTTGAGCTCCTCGGAGAGGGCCATGCTGTCGCTGCGCGGCCCGATCTTGCGCAGCACGTCGCGCCGGAAGACCCACATCCCCGACTGCGAGTCGATGATGAACTTGAAGAAGAGACACATCATCGCCCCGGACAGGATGGCGTTGCCGAGGAGCCGGATCGGGCTCTTCGCCTGCCCGCTTCGCGAGTACCAGCGCCGCGCGGTGATGAAGTCGAGCTTCTCCTCCACCAGCACGTAGAGGAGCAGCGGGATCGAGTCGGGCGGGTAGGTGCCGTCGCCGTCCATGGTGACGATGATGTCACCGCGCGCCGACGCGAAGCCCGTCTTGTACGCGCGCCCATAGCCCTTCCGGCCCTCGTACACGACCCGCGCGCCGAGCTCGCGCGCGACGGCCGCGGTCCGGTCGGTCGAGGCGTTGTCGACGACCACGACCTCGTCGACCATGGCGGGCATCTGGGCGAGCACCGCGCGGATGCCCTCCTCTTCGTTGTGACACGGGATGACGACCGAGATGCGATTGCTGCGATACATGGTTCCTCCTTGCGGACGGGGCGCGTCAGCGGGCGACGGCCGCGCGCGTGGGCTCGACGGGCTTCGCGCTCGTGCAGGCCGCGATCGCGGGCCGGGGCTGCTTGCCGGTGACCCGCCGCCAGGCCTTGCGGAGCTTCAGGCTCGACCACTCCTTCAGCACCGCCGGCATCATGCGCGGATTGAACAGGATGTTGATCGTGAGGAAGCACTCGTAGGTGCAGAAGCACTTCGACTCGCGGATGAAGCGGCGCGAGGCCTCCGCCTCGCGGCTGAACCAGATCTTCCGGAAGTCGTAGCCCGCGTCGCGCACGTTGCCGAGCTTCCGGTCGATGAGCAGCTCGCAGGGATAGACGTCACCGTTGGCGAACATCGCCCCGCCCAGGTTCCCGGCGTAGCAGGGAATCTGGTACTCGTTCGTCCGCACGATCTTGGCAATCAGCTGGTGGCGCACGATGCGCTTGGCGTTGATGAAGTCGGCGAAGGGGAAGTGGTCGTACCCGGAAAGGGATCCGGACTTGTACTCCCGCTCCATGTGGTCGGCGTACTGCTCGTACTTCTCGACGTTGAAGAACTTGGCCACGGGCTCCTTCGGGCTGCCGCGCGTGAGCAGGGTGAAGACCGTGTCGACGTCGAGGTTCTGCCGGAACCACTCGTAGTTCTCGATCAGCACGTCCTCGTTGTGCTTGGAGACGGTCGTCTCCACCTGCACGCTGAAGTTCTTGTGGTGCTTCTCGATGTCCCGGAGCGCCTTGTAGGTCTCGACCGAACGCTTGAAGAGGCCGGGGAACACGCGGATCTCGTCGTGCAGCGGGCCGACGCCGTCGAGCGAGATGTCGATGTGCAGGTCGAGCTCGGGACACGACTCGCAGAGATCCTTCACGATCGACACGGTGCGCGCCGTCGTGCTGCCGTTGGTGGGAATGCCGACGTTCCGGACGCCGGTGTTCTTGTGGAAGATCTTGACGATCTCGCCGATGTCCTTCCGGAGGAACGGCTCCCCGCCGGTGGGAAGGAGGAACATGAGGCTCCCCTTCCCCATGCTCGCCGCCACCTTGTCGATCTCCTCGAGCGACAGCTCCTGCTTACGGTAGGCCATCGACGGCTCTTCCCAGCCGGGATGCGCGCCGTCGGCCAGCAGGCAGTGCTTGCACTTCGCGTTGCAGGCGTCGGTGATGAAGTAGACGAGGTACACCGGCAGCTGCCCGCGCTTCACGAGCATCTTGCGGCCATGCTTGAGATAATCGAAGTAACCCATCGTTGCTCCTTCCCTTTCGGGCGGGCTCAGTACCGCCGGCCGAGCACGTACGTCAACAGCCCGACGCCGGTCCCGGTCCCCACGACGACGAGCTCGAGCCCGAGGAGCGGCGTCGCGGCGACCGCCCTCCCCCACCCCTCGCTCGTGCGGATCGCGCCAAGGAAGTTCGCGTTGAGCGCGATCGCGGCCGCCAGCAGGACCGCCCCCGCGGCTGCCAGCGCGTGCGTGCCGAGGAGCAGCGCTGCGCCGAGCGCCGCGGCCCCGGCGACCGCCAGCGGCACGCTCGCCATGTACGTGGCGGGCACCGAAGTGTTGTTGTGCGCGAGCTCGGTGCGGTGGCGGAGCTTCAAGCGGGTCAGCGCGACGGCGCGCAGGAAGTCGGTGCGCAGCAGACCACCGAGCGAGTACCGCTTGACGTGCTCCACCTCGAGCTCGGGCTGCACGCGGACACGGATACCGAGGCGCGCAAGCTTCTGCCCGAAGGCCGTGTCCTCGACGTTCGGGTTGCCGTAGCCTTCGTCGAACCCGCCCGTCGACAGGAAGGCATCGCGCCGGATGGCGGCGGCGGTGGTGTAGAAGAGCGGGACCTCGCCCGTTTGTCGGACGTACGTCCAGCGCATCCACAGGTTCTTGTACTGGCTCACGAGGTCGCGGTGGCGCATCGCGGCCGCCTGGACGCCGATGAGACCGTCCACGTCGCCCCGCGCGTAGCGGTCCGCGAGACGCGCGAGCGTGTCCGGGGCGACCATGACATCGGAGTCGATGAAGAACAGGAGCGGGCCGCACGCGGCGCGCGCGCCCACGTTGCGCGCGGCTGCCGGGCCGACGCGCCCCGACGTCGGCACGATGCGGACCGGGAAATTCGCCGCGATCGCCGGCGACTGGTCGGTTGACCCGTCGTCCACGAGCACCACCTCGAAGTCGACGTAGGTGGACTGGAAGAGCCGGGTCAGACACTCCGCCAGCGTCGCGGCCGCGTTGTAGACCGGGATCACCACGGACACCGCGGGCGTCGCCACGGCCGGCGGCCGCCGCCGCGCGAGCCAGCGCGCCATCGAGGTCACGCGGCTCCAGCCGTGCTCGGCGTCGCCGCCTGGATCGGTCCCATTCGGACGCATGGTCAGTTCTTCCCGGCTGCGGCGAGTAGCATCCCGCTCATCGCACTGTCGAGCCTTCGGGCGAGCGCCTCCGTGCGCGCGGGGTCTCGGGCGGCCAGATCGTCGGTCTCTTCGGGATCGCGCTCGAGGTCGAACAGGAGACGCTCGCCGCGTGACGTGGTGATCAGCTTGTAGGGGCCGTCGTAGAGGACGCGTATGGCCCGATCGTAGGTCGGCCCGTACTGCGCGACGAGCCACGGATTGATGTCCTCCTCGGCCACGGTGGCGTGCGTCACCTCGAGGAGCGGTTCGCCCTGCACGCCGGCCGGGATCGGCGCGCCTGCCGCGCCGAGCACCGTCGGCAGCACGTCGATCAGCTGCACCCGGTCGTCGCGGCGGCCCCGGGGCCGGTTCGCACCGGGGAACTTGACGACCAGCGGCACGTGCAAGAGGGGCTCGTAGAGCATCCGGCCGATGTGACCCACCTGCCCGTGCTCGCCGAGGAACTCGCCGTGGTCGGCGGTGACGACGACGAGGGCGTTCTCGTAGCGGCCGCGCGCGCGGAGCGCCGCGAGGAGCTCGCCGAGCGCCGCGTCCGCCTTCAGCAGCTCCCCGTCGTAGTTGGCGGCGATGAAGTCGCGTTCCGCGTCGGTGAAGTCGTGCACGGCGTGCGTGTAGAGGTTGGTGCGCGCGAGCCGCGCGGCACCGGCGAGGCCGCGGCTCCAGCGGTCGTACGGCGGCTCGGCGAGCCACGGCTCGTGCGGCTCCATGTAGTTCACGAAGAGGAAGGCGGGGCGGCCCGCGGGCGCGCCGTCGAGCCAGGCGAGCGCGGCGGCGTTGATCTCGCGCGCGCTCCGGAACGGCTTCAGGCAGAAGCCCGGCGCGAACCGCTGCACGAAGTGCACGACGTGCGGGCGGACGTGGAACAGGAGGCCGGGGGCATCGTCGTAGTGGCTGAAGCCCTGCGCCACGCCGAAGCTGCGATAGAGGTAGGAGAAGTTCGCCGCGAAGGCGGCCGTGCGGTAGCCGCGGTCGCGCAGCGCCTCGGCGAGCGTCGTCCGCTCCTCGGGGAGCGGGAAGGCGACGCGACGGTGCCCGTCGATCGAGCGACCCGGCAGGAAGCCGCCCGCCAGGTGCGCACCGTGGCGGCTCGGGTACATGCCGGTGAAGAGCGACGCGTGCGCGGGCAAGGTCCACGCGGCCGGCGAGCGGGCCTGCGTGAACAGCAAGGCATCGGCCGCGAACGCGGTCAGGTTCGGCGACGTGTCGCGCGCGTAGCCGTACGTCGAGAGGTGGTCGGCGCGCGTGGTGTCGAACGACACGAGCACGACGTCCGGCGTCCCGGCGGGCGGCGGCACGGCGGTGGTGATCGGATCCTCGAGCGGCGCGCTTGCGAGCGGATGCGCGACGAGCGCGGCCGCGAGCGCCCCCGCCGCGACCTCGAGACCGAGCCGCAGGCCGCGTCGTGCGACGAGGAGGCCGAGCACCCGGTCGGCGGCGAGACCGACGAGCGGCATTGCCGCGAGCACGGCCGGCAGGCTGCGTTCGGTGAGCAGCGCCAGGTGCCGATCGTCGAGGGCGACCTCCCCGAGCGCGACGGCGGCCGTCGCGAGCAATACTACGTGGCCGGTAACCAGGCTCGGCCGCTCGCCCACCCCGGCGGCGGCGAGACGCGCGCCGACCGCCACCGCGGCGGCGGCGAGGACGAGAAAGAGCGCCTCGCCTCCCAGGCCTGGCGGCTGGAAGACCCGGAGGAAGCCGTACACGACGGCGAGCGCCAGGCCGAGCGGCACCCCGCCGCCGAGCACGAGGCCGAGCCCCGCGCCTGCGACGCCGCCGATCGCCAGGTCGAGTCCCGCGACCTGCGCCGCGACCCGCGCGGGCACGAGGCCACCAGCCGTCCAGTTGAGCGTCGCTTCGACCGCCCACCAGACGGCGCCGGTCGCGAGGCCGGCGACGCACCCCCGCAGCATGCGGTGCCCACTCACTCGCCCGGCCCGAACCGATAGATGACGTTGAACGTCGGACGCCGCCCGTTCAGGTGCGTCACGATCGCCATGCCGATACCGAGCAACCCCCAGAACAGGATCTGCACGGGCGGGTTGTAGAACGCGTTGAAGTTCGCCATCGACACGAGGAACCCGAGACCGGAGGAGAAGATCGCCCAGAGCACGAGCGCCAGCCGCTCGTCCTGCACCCGGCGGCTGCCCTGGTAGATGGCCGCCAGCGCGGCGCCGATCACCCACATCATGAGCGCCCAGCCGACCAGCCCGGCGCGCAGCATGAGTGTCAGGTGCATGTTGGCGTTCTGCGCGCGGTGCGGCGCCCGCTCGCCCGGCCCCTCCACCATGACGATGCTGAGCGCGCCCTTTCCCGGCTCCGGCCCGACGAGTGCGTGGTGGCTCCGCACTTCGGAGGAGAGCGTCGCCCCGGTGAGCGAGACGCGCCGCGCCCACTCGGCGCCGATCGCGCCCGGCGAGAGCCGCAGCGACCCGGTGACCACGAGGAGACTCACCAGGACGAGGCAGCCGCCGGCGAACACACGGAACGTGCGCCGCGACGCGCGCCACGTGAACACCGACCCCGTGATCCACAACGCGAAGAGCCCGGTCCGGCTCTGGGTCAGGACCACGGCCACGATGACGAGGGTCGCGCAGATGAGCCAGAAATCGCGCTCCTCGCGCCGCTCCGCGGCGGTCAGCTCGACGAGCACGAGCGGCACGCCGAGGACGAGGTAGGCCGCGAGGACGATCGGGCTCCCGAGCGTGGACGTGATGCGCAGCGCGCCGCCCGCGCTCGGGTGCGTCTGCACGGCGATCTCGAGGATGCCGAGCAGCGACACCGCCACGGCCGCCAGCGCGACGACGCGGGTGGCACGGACGACGAAGCGGTCGTTCACCTCGCCGCTGACGAGCAGGAAGACGAGGAGGAAGCCCGAGGCGCTGAAGTACGCGACGTCGCGCAGCCGTGGCACGAGGTCGCCGCCGAAGACGCCGGCCAGCACCGAGAACAGCAGGAAGCCGACCATCGGCCGGTTGGTCGGCGTCCGGTAGAGGTACAGCCGGTGCGCCGGGATCTGCCGCACGAGGGTCGTGACGGCGAGCAGAAGGCCGAGCGCCTCGAAGGGCGACAGGTTGAAGCCGCCGACCGCGACCTCGAACGGCTCTTTGAAGAGCGCGGGCGCGAACGACGCGCAGAGGAACATGAGCCCGAGGACGACGCCGAGCGTGAGCCAGCGGTTCAGGAGCTTCACGAACGTGGCGGCGACGAGCCGGAAGTCGAGCCAGAAGCTCCGGTTGCGGATGTAGAGGATGTCGTAGCGCAGCTTGTCTCGCGGGTGCGTGAAGTAGCCCCCGCGGAGCTGCGCGAGGCCGGTCATCCCCGGCCGCACGACGAACCGCGCCGTGTAGTTCGCGATGTCGCGCGTCGAGGTGGCGAGAAAGATCGGGCGGATCGGCCGGGGGCCGACCAGGTTCATGTCGCCGCGGAGCACGTTCAGGAGCTGGGGGATCTCGTCGAGCTTGCTGCGCTTGAGGAAGCGACCGACCGGCGTGTAGAGCGGCTCGTCCGGCGACAGGAGCCGCGCGCCGATCCGCCCTTCCGCATCCACGAGCAGTGTCCGGAACTTGTAGATCGTGAACGGCCGGAGGTCGCGGCCGATGCGGCTGCCGCGGTAGAGGATCGGTCCGCGGCTCGTGAGCTTGATCGCGAGGGCGACGAGCAGCGAGACGGGGAGCAGGATGAGCAGCCCCGCGACGGCGATCGTCACCTGCCACCAGCGGCCCCATCGGCCGTCCGGCCGGAGGCCGAGCTCGCGCCACGGCGCCTCGAAATCCGCGCGCTGGATACGGAGGCTGATCACGAGGCCCCCATCCGGCCGTCGGCGGCGTGCGCACGCCGCGGCGCCTCCCCGCCCACTGCCGGGCGCACGGCCTGCACCGCCTCGTACCAGAGGACGAGCACGAGCAGCGCCCAGATGGCCCGGCTGTGGTCCGCCCGGCGCGTCATGTGCTCGGTCACGAGGCGGCCGACGGCGGCGGGATCGAGCAGCCCCAGCCGGCGGAGCCGGGCCGGCGCCAGCACGTCGTGCGTGAAGTCGCGGAGCTCGCCCACGAGCCAGCCCGGGATGGGCACGTTGAAGCCGCGTTTGCGGCCGTCGACGACCGCAGCGGGCAGCCGCCCCGCCATCGCCCGCCGCAGGAGGTACTTCGTGGTGAGACCGCGCAGGCGGAGCCGTGCGGGCAGCCGTCGCGCGAGCTCCATCACGCCGCGGTCGAGGAACGGCACCCGCGCTTCGAGCGAGTGGGCCATGCTCATGCGGTCGACCTTCACGAGGATGTCCGCGGGCAGGAACAGCGTCGCGTCCACGTACTGCAGGCGGTCGAGCTCCTCGCCGTCCGATTCCGCGTAGAGACGCTCGAAGAGCCGCACGGTGGGCTCGACCTCGGCCAGCGTCCCGTTCGCGTAGAGCGCCGCCTTCGCGTCCTCGGAGAGGACGGTCTTCCACCAGAGGTGGCCGGCGGCCGGCGGGAGGTACGCGCCGGCGACGAAGCGCTTGGCCTTGTAGTCGAAGCTGACGCGCGCATGGGAGACGGGCAGCCGCCGCACGAGCTCGGGAAGCGCGCGGCGGCCGATCAGGCCGGGCAGCCGTGCATACAGCGAGGCGAGCCGCCGGGCGCGGTAGGTCTCGTAGCCGGCGAGCATCTCGTCGCCTCCCTCGCCGGACAGGACGACCTTCACGTGCCGGCGGGCGAGCTCGGAAAGATGCCAGACGGGGATCGCGGAGGAGTCGGCGAACGGCTCGTCGAAGTGATGCACGAGCCGCGGCAGGAGTGTCGCGGCGTCGGGCCGCACGACGAGCTCGTGGTGCTCCGTCCCGAAGCGCGTCGCGACCTGCCGCGCGACCGCCGTCTCGCTGAACGTCCGCTCCTCGAAGCCGATGGTGAAGGTGCGGATCGGGTGGACGCCGAGCTCGTGCATGAGCGCGACGATCGTGCTCGAGTCGAGCCCGCCCGAGAGAAAGACGCCGAGGGGCACGTCGCTCATCAGGTGGCGCTCGACGGCGCCACGGAGCGTCGCGACGAGCTCCTCGGTCCACGCACTCTCGGAGCGCGGCGCGCTCGCGCGGGCATGTCCCTCGAGCGTCCAGTAGCGCTCGGTGCGCACCGGCCGGCCGGGTTCGGCGATCAGCAGGTGGCCGGGCGGCACCTGCCGCACGCCGCGCAGGATCGACGCGGGGCCCGGGACGTACCCGAGCGTCAGGTAGTCGTGCAGCGCCTGGAGGTCGATCTCGGCGTCGACGCCCGCGGCGAGCAGGCACTTCACCTCCGACCCGAACAGGATGCGGTCGCCGCGCTCGGCGACGTAGAGCGGCTTGATCCCGACGCGATCGCGGCCGAGCACGAGACGCCGGCGGCGGCGGTCCCACAGGGCGAAGGCGAACATGCCGTCGAGGTCGGCGAGCGCATCCGTGCCGCCATCCTCGTAGAGGTGCGCGATCACCTCGACGTCACTGGAGGTTCGGAAGCGGTGCCCCCGAGCGAGGAGCCCGGAGCGCAGCAGAGGGCTGTTATAAACCTCGCCGTTGCAGACCACCTGGACCGAGCCGTCCTCGTTCGCGAGCGGCTGATGGCCGCCGGCCACGTCGACGATCGACAGGCGCCGCATGCCGAGCGCGACCTCGGCTTCGGCGAACTCGCCGAAGTCGTCGGGACCGCGGTGCACGATGACGTCGCACATGGCGCGCACGCGTTCCGGACGCGCGTGCGTTCCCCTGCGAAGGCTCAGCTCTCCCGCGATGCCACACATAGTGGACTCAGGCCGCCAGCCGTTGCCGCTCGAGCGCCGCCGCCAGGTCGCCGACGGAGGCGAGCCGCGGACCGATGCCGATGCGCGGCAGCGTGAACAGGTCCGCACCGGGACACAGCGCACCCGCGACCGACAGGACCGCCGAGCGAAAACCGAGCCGGCGGAGGATCGCGGCCGTGTCGGGATCGAAGTAGCGATGTGCGCCGCCGGCATTGGGATAGGCGAAGTGAAGCGCACGGACACCGACCGCCGCGGCAATCGCGTCGCGGGAGGCGGCGAGCTCCGCCTCCGCGTCGGCGGGCGACGCGAGCGCGACGTTCAGATGCGTCACCGTGTGGGCACCGATCGTCCAGCCCGCGCACGCGAGCTCCCGGACCTGTGCCCAGGTGAGCATGACCCCGGCGAGCGATCGCGCGAGGTCGACGCCTGTCGCCGTCGCCGCGCTCGCCAGACGGTCGGCGCGATCGGCAGCGGTGAGCGGCACGAGCGCGCGTGTGAGGGCGCGCACCGCAACGTCGCGCTGGCCGTTCTGGCCGAGCGCCATCGGCGGCAGCCCGGCGACGGCGAGCTCCGGCGCCGGGGCGGCCAGTACGAGCGCACGTGCCGCCGACATCCAGAGCGGCGGTCCGCCGTCGAGGGCGCCCGTCGTCACGTAGAGCGTCGCCGGCAAGCCGAAGCGCTGGAGCACGGGAAACGCGAGGCGATGGTTGTCGGCATAACCGTCGTCGAACGTGACGGCGAGCGCGCGTGGCGGGAGCTTCCCGCCCCGTCCGACCGCGGTGACGAGCTCGTCGAGCGGCACGACGCGGTAGGCGCGGCGGACGAAGGCCATCTGCAGCCGGAAGGCGTCGACGGGGAGGCAGATGCTCGGCCCGGCGTACGGGACGTGGGCAGGTCCGTCCGTGATCGCGTGGTAGCGAAGGACGAGCGCCCGCTCCCGGCTGCGCCGCAGGCGTGCCAGCGCCAGGAGGCCCGAGTGGTGGAGCATGCGCTTGGCGGCCCACGCACCGAGACGGGGAAGGCGGGCGTTCATACGGGACTCGCCGATGCGGGCTCGGGGCGGCGCCGGCGTGTGATGAGCCGCCGCGGCTCGGCCGTCGGGCACGCCACCGTCTCGTCGAGAAACGGCGGTCGGAGCCCGTTGTCGGTCCAGTCGAAATTGACGAGCCAGCTCGAGGTGTCGGGGGCGAGCGGCACGGGGCCGCGGGCCGAGCCGAGCGCGAACGGCCGCTCGACGTGCGCCGGCCGGAAGCCGAACTGCTCGTACAGCCGCCGCATGCGCGCATGGCACGAGGTGAGCAGCACCTCCGGGCGGCTGCCCTCCCCCGCCACTTGCGCGACCGCCGCGAGCACGCCGCCGACGAGGCTGTCCGGGTCCGTCGCGTCCGCCTGCGCCACGACGATGCGGCCCGGCCGCTCGTTCAGCACCACGTAGCCGCGCGGCAGCCGGAAGAGTCGGTAGCGCACGAACGGCAGCGCGGGGCTGTAGCGCCACCCGAGGTACTCGGTCCCGGGGGCCAGACGGAACGTGAAGCCGCCCGCCCGCGGGAGCATGTCCGCGTCGAAGCCGCCCACCTCGGCGACGTTGACGGCAGGCACGACGCCGCGTGCGACGGCACCTCGCAGGCGCTCGCCGACGTCGACCCGCGGCGTGACCGCGCGGAGGAGGGACTTCGCCACCCCGCGCCACCGCGGCTCGGCCGGCCGATCCGTGTAGCGCCCGTTCAGGCTGTACACGTGCACGCCCGGGAAGTACGTCCAGCCCTGATGAGCGAGGATCCGATGCGTGTCGCGGCTGCCGCCGTAGATGCACGCCATCTCGCTCGAGCGGATCCAACGGAGGAAGAGCACGCCGCCGGCGCCCGGCTGGAACGCGACGAAGTTCGACGCGCAGCCGATCGTCAGCGGACGGCCCTCGTACTCGAAGCGGAGCTGCTCGACGCCGATCGCGCCGGCAACGGCCCCGTCGTCGCCGAGCGCCAGGTAGAGCCGGCACCACGGCACGGTCGCGTAATAGTGGTCGACGAACGAGCGGTGCCCGAGGCTGTGACCGGCCGCAGCGCCACGCGCCGCGGCGGCGAGCGCCGAGAACAGCGACGGTTCGTACGCGACGATCTGCATCAGAGCTGGCCCCCGCTGAGCTCGATCAGCTCGCCGGACACGAACGAGGCGCCGGGCGAGAGCAGGAAGCGGACGACGTCGCCCACGTCCTCGGGCCGGCAGAGCCGCCCGAGCGGCACCAGCGAGGCCTTCATGCGGATCCATCGCTCGCTCTGGTTCTTGTGCATGCCGACGGGGACCAGGGCGGGACACACCGCGTTCACCGTCACGCCCCGCCGCGCCATCTCCGGCGCGAGGAGCTTCACGGCGCTCTCGAGCGTCGCTTTGCCGAGGGAGTACGCCGCGAGCGAGAGGTTCGGCCGGTGGCTCCCCCAGATCGAGCTGACCACGATCAGGCGGCCGCCGGCGGGGCCGACGCGGCCGAACAAAAAGCGCGCGAGCCGCACGGTGTAGACGGTGCCGAAGCGGACCTGCTCCTCGATCGTCTCGTCGGGCGCGGCGAGCAGGCCGCCGCGCGGCGCGCCGGGCCAGGCTGCATGGACGATCGCGAAGACCGGCCGGTCGCCGAGCACCGCCTCGAGCGACGTGCGCCAATCCGCCGCCGCGAGGTCGACGTGGAGCCCGGTGACGCGCGGGTGCGCCGCGAGCGGCTCCGGCAGAGGGCGGGTATGGCCGAGTGCCAGGACCGTATGGTCACCGGCGAGCCGCGCCGCGATGGCCGCGCCGAGCCCGCCCGTGGCGCCGGTCACGATCACCAACGGTGCGTCCGTGACGGCCGCCGCCGACACCGGCGGAACGGGCAGCGCCGCGGCGGGCCGGCGCGCCTCGTGGCTCGTGAACCCCATGAAGATTTCCGCGGTCGGCAGGCGGCGGCCGGCGTCGAGGATGCCGACCTTCACGCTGCCGCTGCGGAGCGCGGCGTCCCACGAGACGATCTCGCCGCGGACGTGC
Organism: Deltaproteobacteria bacterium; assembly: GCA_005879585.1. Classification (GTDB taxonomy): domain Bacteria; phylum Desulfobacterota; class Binatia; order DP-6; family DP-6; genus DP-3. The sequence continues at coordinate 27,760 of VBKG01000344.1, read as the reverse complement.
ACCCGGCACGGGAAGTAGAGTGGCGCGGGGAAGCGCGCCTGCACCGACGCCAGCAGGACCGGCGGCCCGGGCAGGGACATGCCGACGAGCGCGGAGGCGAGTCCCACCTGGAACGCGCCGTGCACGAGGCGCCCCTCGAGCTTCGAGGCGGCGGCATACACCGGGTCGACGTGGAGCGGATTCCAGTCGCCCGAGCTCTCGGCGAACCGGAGGACGTCCTCCTCGCGGATTTCGCGCTCGAACTCGGCCTTCGCGCCGATCGCGATGTCAGTCCCCTCGAGGGCTCGCATGGCCGGCGTCATCGGCCGCGCCTTCGCTCGAGCAGGTCGAGGACCGTCGCAAAGGACATCATGTCGCCCAGCTCCTCGAGCTCCACCTGGATGCCGAACTCCTCCTCGATGACGGCCACGAGGTTGATCGACGCGAGCGAATCCCACGTACCGACCGAGGACGGGCTCGCGACGGGAATCTCGTCGGTGCCGAGCTCCGGGAACACGAGCCCGAAGCAGCGCACGAGCCGGCGCTCGACGCCGTCCAACGCGATCACGGGCATTCCGCCGCCGACCAGCGGATAGACAGCGCCGGCTTCCGCGCCGCGAAGGCGGCCGCGGAGACGCGCGGTGCGGCGGGCAGCGCGCCGTCGACCAGCTCCTGCAGGAAGCCGGTGGCGAGGTGGTTCTTCGGCGTCGGCGCGTACGCGAAGGTGATGTCGGAGAGGTGCCAGCGGTCGAACAGCCACGCGAGCGTCGCCCACTCGATCCGGCGGCTGAACGCCCGGCAGCTGAGGACCCACGTGTCGACGGTCAGGTGCGCGCCGGCGCGCCGGCCTGCCAGCACCGATATCCTGCCGAGCGGACCGTACCGCTCGCGGTATGCGAGCACGAGCGCGACCGAGCCGTCGCGCTCGACGAGTGCCCGCCACTCGCCGTCCGTGTAACGCCGGCCGTTCAAGTTGAACTGGTTCGTCTTGTTCACGAGCTCGAGCGCTCGCCCGTCGCCGGGAGTGGCCACCGGCAGGACCGTCAGTTCCTGCTCGGCGCGGGCGAGGAACGCGTCGAGGCGATCGGCGCCGGATGCGACCGGCGGTAGCGCACCCGTGGCGGTGGTCGGCGCGCGCAGGCCGTCTTCGGGCACGAGCCGCGGCTTCCCGAAGAGGTCGCGCAGCTCCTCGAGGAGCGCGTAGACGCCGGCGTCGTCGCCGGTCGGAAAACGGAGGGCGGTGAGGTCGGGATACACGCTCTGGACTTCGGCCAGCTCCGCGGGGCTGTCGTCGACGAACACGACGCTCGCGGCGTCGATGTTCCAGGCGCGGAGGATGCGTTCGACGGACACGGACTTGGGCTCCCAGTGCGCCTCGACGGGGAAGAGCCGCTCGCGCGGCAGGAGCAGGTCACGCGCCGCGAGGCCGGCTTCGACCGTCGTCGCGTCGGCCTTGCACACGACGCCGATCAGCACCCCGGCGTCGGCGAGCGCGGCGAGGAGCTGCTGGTAGAGCGCATGGGCGTGGCTTCGATGGTCGAGGTCCCAGGAGACGCTCGCCTCCCCGAGCACACCGCGCCAGACGGTGTCGTCGAGGTCGGTGATGAGGCCCTTCTTCGGCGCCGTCGGCACGAGCAGCTGCGCGAGCAGCTCGCCGAGGATCGCGGCATGAGGGCGGCGATAGGGGAACCCGATGGTCAGCCAGGACCGCACGTCGAGCCGCGTGCCGGGCGCCGACAGGGTGTCGAGCCGCTGCGATTCCACGACCCGGACGCCCGCCAGGTGGGCGTGCCGCGCCGCCAGGTCGGCCGCGAGACGGCGGAGATCCACTGCGACCGTGCTCGCCATCCAGCCCGGCGTGAACGCGACGGGCGGGAGCGGCAGCGTCGGCCCCGAGATCGCCACGGGCATGCGGTCGGCGAGACGTCCGACGCCGGCGACGATCGCGTCGCACGCCCACGCCGCGTTCGTCACGACGTCGGGCAGGTCGCCCGGACGCCAGCCAGCGGCGTCGCGCAGCCCGAGACGGCGGTCGAGGTCCGACCACTCGACGACCACGACCGCGCCATCGCCATCGATCCGCGCCGCCTGCTCGAGGCCACCGAGGACGTCGCCGTACGGGCCGTTCACGATCTCGACCCGCGTGTCGGCGAGACGGCGCTGGAGCTCGGCGGCGACGAACGTGCCGAGATGGACGGGGGTGGCGCCGCACACGAGCGCGTAGCGCGCGACCCGGCCGCTCGCGGCGCGCGCGGCATGCATCACCGCGAGCGCCTCGGAGACCGTCATGCCCCGCCCGCGTGGCGTGCGATCATCGCGGGTCCCCGTCGCGGTAGAAGAGCTCGAGGAGCGGGGCCCGCACGCGGTTCCAGCCGCGCCGTCCGAGGCAGGCCTTGGCGGCATTCTTGGCGGCCTCGATCGTCTGCATCCGCCAGAGCGCGCCGCGCTGCGCCTCGACGATGGCCGCGAACTCCTCGACGGGCATCGCGCGCCGGACGCCGATCCGCGGCATCGACAGCGGCGGGTCCCCGGGGTGCCACCAGCCGAGCCGGCTCGTGCAGAACACCCGGTAGCCGAGCTCGGTGAGCACCGGGGTGAGCGCCGGCGGCTCCCAGCCGCGCGGCAGGGACGCAACTGCGACCGGCGCGCCGAGACGGTCCTCGAGCATCGCCTTGGAGTCGCCGAACTCCCGGCGGAGACCCGCTTCGTCGAGCGCGTCGAGGAACGGGTGGGTCATCGAGTGGCTGCCGATCTCCATGCCGGCGGCGGTCATCTCGCGAAGCTGCGCCCACGTGACGTGGCCGGCCGTGTCGACGCGCGTCGGGACGACGAAGAACGTCGCGCGGAGCCCGAGCTCGACGAGCGCGGGGAACGCGTGCTCGTAGTCGCTCGCCGATCCGTCGTCGAACGTGAGGCCGAAGAAGCCGCCGCCGAGCTCGCCCGGCACGCGGCCGACGGGCAGCGACCGGCGCGGCGAATCGGCGGCCGCCAGGAGGAGAGCGCGGAAGTCGCGCGGGTCGATCGCGTACGGGCGGTGCGTGGCCGGCACCTCGGCCAGCCGGTCGGCCGGCACGACGTCGTGGAACGCGAAGACCGCGGCGCGCGGTCTCACGCCGCGGCCTCGAGGCGCTCCGTGTACAGCCGCTCGAGGCGCGCGACCATCTGCCGCGCGCTGAAGCGTTCCTCGACGGCGCGCCCGGCCGCGCCGGCGAGCGCCGCGGCGCGCCGCGGGTCGGCCAGCAGTGCCACGGCCGCACCGGCGAGCGCGGCAGGATCGCCGGGCGGCACGAGGACGCCCGTGCGGTCGGTCTCGACGGCCTCGCGCGTGCCGCCCACCGCGGTCGCCACGACGGGCCGCCCCGCCGCCATCGCTTCGAGCAGCGCGTTCGACATCCCCTCGGCGCGCGACGGCAGCACGAACACGTCCATGGCCGCGAGCGCCGTCCGGACGTCGGCCACGGCGCCGGTGAAGTGGACGATCTCGCCGAGCCCGAGATCGGCCGTCTGCCGCTCGAGACGCCCGCGCAGCGGACCGTCGCCGACGATCAGCGCCTGCGGCCGGAGGCCGTTCGCCAGCCCGACCATGTCGCGGACCGCGAGCAGGAAGTCGCCGTGGCCCTTCCGCTCCTCGAGGCGCCCGACCGTCCCGACGACGGGCCGCCTCGCGTCGAGCCCGAGCGCCGCCTTGGCCGCGGCGGGCGCCGGGCTGCTTCGGAGGTGCTCGACGTCCACGCCGCTCGGGATGATCGCCCAGCGGGCCCGGATGCCGTCGGCCTCCGCCTCGACGCGGAGAGCGTCGGCGTTGGCGACGATCGTGTCGACCGCACGCGCGATCACGCGCCACGCGAGACGGGCGGGTCGGTCCGCGCCGGTGAGACTCCGCTTGCCGGCGACGAGAAGCCGGGCGCCGCCGAGCCGTCCGGCGAGCGCGCCGATGAGCGCGGGGCGCCACTGGTAGCCGTGCACGACGTCGACGCGCGCCGCGCGCAGAAGCCGCGCCGCGCGGATCACGCCGGCGAGCACCCGCGGCCGCGTGAGGCGCTCCCCGAGCTCGAGCGACGTGACGGCGACCCCCGCCGCGCGCAGCTCGTCGGTGAGCTCGCCGCCGCTCCGCAGGGTGTAGACGTGCGCGGCGAAGCGTCGCGGGTCGAGGTGCCGCAGCACCTGCTGGAGGTGCCGCTGCGTGCCGCCCGTGAAGAGCAACGGCGCAAAATACGCGACCCGCGTCATGCCGGCGCCGCGAGGGCGTACTCGTCCCAGGGGGGGCCCGCACCGACGACCGTCGGCTCGCCGAGGCTCTCGACGTAGCGCCGCATCGTCACGATGAGCCCGATCAGGATGTAGGCAAACGGCGTCTGCCAGAGGTCGGAGAAGAGCGCGAAGAAGCAGAAGAGCAGGTACACGATGCGGATCGCGGCGGCGATGTAGCCGACTTCCGGATCGCGGTAGGCGAGTCGGGTGACGACGCGCAGGTCACGCCACGTCACCCAGAAGAGGAACAGGTAGAGCCCGAGGGTGAAGACGCCGCCCTCCGCCGCGGCCCACAGATAGGAGTTGTGAGGCGGGCGGAAGAACGTGTCGTTGTAGACCTGCCGGGACACCTCGCGGAAGTTGCCGAGACCGACCCCGAGCCACGGGTGGTCCTTGATCATGTGCCAGCCGGACATGATCGTGTCCTCGCGCATCCTGTTCGACGCCGCCGCGCCGCGGTCCTCCGCACGGCTCGGCGCGAGGTGCGTCATGCGGGCGAAGTCGCCGGCGGGGATCACCGTCGCGATGAGCAGTGCGCTCGCCGCGAGCCCGAGCCCGATGTACTTCGTCGGGACCCGGTACCCGCGCGGGCCCGACTGAATCAACACGACGAACACGACGCCGCCGAGCAGGCCGCTGCGTGACCCGGTCGCGAGCAGCACGAGGAGCGAGGCGCCAATGGCCGCGAGGGCACCGAGCCGTCGCAGCTGGCCGGGCCGCGACATCCCCCAGAACCACCAGCACGCCATCTCCATCAGGCAGATCATGGCGAGCTTGTTCGCGTTGCCGCCCGCGGTGACCGCCGCGACGGCACGAAAGCCCATTTTCAGGTTGCCCTGCGTCCAGTTGAGCAGCGCCGAGGGGACGGCGGTGAAGAGCGCGAGCATGAAGCCCATGAACACGGCGCGGATGTCCGCGCGGCCGCGGACGAACACGAGAAAGAAGATCAGGAACGCGAGCCGGGTCACCAGGTCGTGGGACAGGTCAGCGGTCTTGTCGAGCATGAAGACCTTGCCGCGGCTCGCGCGCAGGAGGGGGAAGTCGAGGGGGGCGTGCGCCGTGGAGACGAGAAACGCGAGCCCGATCGCCGCGAAGACGAGCACCTGCGGCTGCTTCAGAAACGACAGGTCCCGGGTGTTCAGCACGTGCACCGCGAGCGAGACGAGAAACCCGACGCCGAGGAGGTTCGCGACCGTGAGGAAGCCGAGCGACTGGAGGAGCGTCGGGTAGGCGCTCAGCATGTAGAGCGCCACCATGACGACGATCCCCATGATGGGGTTCACGAAGAGCGCGGCCACCATCGCGAAGGCGAGCCACGCCGCGCCCACCACGAGCTCGAGCCCGAGGTAGGTCCCGGCCACCGTGAGGGCGGCGATGAACGGAAAGGCGAGCGCCAGGGCAGCCCGGATTGCGACGGGCATGCCCTGCGAACGCCTGGTCGCAGAAAGACGCGTAGGCATGCGGGAAAGGAAATCGACTCGAGTTCGAATCTCCGCGCGCGCCGCGCGCGCGGCCGAGCGAAGCGAGCGGGGAGTGAGGACCCGGCGGGCTTCGCCCGGCGGGGCGAGGGGCGGAGCCCCTCGCGAATCTAGAGCAGCTCTTCGATGAAGGCGGGGATGTAGTCGCGCCGGCGGTTCAGGACCGAGCCGACGAGACGGACGCCGACCCGCTCGAGCGTCCGCCGCGTGCGCTCGACGTCCGGAATGCGGGTGCGATCGGCCTCGATCACGATCAGCGCGGCGTCGAGTCGCGGCGCCAGGATCGACGCGTCGCTGTAGACGTTGACGGGCGCGAGGTCGAAGAGGACGAAGTCGAACGCCTCGCGCAGCTTCGTGAGCGCGACGGCCACCCCGTCGGAGTCGAACAGGGCCGACGGGCCGAGCGCCGTCTGGCCGCTCGTGATCACGAAGAGGTTCGGGATGGCCGTGTTCTGCACGACCGCGGGCAGCTCGGCGCGGCCCTCGATCAGCTCCGCGAACCCGCCGTTGCGCGCCACGCCGAAGACGGCATCGCAGCTCGGCGTCCGGAGGTTTGCCTCGACGACCGCCACCCGGCCGCTGCGCCGGCGCACCAGGATCGACGCGAAGACCGCGACGGTGGTCGTCGTCCCCTCGCCGTGGCGTGACGCGGCCACGCCGAGCAGCCGCGGGACCGGCGGCGCGTCGGGACCGGGGGCGACGAGCAGGTTCGTGCCGAGCCGCTGGTAGGCCTCCTCGACCTCGGGGCCCAGGCGGAAATCGAGGGCGACGCGCGGCTCGGCCTCGCGCCGCTGCGTCCGACCGAAGCGCCACCGCCAGCGCGAGCGCCCGTTGCCGTTCCGCTTGCCGTTGCCGCTCCCGCCGTTCCCGCCGTTCCCGCCGTTGTGCCCGTTGCCCTTGGCGCCGCGGCGCTCTGCCTCGAGCTTCTTCAAGGCGTCGTAGATGCGGCTCATGGTCCCTCCGCTCCTAGCCGTGCGCGACGTCCGGGGCCGTGTGCAGCTCGGGAATGACCGCGAGCACGGGCAGCTCGAGGTAGCGTTCGACCTCTTCCTCGAAACGAAGCCGGCGGTTCAGGTACTCGACCGCGATCGCCATGCCAGCGCCGACGAGGAGCCCGCTCATGAGGCCGATCAGCAACGGCATCAGGAGCCCGTTCTCGGGCTCGAGTGGCGCCGTCGCCCGTTCGACGACGGTCACGTTGACGATGCTCTGCGTCTTCATGGCCTCGCTGATGCGGGCCTCTTCCTGCTTCCGCCAGTAGAGGTCGAACGCATACGCCTTCTCGTCCGCGACCTGCTTCAGGTTGTTGATCATGAAGCGCTGATCGCGGAGCTGGTGCACGCGCTTCTTGAGCTCGGTCACGTGCTCGGCCATCGGCGCCGCCCGTTCGCGCAGGTCGGCGAGGGCGGCCTCGATCGTCAGCTGGTTGCGCTGGAGCTCGCGGTAGATCGAGTTCTCCTGCAGGGTCTCGACGTTCAGCACGCGGTCCTTCTCCTCGCGGAGCCGCGCGCGCACGTTGGCGATCTCCTCTTCCTTGTCGCGGATGTGGCGATCGTCGGGCTGGTAGCGCTGGAGCGCCTGATAGCGCTCGATCTCGAGCCCCGCGAGCCGATCCTTGAAGGTCTGGATCGTCGGGTTGGCCCGGTACTCCTCCGAGTACGGCACGTGGGACGGCGTGCGGCCGAGCTGCGCCGTCACCTCGACGAGCTTCCGTTCCGCGCCGCCGATCTTCTCGCGGTGGCCGCGCAGGCTCTTGTCGGCGTCCTGGAGGTCCTGGTTGAGGATGTGGATCTCCTGGTCGACGTCGACGACCTTCGTCCGCCGGAGGTACCCCCGCAGGCGGTGCTGGGCGGCCTTCATCTCCGACTCGAGGATGCGGAGCTGATCGGCGTAGAACGAGTGAATGCCCTCGTTGGCGTACGCCTTGTTGTGGTGCTCGACGTAGACGTCGGTGAGCGTGTTGACCAGGTGCGCCGCGCGCTCCGGGTTGCGCCCGAGGTAGCTGATCTGGAGCACGTTCGAGCCGGGCGCCGGCGCGACGGCAAGCGCCAACTGCATCTTGCTGATCATCTCGGCCATGCTGATGCCGGACTCGGGCTTGATCCCGACGCGGACGACCGCCTCCTCGAGCACCTGCCGGCTCTTCACGATCTCCGCCTCGCCGGCGACCACGTCCGGGTTGAGGGGCACGTTGACGCTGCGGGACGGCGCCTCCGCCGGTGCGAGCTGCACCGCCTCACCGACCTTCACCAGCACCTTCGTGGCGGCGCGCCACGTCCGCGGCCGCAGCACCGCCATCAGGGCCGACGCCAAGAACACCAGCAGGAAGACGCCGACGACCAGGCGACGGTGCTTGAAGACCGAGTAGAAGAAGCTCCGCGCGGCCAGGGCCGGCGAGCCGGACATTCCGTTCGCCGGGAACAGCGCCGCGGCTTCGGGCAGGGTCTGGAGGGTTGCCATCGTGTTCCGCCTACTGCGAGAGCGAATACCCCACGCCGACGCGCGGCAGCGCCGGAATCAACCCGCGCACGTACGCATCGACGACGTCATCCATGTCGGAGATCCACGTCGCCGGGACGAAGACGACGTCGTTCGGGTGCAGCCGGACGCGCTCCGGCACGCCGTGCTCGACGACCTGCCCCATGTCGACGCGGGCCGCGCTGAACTTCCCGTCGGCGCCGGGGGTCAGGAGAAGGACGCTGTCGAGCTTCGCGGTCTTCCTGAAGCCGCCGCACTGGAGCACGGCCTGGAGCGGCGTCATGTCGGAGGCGAGGATGACGTACCCCGGACGGCTCACCTCGCCGCCGATGTAGACGCGTTGCTCGCCGAGCTTCGTGATGATGACCGATACCTGCGGATCGCGGAGGTGTGCCGAGCTCCGCTCGATGATCAGGTGCTCGAGATCGGGCGGCGTCATCCCCACGACCGCGATCTCGCCCGTCGCCGGTAGCGAGATCCGTCCGTCGGGCCGGACGGGCACGTGCTCGTTCATGTCGGGCTGGTAGAGGAACTTGACGTCCATCTCGTCCCCGAGCTGGATGCGATAGGCCGGCCCCGGCTCGCGCGCCGGGGGAGGGAGCAGTGCCGCCGCCGGGGAGGCGGCGGACCGCCGGTGGCCGCAGGCGAGCCCGCAGGCCGCGACCGCCAGCAGCAAGAATCGTGGGACCAATCGCTCGGTCCGTCGTAGAGGGGAGTTGGACTTCATCGTGCGCCGCTCGTGGCTCCGCCGTTGCCCGCTTTGCGGGGTTCTCTCGTTCGCTCCGATCATCTCTGCCCGCCGGCACCGCCGCTCACGCGGCGCCACCTGCAAAGTTTCAGACTCGGTCTACCAGTCCCACCGGCAACTCGGCGCTGATGCCCTGCCGGAGAAAGTCGAGGAGGATTTTGACCCGGCCGCGTGGCGAGCATGGCCGCTGGATGATGGCCACGAGCCCGGCGAACGGCCCGCTCTTGATCTGCACGCGGTCGCCGGGCTTGAACGGTGAGAGCGGACGGATGATGCCGTCGATCGCGCTCTCGCGGATCAGGTGAACGACGTTGTCCTGGACCGGGGTCGGCACCTCGCCGAAGGCGACGAAGCTGCGGACCCCGGGCGCCCACACGACGCGGTAGTACTGCGCCAGGAGCTCGATGTGGACGAAGAGATAGCCCGGAAAGAGCGGCGCGATTTGATCGCGCCCGTACTCGATGACGCGTGGCAGGAAGGCAGCGACGCCGCGGCGCTCGAGCTGCTGCACCGCGTAGTCCTCCTTCTTCGCTTTCGTCCGCACGACGAACCACTGGAGGTTCCCCAAGCGGACGTCTGGAGCATTGGCGACTGCCATACGGTGGGGAGCGGCGGGCTGCAATTTCAATGCCACGGAGAGTGCTGTGGCGAGGCAGAGGTCGTTGATTTCCCTCGCCTTTCGGGCTTCGGGAACCCCCCGAACGAGGGTCGCCTCTCGCACCACTGCACCGCTCGTGCAGGCTCGCTGCCGGCTCGGTGCGGCCGGGTCCGGTGCCCGTCGGAAGGGAGGGCGACCGTTGCAGAGGCGTCGGATCGTGCAGGCGCACGCGGTGCCGCGGCACCGTGTCGCCGTTCTGCACGACGTCTGGCGAACGCGCGAGGACGCCCGCAGGCGTGCACGCCGGCGAGGAAGAACCGCCGAGCGGCGGCCCGCTCAGGCGTTGCTGACGAGGCTCTCCGCGCTGTCCATCTTGCCGCGCAGCCGATACTCCTCGCGGCGCAGCCCGTGGAGCTTCATCTTGCGGTGCAGCGTCGCGGCGTCGACCAGCGAGTGCTTGGCGGACAGGTTGATGCCGCCGCGATACTTGCGCAGCACGTGCGTCAGGTAGTCCTTCTCCGCGCGGCGGAGATACTCCTTCAGCGGCACCTCGTAGTCGTAGCTCGTGTGGCGGCCGTTGCCGTTCACCGCTTCCTTGCTGACACCACTGTGGCCAGGGAGATCGACTTCGCGGATGACCGGGCCGCTGGTGCGGAGGATCGCCCGCTCGATCACGTTGCCGAGCTCGCGGACGTTGCCGGCCCACCCATAGCTCATGAGCTGCGACAGCGCCTTGTTCGAGAGGCGGTTGATGCCCTTCTCGCGCGACATCTCGGAGTTCCGGAGGAACTCCCCGACGAGCAGCGGGATGTCCTCGATGCGCTCGCGCAGCGGCGGGATGCGCATCGGCACGACGTTGATGCGGTAGTAGAAGTCCTCGCGCATCCGCCCCTCGGCCACGGCCTGCGCCAGGTCCATGTTCGTGGCGCAGATGATGCGCATGTTCACTTTGATGCGGCGGTTCGAGCCAAGCTTCTCGAGCTCGCGCTCCTCGAGCACACGCAGCAGCTTCAACTGCATGTTGAGCGAGATCGACTCGATCTCGTCCAGGAACATCGTGCCGCCGCTCGACAGCTCGATCTTGCCGACGCGGTCGTGGACGGCGCCGGTGAACGCGCCCCGCTCGTAGCCGAAGAGCTCGCTCTCGAGCAGCGTGTCGGGGAAGGCCGCGCAGTTGATCGCGACGAAGCGGCCGCTCTTGCGCTTTCCCTGGAAGTGAATCGCGCGCGCCGCGAGCTCCTTGCCGGTGCCGGACTCGCCGTAGATGAGTACGGTGGCGTCGTTCTGGGCGAGCACGCTGATCGTCTCGAAGATCTCGTGCATCACGCGGTTGCGGCTCACCATGTTCGCGAACGAGTAGCGGTCCGAGAGCTGGCTGCGCAGGTAGTTGATCTCGTCGAGGAGCCGGCGCTTCTCGAGCACCTTCTCGGTGGCGAGGAGGATCTCCTCCTTCTGGAAGGGCTTGGTGATGTAGTCGCTGGCGCCCTGCTTGATCGCCTCGACGGCGCCTTTGATGCTCGCGTAGCCGGTGATCATGATCACGTCGAGGTCGGGCCAGCGGTCGCGGATCTCGCGGGTGAGACCGATGCCGTCCGTGCCCGGGATCTTGAGATCCACGACGGCGAGCGAGAACTCGTGCTCGCCGAGCAGCTTGAGCGCCTCGGTGGCGTTCGGCGCCGTCGACACGGCGTACTGCTGCGAGGTGTACAGCTCCTCGAGCTGGCGACAGATGAAAGGGTCGTCGTCGACGATGAGGATGCGCGTTTCCATCGGAAGACCTCGCGTCATGACGGATCCAACGGCAGGAAGAGCGTCACGCTCTTGTCGTCGGGGCCGATCGTGGATTCGAGCAACTCGCCGCCGTGGAGCATGAAGATCTTCTCCGCCACGGCCCAGGCCATGCCTGCCGCTCCGGTCTGCAGGAGCGCGGGCGCTTCGCTCGGACGGCTCAGCTGGAAGTCGACCTCGAGACCGGGATGGCCGTCCCGCGACGCACGGCGGAAGGCGATCGCGAGCGCACTCTCCGCACCCAGCCGGTCGACGAGATGGCGCACGGCGACGCCGAGGGCCTGCGAGAAACGGCTCGGGTCGACCATGACGCCGCCGTCTCGCCAGTCGCCGCCGTCGGCGACCGTGACCGGTGTGCCGTTCAGCTGCGCGCGCAGCTGCACGAGTACCGCGTCGACGAGCTCCGCGGTGCCCATCCGCATACACGCGAGCTGCGTCGGGTGGAAGTACTCGAACGAAACCTTGAGGAACTCCTCGAGGTTGCGAATGGTGCGCTCGAGCATCTGCACCGCGGTCGCGTCGGCCGACGTCCGTCCGGGCGACTCCTGGAGGAAATCGGACCAGTAGTAGAGCTTGTGGAAAAAGTTCCCGAGCTCGTGGCCGATCTCGGCCAGCACCTTCTCCTGGATCGGCACCAGGGCCGCTCCGGTTCGTGTGCCGCGCGCGCGCGGGCCGTTCCCGCCGTCGCCGGCGACGTCCTGCCGCGGCTCGGGATCGAGGTGTTTGCTGGTTGCCATCAGGCCGTGTCCGTTCCGCCGGGCACGCCGCTTCGCGGCGCCGACCCGAGGGATGACTACGACCCCTCGCGCCATGCGCCTCCCGCAACGTTCGTCCGGCGAAACGGCATTGTAAGTTTCGACTCTGCAGAGTTGCAAGCACAAAGCCCGCACCCTGGCATTGCTGCCTGTTTCATTTCACGGCGGAGCCCGCGGGACGAGTCTCGAACGCCAGCTTCAGGTTGTGGACCTTGCGCAGCTCGTAGTCCATCTTCAGCAGCGCCTCGATGACGGACTTGATCTCGAGCGTCATCCGGTCGAGCTCGTCGAACGAGACCCGCTCGAGCTCGCGGCGCACCTGCTCGTAGAGATTGAGCAGACTTCCGACGCCGCCGGCTGCGGCAAAGCGCCGGTCGATCTCCTCGTACGATGCGAGGATGCGGTCGAGCATGTCGCGGACGCTGTGAGCTCCGGTCGCAACCGTAGGCACGATTCCCTCGGGAGGCATGATGGCGGCGTGCAATTCGGGTGCCACGGAAGTACCCGATTCTCCAGGAATACCGCGCTGCAAACCCGGCTCCGGCGCACGATGGACCTGGCGAATCCGCACGATTCGTGGGAGAGTCGCGCGGTGACTGCGACGCTGCACGACTCGCTCGCCGCGCCCCACCGCGCGGCGCCGTGTGCATCACGACGCGCACGCGCATCGACTGCGGCCGTCGATCATCGGCGGCGACGCGCATCGCGGCGGTGAACGTCGTCACGCGACGCGCGTGATGGCTCGCTAGTCCTTGGTAGATGCGGACTTCCTTGACATCTGCCGAGGCGTCTGCGTAAGGTCCCGCCGTTCCAGGCTCTCCACACCACTCGACCCCGACGGAGGTACCGCGATGACGAAGGCGGAGCTGGTGGCGAAGCTCGCTGAAGCCGGGGGGGTGAGCCGGAAGCAGGCCGACGATCTCTTGAGCGCATTGACCGACAACGTCGTGAAGACCGTGAAGAAGGGCGAGTCCCTCAAGATCCCCGGACTCGGCATCTTCCGGCTGCGAAAGATGAAGGCGCGCCTCGGTCGGAACCCCCAGACCGGTGAGCCCATCAAGATCCCCGCCCGCAAGAAGGTCGGCTTCACGGTCGCCAAGACGTTCAAGGAGGCCGTGCTCGGCAAGAGGTGAGCTCGCTGCCGCCGACGGCCCGCCGCGCGTTCCTCATGGGAGGTGTGCGATGACGATAGTGCCCCGACTCGAGATCGTCCTGGCCCTGCTCGCCGCCGGCTGCGCCACGCTGGTGCACGGGCCCTACGAGGATGTCCGCATCGACTCCGAGCCTCCCGGCGCGACCGCGACGGTCTCGCCGTTGATGTCGGAGCGCGGACCGAATTTCCTCGACCCGACGAAGAAGTACACGGTGACCACCCCGGCCACCCTGCACCTCCGGCGCGACAACAGCTACCGGGTCGAGCTGCAGAAGCCCGGCTACAAGATCGCGAGCGCGCAGGTGGCGACCAGCTACGACTGGGTGTGGGCGCAGATCGCGTGCGGCCCGTGCGAGGCGGTCGGGGATCTTCCGACGTTCGATCTCCGCGGCAAGCCCCTCCCGGTGCGCTTCGCCGAGGCGGCGTTCTACGAGTACCCGAAGGGCTTCATCCGCGCGTGGGGCCGGGGGATGCGGGTCTTCAGCCCCGACGCGCTGCTCGGGAGCTCGTTCAAGCTCAGGCGCAAGGACGCGGGCTTCTTCAGCAACTGGCACGCGCTCGGCACACCGCGAGTGGCGCCGACGCTGGAGCCAACCAGTTAGCACACCGACCCGAGACCCCCTCCCCCGACCGCGCGTGGCACGCTCCCATGCCGCGCGGCGTAGCGTCACGCTTCGTCGGTGGTGTGCGGATGCCCGCACGCGGTGCGCTCGCGCGCGAGGTGTCGCTCGGCCGACGGCGCTGTCGAGGTCTGCACCAGCGCGCCGTGTCGCCGACGGGGAGCGCGTGCGCCGCCCCCGGAAGCAGGCTCGATGTGGATCGCGACGCGCGAGGCTGCGCGCCGGCGGTCGATGGCGGCTTCGTAGACACGCACGTAGTCGCGCACCATGCGCGTGGCTGCGAACCGCTCGCACGCGCGGGCACGGCACCGTCGCCGGTCGAGCGCCGCCGCGCGCGGGATCGCCGCGGCCATCTCGTCGACGTCGCGCACCAGGAAGCCGGTGATTCCTTCGTCGACGACCTCGGGCGCGGCCCCGCGCTGAAAGGCGATGACGGGCGTGCCGTAGAGCATGGACTCGACCATGACGAGGCCGAACGGCTCCTCCCAGCAGATCGGAAAGAGCATCGCGCGGGCGCGGCCGACGTGCTCGTTCTTGGCGGCGACGTCGCACTCCCCGACCCACGCCACGCCCGGCAGCCCGAGACGCGGCACGACCTCGCGCTCGTGATACGCCTCGCCCTCACCGGCGTGCGGCAGACCGGCGAGCCGGATCGCCACCCCGGCGCGCTGGGCGGCGTCGATCGCGAGATGTGGCGCTTTCGTCGGCGCAAAACGGCTGATGAACGCCACGTAGTCACCCGGCTCCGCGACGAACGGGAACTCCGCGGGGTCGATGCCGTGGTGCACGACGTCGATGTGGGGCAAGGGGTCCTCGAGCTCCCGCTGCCGCTCGCTGATCGCGACGTACTGGACGTCGGGGTGGCAGCCGTAGAAGCGCGACAGCTCGTCGACGCGATCGTGATGCAGCGTGTACACGAGCGGCGCCCGAACGAACCGCGACAGCGCCAGCGCGGCCGCCTGGTTCGCGTGGACGACGTCGAAGGCGTCGGCGGCGATCTCGGCACAGCTCCAGGCGACGTGGTTCAGCTCCGCCATCGCCTCGATCGGCCAGACCGATTCCCGGTAGAGCCAGCGAAGGTCCGCGGCCGTCCGTGAATCGCCGGTGGCGAACAGCGTGACCTCGTGTCCGGCCCGGACCAGTCCCTCGGTCAGGTAGTGCATCACGCGCTCCGTGCCGCCGTAGCCGACGGGCGGAACGGCCGCGGCCGCGGTGGAAATGATGGCAATCCGCATGATCATCGCGTTTCGACGATGTCGACGTCTCCCTCCTTGCGCGCGATCTCGATCGAGCCGCCGTACTTCCCGCGTAACACGTTCAGATCCACGCGGGCATCCCCGATTCGCAGGTTGCGGATTTCGAGCCACGGGAGCCAGGACGGGAGCTGCGGCTGGCGAAAGACGGCACGGCGGCGCGGCGCATCGAGCTCCATGCCGAGCGAGGCTTCGAGCAGCAGAAACACGCTCGCCGCCGCCCACGCCTGCGGTCGACACGCGACCGGATACGGCACCGGGGCGCTTTCGCGCCGGCGACCGAAGCCGCAGAACAGCTCGGGCAGCCGGCGGTCTTCGAAGTGGAGCGAGCCCTCGACGAGCCCGGTGAGGACATCGAGCACACCGTCGACGCGCTCGTACCGACGCAGGCCCGCGGCGATCAGCGCGTTGTCGTGCGGCCAGATCGAGCCGTTGTGGTAGCTCATCGGGTTGTAGCGCGGCTGCCCGCTGGCGAGTGTCCGGATCCCCCAGCCCGAGAAGAGATCCGCCCGCAGCAGGCGCGAGCCGAGGAGACGCGCGCGCCCGGCGTACGGTACGCCGCAGAAGAGGAGATGGCCCGCGTTCGACGCGACCACCTCGCACGGCCGCTTGTGGTGGTCGAGCGCCAGCGCATACGTCCCCTCGCGCTCGATCCAGAAGTCGTCGTTGATGCGCTGGCGAAGGGTCGCCGCCGCCGCGAGCCAGTCGGCGGCGCCATCCATCTCGAGCGCCTCCGCGAGCTCCGCCATCGCGACCAGCGCCGCGTACCGGTACCCCTGCACCTCCACCGGCGCGATCGGCGGCTCCGCGAGCCGGCTGTCGGCGTGGAAGATCGAGTCCCCGGAGTCTTTCCAGCCCTGGTTCGCCAGGCCGTGCTCCGTCCGCCGCTCGTACTCGAGGTAGCCGTCACCGTCGCGGTCCCCGTAGCGCTCCATCCAGTCGACGGCCGCGCGCGCGTTCGGCCAGAGGTCGCGGACCAGCTCGAGGTCATTCGTGACGCGTGCATAGGCTCCGAGCAGCATGCAGAAGAGCGGCGTCGCATCGAGGCTGCCGTAGTAGCGGCCGAAGGGCACCTCGCCCGTCGCCGGCATCTCGCCGTAGCGTGCCTCGTGGATGATCTTGCCGGGCTCCTCGTCGCGCGCCGCATTGACCTCCGTGCCCTGAAGTGAGGCAAGGGTGCGCAGCACGCTCCTGGCGAGGCCGGGCGCGAAGCTCAGCATCTCGCGCGCCGTGACCAGCGCATCGCGGCCGAAGATCGTCGCGAACCAGGGAATGCCCGCGTACACGAAGCGGTCGGTCGCGTGTGGCGTGTCCGGCTCCGGTGCCACCGTCAGCATGAAGATGTCGGCGAGCGCCTGCGCGATGATCGCGTTCAGGCCGTCGTCGGCCGAGTGCACGGTGGTGAGCTCGGCCTGCCACAGACGATGCTCCCGCTCGCGCACCGCCTCGGCGCCGGTGAAGCCCAGCCGCGGCGGTGGCGGCGCCTCGTCGTTCAGACAGGCGATGGCGACTTCGACCACCCGCTCCTCTTCCGGCGCGAAGACCAGGTCGAGTGATGCCTGATGCCCTTCCCAGCGCACGTCGGCGCCGCTGATCTCGCAACGCGTGAGGCGGCGCACGCCGTCGAGGCCGCGGTACCCGAAGCAGAGGGCGCCGCCGTCGACGCACGAGGGTTCGTACACACCACGGCGACTGCGCGCCAGACCGCGGACCTGGAAGACGTCGGCGAAATCGGCGGACAGACGCAGCTCGAGGCGCATCGCCAGCGGCTCGAGCGTGAAGCTATGGAGCACCAGGCGGAGGAGCAGCTGCGGCCCGCAGAGGAGCGTCGTCCGGCGAATGGAGAGCGTCGAGCGCGAGGTGAACCGGCCGTCCTCCTGCACGTCGTTGTTGGTGAGGTTCGCGACCGCCCGCAGGTTGTCCGCCGTCACGGCGGACGAGAGGAAGAACGGCGGACGGCCGCCGGCCAGCAGCTCGAGCTGCGAGAGATGGCGGGTCCCGCGGAAGAAGAGACCCACCTCCTCCTCGAGCGCGAACGGGATGTCGCCGGACTGATCCAGGACGGCGAACGTGTCCTGATGCGACAGGACGTGCTTGCGCCGGCGACTCGCGAGCGATGAGGCGAGGACGTAGTACTCGTCGCCCACCCGCAGGTGCTCGCCCTCGTGCGGCGACACGGGAGAAGCGGGTCGATTCATCGGGGAGACGAGCGGTCGAATGCCACATGGCATCGCGACGCGCAACGACGTCGTCACGTTGCGTCGCGCGGGGCGACACGCCACCGGTGCGGATCCGCGTCCCTGCATGATGGCACGCCCTTGGCAATGGGGCATGGGTCGCGCAGGCCTCGTGCTCAGCCGGGAGGCACCGTCGCTGGCGGCGGTGGCCGACCTGGCGTCGCGCCTCGGCGAGGCCGAGTCGGCGCTCCTGCGCGTGATCACGGCGCTCGCGCGGCTCGAGCCGGTCTCCGCGGAGGTGGTGGCACTCGCGACGGTCCGCGTCCGCCGCGAGCCGCCGTGCATCGCGCTCGGCGAGCTGCCGGTCCATGCCGACGCCGTCGGGATGCGCTTCGCCGCCGTCGTCGACCTGTTGTCCGAAGAAGGGCTGCTCGCGCCGTCGAGCTACCGCGCGCTGCGCGCGCGCACCCCCGACGTCGCGGTGCTCGTGCGCCGCTGGACCGCGGCGGCCCCCGCCCGCGACGGTCGCGACGCCCTTGCGCTGCGGATCGCCGGCGTCGCCATGCGCCCGCTCCTTCGCCACCTGAGCCTCTCGCTCGAACCGCCCGACGCGCCGCCGTGTTCCGCCTCGGGGCGGTGTCCGTATTGCAACGGCGAGCCCGACTTCGCCACCGTTGGTCGGAACGCGCGGATCCTCTACTGCGCGCGCTGCGACGCGGCCTGGCGCGCACCGCGCGGCGGCTGCGCCTTCTGCCGCGAATCGCGGCTCGACCGTCTCGCCTTCCGCCGCACGGGCGAGCCGCCCTACGGGCTCGAGGTCTGCGCGACCTGCCGCCACTACCTGAAATCCGTCGACGTCCCGGTCAGCGGCTACCTCGCGATCGAGCGGGCCCTCTCCGCCCCACTCGACAGCGGCGCTCGCGCCGCCGGCCTGGTGGGCTGAAGGACCGAGCCGGCCTTGCCGCCACCGCGCCCGATGCCATAGACCGACCCTCGCGCATGGCCGACGGCCGACCGATCGCGCCGGGTCTCTTCGACGTCGACGCCGGCGAGCCCCGGCTGATCGCCGCCGAATGCGTCGCGTGCGGCCGCCGACAGTTTCCGGCCGCCGCCGTCTGCCCGTACTGCGCGGCCGACGGCACGCGCGAGATCCGCGTCGGACCCGCGGGCCGCCTCGAGCTCTACACGATGGTTCTGCGCGCGCCGCCCGGCTACCGCGGTCCGGTGCCGTACGCGCTCGGCATCGTCGCGCTCGACGGGGGCCTGTCAGTGGTCGCCCGCCTCACGGAGACGGACGCGACGCGTCTCCGACCGGGCTTGCCGGTCGAGCTGGTCGTCGAGCCGCTGTTCACCGACGACGCCGGCCAGCGGGTCGTCTCGTACGCCTTCCGGGCCGCCGCGGCATGAGGCCCGTCTACATCACCGGCGTCGGCCTCCATCCGTTCGGCCGGTTTCCTGATCTCGGCCTCACGGCGCTCGGCGTCGAGGCCGTGCGCGCGGCGCTCCGCGATGCCGGCCTCGGCCGCGGCGGGTTTCAGGCGGCCTTCTGCGGCACCGTGTACGGAGGTGTGGCGGCCGGGCACAAGGTGCTCACCGCGCTCGGGCTCTCGGGCGTACCGATCGTGAACGTCGAGGCGGGCTGCGCGAGCGGCGGCGCGGCGCTCGCGCTCGGCGCGGGCGCGGTGGCCAGCGGAGGCGCCGACGCCGTCCTCGTCTTCGGCCTCGAGAAGATGCCGCGCGGGATGATCCGCTCGAGCTTCTTCGAGTCCTGGCGCGAGGAAGCCGGCCTCGCGGCGACGCCGGCGTACTTCGCGCTGCGTGCGCAGCGGCTCATGCTCGACGGCGACGTGACGCTCGAGGACCTGGCGCGCGTGTCGGTCAAGAACCATCGCCACGGCGTCGCCAATCCCCACGCCATGTACCGGCGGGCCGTGTCGCTCGAGGAGGTGCTCGCCTCGCCCGTGGTGTGCGAGCCGCTCCGGCTCCTCATGCTGTGCGCGCCGAACGAGGGGGCCGCGGCGGTCGTGCTGTCGGCGCGACCCGCGGCGCCCGCGATCCGGGTGGCGGCCGCCGTGCTGCGGTCGCACGTCGCCGGCTCGGTGCTCGGCGAGCACACGCCGCTCTCGGGCCTCACCGACGAGCGGGTGCCGACGCCGACGGAGATGGCGGCGCGCGCCGCCTATGACGACGCCGGCGTCGGACCGCGCGACCTCGACGTCGTCGAGGTGCAGGACACTGATTCGGGACGCGAGATCCTCTCCGTCGAGGAGCTCGGCCTCTGCCCGCCGGGCGGCGGCGGACGCTGGGTCCGCGACGGCGGCGGCGAGCTCGGTTCCCGGCAGCCCGTCAACGCCAGCGGCGGCCTGCTCGCCCGTGGCGAGCCGCTCGGCGCGTCGGCCCTCGCGCAGATCGTCGAGCTCACCTGGCAGCTGCGCGGCGCCGCCGGCTCGCGGCAGGTGCCGCACGCGCGCACCGCCCTCGCGCACACGGTCGGACGCGGCGCCAACGCGTGCGCCGTCATCCTCGCGCGCTGATCGTCAGGGCGTCGGCGGCGGGACGCAGCGGAGCTGCAGGACGTCGCGGTCCTTGGCGGCGCCCGGACCGTACGCGATCGTGCGAATGAGGAGCTTCGTGCGGCCGGCCGGGACGTCGGCATCCATGCGGCCGGTGCACCGCTCGCCCGGACCGACCGGCGCCTGGAACCGGCCGAAGGCCGCGAGGAGGGCGCTCCGCGCCGCGACGTTCTGCGGCCGCTCGAGCGCCGTCGGCCGCAGCACGTCCACCCCCGACACAGTCCCGGCGGCGCACCCGAGCCGCGCGTCGTCGCCGCCGAGGCATGCCCAGAGGTGGAACCGGCACGTGCCCGGTGTCGGGTCGAAGTCGCACGCGGGGTCGCCGTCGACGCACGTCTGCTTGGCCAGCGGCAGCGCGTTCCGGCTGAGCGCCGGCGGCCCCATCTCGAGCGACCACTCGAGGCCGCAATCGCTCGACGCGGAGCCGCCGCCCGGGATGCGCAACGCGGGCGGCAGGAGCTGACAGTCGCTCGTGCAGCGAGCGCCCGGCGTGCCGTTCGCCGCGCCGTCGTCGCACTGCTCGCCGCAGTCCGTCACGCCGTTGCCACACTCGCGGCGGCAGGTGGCCGAGCAGCCGTCGCACGGCGTCGTGTTGCCGTCGTCGCACTCTTCGCCGAGCTCCTGGACGCCGTTGCCGCACACCGCCGGGTTCGGGTTGCACCTGAGGGTCATCCGATTCCCGGCCATCCGATGGCCCTCGGTGTCGGTCGCCGTCGCGTCCACGACACGGCTCGCGACCAGGCCCGGCAGATGCGGCACCACGAAGGGATGGAGCGCCGTGCAGACGCTGCGCGCGGTGACGGGCGTACCGCTCTGCAGGGTCCTCGTACCGGCGACGAGCGTCATGCCGAGCGATTCGAGAGCCGGGACGAGCTCGCCCAGGTTCGTGACGTCGGTCGCGTCAGCCGGGGAGAGCGGTGCGGGACGAAGGAGCGCAACGACCTTGATCGCCGGCGGATGGCACGTAGGGAGCCGCAGATCGTCGAAGTTGATGCACGCGCCGAGGCGGAACGTGCACGTGCCGTCGCTCGCCCCGTCCGCGTCGCACGACGGGTCACCGTCGATGCAGGTCTGGTTGGCGGAAGGGAACCCGTTCACGATCGGGCCGTTCGGGTTCTCGATTGCCCACTCGAGAAAGCAGTCCGATGATTCGATGTGCGACGCCGGAACGTAGCGGACGGTGCCGACGAGCCGGCAGGACGCGTCGCAGCCGTCACCCGGCGTGCCGTTGCGCGCGCCGTCGTCGCACTGCTCGTCACACTCGATGTCGGCGTTACCGCATGTCTCGACCTTGCACGAGGGCGAGCACCCGTCGCACGAGTGGTTGTTCCCGTCGTCGCACTCCTCGCCGTCCTCGACCACCCCGTTGCCGCACTGGGCGGGCGGCGTCCCGCACGGGGGCAGGTTCACGTTCTGCGCGATGACGGGCGGGGGAGTCAGCGCGGCGCCGAAGGCAATCTGCGGCAACCGCGCGGGATCGAGATACTCGAGCCGGTTGAGGGCCGACGTCAGCGTGCCGCCGATAGTCATCGGTCCGCTCGCCTGGAACAGGTTCTCGCCCGTGAGACCCAGCGACGACACGACGGCGCCCGCGTTCACCGTGACCTGACAGGCGCGCAGGATCACGGCGCCACCGAGACCATCGGCGTAGACGTCAGCGTGAACCCGGTTCGTGACCGTGATCGTCTCGGCGGTGATCTGGAACTCGCCGCCGCCGTCGCCGTTCAGCTGGCCCTGGAGAAGGGCCTGCGCGCCGGCGCTCCCGAAAATCGAGCCCGCGCCGCCCGTTCCGCCGCTCACGTCGATCGCGGTGAGGGTCAGGTTGCGTCCGGCGTCGGGGGTGACGTCGCCGCCGGTCGCGTCCGTGCCGCGCCCCGCGGCGGAGATCGGGGCGGTCTGCAGGAGGTCCGTGCCGGCGCTCAGGTCGATCTCGCCGGCGCTACCGTCGGGGAACCCCGAATCCGCGCTGATTGCGGCGGTCACGCTCAGGCTACCGGTCACCGCGGTGATCTCGATGTCGGCGCCCGTGCCCCCACCCTCCGTCGTGCTGCCTCCCGCGTTGCCGCTGACGGCGCCGCCGACCGAGACGGCGCCGTTTGCCGTGATGGTGACGCTCCCCGCGTCACCCGAGAGCCCGCCGCCGTTCACGTTGAGCGGCCCGCTGATCGTCGCGTCGCCGCCCGCCTCGAGGTCGATCGTGCCGCCACCGTCCTCGCCGCCCGAGGAATTGATGCCGCTGCCGCCGGCCGTGATCGATCCCTGCGGCGCGATCACCGACACGTCACCGCCCACGTCCGGCGCGGTGACGTTGATGAATCCCTGGATGAGGCGATCGCCGCCGCTGCAGATCCCGTGGCTCACGGAATCGCCGCAGTCCGGCACGTCCTCCGCGCACGGGCTGCCGTCGCTCGGTCCCCCGACGCAGAGGCCGAGGAGATCGATCTCGCCGCCGTACGCCGTCGTCTGCGTTCCCTTAGCGAGCAGGTTTCCGTCGACCTGCATCGCGCCGAGGGCGGCCAGCGTGATGATGCCGCCCTGCGCGCTGCCGCTGACGTCGATCTTCCCCTTCGTGGTGCCGCTCGCCTCGACCCGGATGTCGCCAGTGGTGACGATCGAGAGCGTCGGGAAGGAGCTGATCGGCGCCGACCCGAGGATCGAGGCCGCAGGTTCGACGCGGACGCTGCGGGCGCGGATGGTCAGCGTCCCCGACGCGAACGAGAGGCTCGACCCGGGCCGCAGATCGAGGGCGCGGCCGCCGAAGTCGAGCACCGTGTCGGGATCGACCGTCACGTCCGCGGTCACGACGCACGGATCGGCGGTGACCGGGCAGAGGTCCGACGCCTTCGACGCGGCGGCTCCGGCGAGCCGCGGATGGCCCAGCACGACGAGCAGGGCTCCGATCCGGAGGGCGTCGCGAATGCGGAGCGGCTCCAAACGGCGCGACCCTGTAGCATGCCGAGGGCCCCCGGGCTAGCGATAAAAAGTGGAAAAAAAGTACACGAATTCGCACGCATGCGGGCACTTGCACCGTCGGGCGAGTCAGCTACCCTGCCGGCGGCATGGGGCGGGAAACGCTCGAGCCCCAGGAGCTCGTCGCACCCGAGGAGTTCGACCGGGTGCGGCGCCGCGACCTGGCCACTCGCGTCGCGGTCGCGGCAGCGCTTCTCGCCGTCCTCGCCTCGATCTCCGCGCTCGAAGCCGAGCACGGAGCCGCCGAGGCCATCCTCGCAAAGAACGACGCGATCCTGTGGCAGAGCCGCGCGTCGGACGAATGGGCCTACCGTCAGGCGAAGTCGATCAAGCTCCACCTGCAGGAGCTCGCCCCCGGCGGCGTCCCCGACACCGAGGCCCAGCGCGCCGACATCAGCGCGTCGGAGAGCCGCGCGCGGACCGACGAGGAACAGCGGGACGACGCCAACCGCGAAGCGGCGGAACACTTCGCGCGGCACCACCGTTTCGCCGTCGCCACGAGCCTCCTGCAGATCGCGATCGTGCTCGAAACCGTGGCAGCGGTCCTCGACCGCCCGCCGTTATGGTGGGGCGGCCTGGCGGTCGGGGTCGTCGGGGCAGCGGCGCTGCTGAATGGGTTCGTCGGGCTGTTGTGAGGAAGGGGAATGCACCTTCACCGTCGCCGCACCAGCACCAGATCACGACGATGCCGCGAGAACACGTGCGGACTGCGCAGCACCTCCTCCCAGTCCGCCAGACGGCCCCAGTCCGCCCAGCGCTGCTGGTCGAGCACGTAGTAACCGGCCCGCTGCTCCTGCGGTCGGCCCTCCGCGAGCGGCACCTGACGGCCGACGTAGAAGATGAACGGGATCTCCTCGTCGGCGGTGAGGAGACTCAGGTCATCAGTCGCCGTCAGCCGCGCGGCCACGGCACGGGCGAACGGGCGAATCGACTTCTGCGCCGCGCGCGCCGGTGCGAAGATGCCGAGCGCGAGGAGCCCGGCGCAGGCGACGGAGCCTGCGACAGCAAACGTCGCGCGCCGCCAGCGTTCGCCGGCGAGCGCCCGCGCGGCGGCCACCGCGGCCAGCGTCGCGGCGAGCGCCAGGGCGACGATCTCCACTTGCCTGGCGGCAATGACGCGCACGTAGGCGTCGGCGTCGATCTCGTGGCGGAGCGCAGCGTCGCGGAGCGCGGCCACCGAGACGAAGCCGTGCGTCACGGCGATGGCGGCGACGGCCACCAGCGCCGTCACGACGGCGAGCGCCAGGGACAGGATCCGGGCCGCGCCGATCAGCCGGCCGGCGCGCGTCTCCTCGCGGACCACATCGGCCAGCCACCAGCCGACGACGAGCGCGACGGCGGGCCGCGCGGGCAGCAGGTAGGCCGCGCGCTTGAGGGGCGCGAGCGAGAAGAACAACCACACCGTCGTGGCCCAGACGAGCGCGTAGCGCCGCGGCTCCGTGCCCCGCCATGCCGCGACCGCTGCCCACGGCACGAGCAGCGTCCAGGGCAGTCCGTCCACCGCAAGTGGCCCGACGTAGTAGAGCGGCGAGCGGTAGGGGAACCGCGTCGCGCCGAGCAACGCCTCGCCGTTCTCCGACAGCACCTGCTTGGCGACGAAATCCATGCCCCGGTGCGCGTAGGCGAGGCCGTACCAGCCGCCGGCGAGCGCGAGGAAGACGAGAACGGGCAGCGGCCGCACGAGACCGAGCACCGGCCGGAACCGCCGCTCGCATGTGGCGAATGCGAGCGCCGTGAGGCCGACGAGACCCGGGCCGACGGGTCCCTTCGCGAGCATCGCGAGCGCGAGGCATACCGCGAGCGCCAGCCGCGCGCCACGCCGGTCGTGCAGCGCCTGCACGAGCGCCACCTGCGCGGCGGTGACCGCCGCGGTGAGCGTCATGTCGACCCGGCCGTCGCCCGCCTCGGTGAGAAACTGCGGCGTCGTCGCCAGGACGAGCGCGCTGAGTGTGGCCACCTCGGGGCCGCCCCAGGCGAGGCCGGCGAGGAAGACGATCAACACGACGACCGCCGCAAGGACCACCGAGGGGGCGCGCAGCGTCCGCTCCGTCACCTGCTCGCCCGTGAGCCGGGTACCGGTCGCCACGAGCCAGTGGAAAAGCGGCGGCTTGGACGGCACGACGCTGCCGTTCCACAGCGGCAGGATCCAGTCGCCCGTCTCCACCATCTCGCGCGCGACGAGGCCCTCGCGCGCCTCGCCCCCCTCGTAGACGTCGCTGTCGATCCCGCGTGCCGCAAGGACGATCGTGAGCGCGACAAGCGCGACCGCCCGCCAGGCGACGGTGCGCTTCACCGGTCGCGCGCCGGCGGCCAGCCGCTCGAGACGCAGGCGACGTCGCCCGTCCGCTCCCGTCGCGCGTGGTCGAGGACGTGGCCGGACACGTCGACGGCGCGGATGTCGAGGTGGTCGGCCGCGACGCGGACGCGTACGTAGTGCGTGGCCGAGATCACGCGCGCGAAGTTCGCCTGCCGCGCGGCCGGGTCGAGGTTTGCCCCACCTCCTCCGCTGATGACGTGCAGCGTCCGTGCGTCGGCGGCATAGGCGCAGGCGGGCACCGAGCGCTCGTAGTTGTGCACGTGCCCCGTGAGGACCACGTCCGTCCGCCCGCGCTCCAGGATCGGCTCGAGGACGCCCCGCAGCCCGGCGACCGTGAACTTCGTGCCAGCGCTGTACGGCGGCTCGTGCAGGAAGACGATGCGCCATGGCCGGGCCGCCGCCGCGAGATTCGTGCCCAGCCACTCGGCACCGGGGGCCGCGTCGCGCGCGAACTCCGGCGACGACACCGAGATCAGGTGCGCCGCGCCCCAGTCGAACGAGTAGTGCGGCCCGGCCGAATTCTCGCCGTCTGCCGCCGGGGAGAACAGGTCGCGGTAGACGCTCCGCGGGCGCAGGTCGTGGTTCCCGGGCGTCGGCATGAGCGGCACCCGCCGGAGGAGCCGCCTGTAGGGCCGGAAGAACTCGGCCGCATACTGGGGGGCCGTGCCGCCCGGATACCCGATGTCGCCGAGATGCACGAGGAAGGCGGGCCTGCCCGCGAGGATGCGGCGCGCGAGCGACGCGGCCGCGGCGCTGCCGTCGCCGGTGTCACCGACGGCCGCGAAGGTGAACGCGGCGGATTCCGTCGGTGCCGTCGTGAAGCGGACGCGCAGCGGCCGGGCGCCCGCGTCGATCCGACAGACGTAGGTGCTCGCCGGCAGGAGGCCCGCGACGGCGGCGATACGAATGCCGCGCCGCCCTGCCGTCGAGGAGAGCTGCAGGCGCCGGCCGTCGGGTCCGCGGCATTCGAGGGCCTCCGTCACGCCCGTCCACACGACCGTCGCGCTGGTCGGGGTGACGCGCGTCACGTACGCCCAGCCCGGAGGCAGCCGCCGGCCGCACGCGACCGCGACCAGCATCATCGCCACCGCCGCCGCCCCCCGACTGCGCGGTCCCACGGCTCGCCCCCGTATCACCGGCGGGCGGCCCCTGCCACCACAGCTCAGGCGCGGACGACGCCGGACTCCGCGAAGTAGCGGCGCGGGTTCTCGACCAGCATCGTCGTGATCTTCTCCTGCGAGACGCCGGCCGCGCGCAGGCGGGGAATGACCTTGCGGAAGACGTGAGTCGGCTGCCAGTCGGGCATCATCTCCGGCGGGAGGATCGGCGGCCGGCCGCGCCAGCACCAGACGGTGTCGTGCGAGAGGACGATCTGCCGCTCGAAGTCGAGCCCGAGGAGGCCCATCAGCGCCGCGTGCCGCTCGCGGTCGGGATGGAGCAGCTCGAGGCCGAAGCGGTCGAAGCCGAGGTACGCGCCGCGGTCGAGCATGCTCAGATGGTAGTGCAGGTCGCTCGAGCCGTCGGAGTGGCCCACGATGATCGCATGGGGCGCGACGCCCTCGCCGGTCAGGATGTCGAGCTGCTCGACCCCCATCGTGCCCTCGTCGGTGTGGGTGGTGATCGGCACGCCGGTCTCGCGGTGGGCGTGCGCTGCGGCGCGCAGCACCATCTCCTCGTACGGCGTGATCTTGTGGGCGCTGGTGGCCACCTTGATGACGCCGGCCCGGATGCCGGTCTCGCCGACCCCTTCGGTCAGCTCGCGGATGAAGACGTCGGTCATCTCCTTGACGCCGTCGCCGAACTGCGCGCGGAACTTGAAGTAGGCGGGCGCGCCCTGGTCCTCCTTGTAGAGCCCGGTGGCGCAGACGATGCGAACCCGCGTCGCCTGCGCCACCTCGGCCATCAGCTCCACGTCGCGCCCGAGGTCGATGGGGCACGGATCGAGGAACGTCGCGAGACCGAGGTCGCGCAGCTCGAGCATGCGGTCGACGCACCGCTTCGTATATTCGCGGCGGGCGGCACGGTCGGCGGGCGCTTCCGCTTCCCAGCCCGGCCAGCCGATCATGAGGTGCTCGTGCATGAGCGTGGTGCCCAGCTCGCTCGGCTCGATCGGCCCCGTGACCGTCTGTATCTGCTTCATGCGCGCCACGAGAGCGCGGTCGAGCCGCCGCAGTCAAGATGCCCTGTGCGATGAGGGGAACTGAGATGCGCCGCCCCCTCGTCGCTGTCCTCGTGCTCGCGATCGCGCTCGCCATGGTCGCGCTGCCATTAGCCGGCCGCCTCCTGGTCGTCGCGGATCCGCTGCCCGCGTCGGCTGACGCGATCGTCGTGCTCGCGGGCTCGATCCCGACGCGCGTCCTCGAGGCGGGCGACCTCTACCGCTCCGGCCTCGCCCCGCGCGTCGTTATCACCCGCGAGCGACTGCTACGCGGCGACGCCGCGCTCCGCGCCCGCGGCGTCCGTCTCCCCGAGTCCGACGAGCTCACGCGCGCCGCGCTCGAGCAGCTCGGCGTCCCCGCCCGCGCGATCGTCCGCCTGCGCCGCCGCACGCGCAGCACCGAGAACGAGGCGCGCACCGTCGCCCGCTGGGCCTGCGCGCACCGCCTGCACCGCCTCGTCATC
>VBKG01000286.1 GCA_005879585.1 Deltaproteobacteria bacterium | reverse complement strand
CCAAGCGAAGCGGGCAGATGCCCGCCCTCATGTACGATCTCGCGGACCGTGTCGGTGGGGTCTTCGCCGAGCAGTTCCGGAACGCGGGCTACGACGCCAAGGCAGCGCCGATCTACGCGCACGCCCTGGTCGGCATGGTCGCCTTCGTCGGGCAGTGGTGGACGGAGACGCGCAAGCCTCCGCCCGCAGAAATGGTCGCGAGCCACATCGCCGCGCTCGCGTGGATGGGGCTCCGCCACCTGCCGCGACGTCCGGCGCTGCTGGCGACCTCGTCAAGATAATCCGCGCCCGCGGTGACTTCTCAGGCTCGTCGCGGCGGGGCCCTAAAGTCCCGGGCCGTTGTAGCCGAGACGCTTGTGAAACCCTCTGCTCACCCGCTCGGGCATGGATATGGTGAATCTCAGTTCGGCTGAACCGTGGTGGAAGGTCCACCTTCCGCGCATCCACCTGCGCGCGGAGCCTGCCGGGTGCGCAACGCCGGTAACGGGTCCGGCGAGCGAGATTTCCGGCCGGCTGCGCGCCGTGCTGTCGGCGCTCGTGCCTCCGCTGCCGTCACTTGCGACCTTGCGCTCGTCGGTCACCCGTTTGGACGTCGCGCGCCGGTCGCGGCGGATCGCGGATGCAGCGGTGGTAGTGCCCGGCCTCGGGTTCAATGCGTGGCGATACGGTCTCGTGCCGACGGTGCCATCTGCCATCCTCATCCTGCTGCGGGAAGGCGTCTCCGAGGTCCACTGGAAGACGATCGGTGACGCCCTGGTCCGCTTCGTCCAGCATTCCGGGCCGCTTCTCACCAAGCTCGGCCAGATCCTGGCGACGCGCGGGGACGTGCTTCCCGATGCCGTGTGCGTCCGTCTGGAGGCGCTCTACACCCGGCAGCCCGCAATGGCGAAATCGCAGCTCGATGTGCTGCTGAAGGCGGCCTTCCGGGAGGGACTCCCCTTCAAGACGTTCGACAAGCGGCCGATCGCCGTGGGATCGATCGCACAGGTCCATCGAGCAGAGCTGGCCACCGGACAGCGGGTGATCGTGAAGCTCGTACGCCCCGGGCTCCAGCGCGCGATCGACCGTGACCTGAATGCGGCCGAGCTCCTGCTGGGTTCCCTCCTCACCGTCCCGGGCTTTGCCCGGAGGGCGACACAGCGTGTGGTCTCGAACGCAATTCGCGACCTCGGCACCGCACTACGATCCGAGGTCGATCTCCGACACGAGGCCGAATCTCTGGAAGAGTTCGGCAGACGAATGCGGACCAATCCGAGAGTCCGCGTGCCGACCGTGTACCGGCGATGGTGTTCCGAGAACGTCCTCGTGATGGAGGAGCTCGCCGGCGAGCCCCTCACCGCCTTCCGCGCGCGAGCGAAGACGGATCCGGAATCGGCCAAGAGAGTCGCCGACCTCGCCTTCAAGGAGATCCTCAAGCAGGTGTTCGAGGATGGCCGGTTCCATGCCGATCCCCACGCGGGGAATCTCCTGATCCTGCCCGACGGACGGCTCGGGCTGATCGACCTCGGGCTGACGGGAGAGTCGGGCGAGAAGGACCGGCAACGCATCGCGCGAGCGGTGCGGGCGTTCGTCGCGGGAGATCCCGAGGCGCTCAGCCGGGCGTTGCTCGATTTCGGCACACCGCCGCCGGATTTCGGATACGAAGAGTTCAAGGCCGACGTGGCGGCGGTGGTCCACCAGAACGAGAGCCAGGTGGTCGCGGAGATGACCGGACGGAACGGCGGCGGCACGAGCGGGCTCGAGACCCTGGTCAACGAGCTGTTCAAGGTGGCCCACCGTCACAACCTCTACGTTCCGCCCTCCTCCACGCTCCTGATCAAGACGATCGTCACCATCGAGGGAGTGGCCCGGTCGCTGAACCCGGACCTCAACGTCGTCGCGGCCGCGGTCCCGATCGTGCTGCGCGCGATGAGCCGGAAGTGGTTCAGGTGGAAGTTCTGGAGAGACCTGGCGATGGCCGGAGGCTGAAGGGCGACCCGAGACTCATGTCTCGGGTCGGAGCCAGACGCGAGCGTGGAGGGACAGTACCACGCGCGACTGCCGTGCCGCGGCTGGCAAAGCCAGCGCGGCATGCGGGGTACGCGCCCGGCGCGCATCGCTCGCGGGCGTACCTCGTCTGTCGCGCCGGCTTTCGCCGGCCGCGACATGCGGCGCGCGCGGGTCACCGAGCGTTCCACTCTCGCGTCCGGTCCCGACCCGAGATGTATCTCGGGTCGGCCTCCTAGACGAGCCGCACCGAATGGCTCTTCACCGCGAGCCAGACGACCCGACCTTCCGCAAGACCCATGGCCGCGACGGCGGCGGGCGTGAGCCGGACCAGCCACGGACGCCCGCCCGGACCGACGGCACACCGAAGCGTCGTGTCGACGCCGGTGCGCTCCAGAGCAGCAATGCGGGCCTCGAACACGTTCCGCGCCGAGAGCGCGTGTGGCGGCTCGGTGGCGACGACGATGTCCTCGGCGCGAATCGCGAGCGTGACGACGGTCCCGATCGCCCGGCCGAGTGCGAGCGGGATCGAGACCGCAAAATCGGTCCCGAGCTCGACGCGCGTGACGCCGCCGGCATCGTCATGCGAGACGACGCGCCCCTGCGCGAGGTTCTCGATGCCGGTCTCCGCCGCACGGACGACGCCCTGCGACGAGAGCAGGTCGAGCGGCGGCCCCACGGCCTCGACGCGACCCTCGCGGAGGAGCAACGCCTCGCCGGCGAGCGCCAGCGCTTCGCCGACGTTGTGGGTCACGTAGAGGACCGGCACCCGCCATTCGTCGCGGATCCGCATGAGGTACGGGAGGATGCGCTCGCGAAGACCGACGTCGAGCGCGGCGAGCGGCTCGTCGAGCAGGAGGACGCTCGGTTCACTCGCGAGCGCGCGCGCCAGCGCGACGCGCTGCCGCTCGCCGCCGGAGAGCGAGACCGGATAGCGCTCGAAAAGGTCACGGAGCTCCAGCATGTCGATCGCCGTTGCCATGCGCTCGCGACCCGCGCGCGCGGCGAAGGCGACGTTGCCGCGCGCCGTCAGATGCGGGAAGAGCCCGGCGTCCTGCGGGACGTAGCCGACGTGGCGGCGCTCCGGCGGAACTCTCCGGCCGCGATCGGTGTCGAGGAGGACCTCGCCCCCGACGACGATCCGCCCGCGCGCCTTCGGTCGGAGCCCGGCGATCGCTTCGAGAAGCGACGTCTTCCCGGAGCCGGATGGCCCCATGACGGCGGTGAAGCCCGACCCGAGCGTCGCCTGCACGCGGAGAACGAAGGACGCGAGCGGGACCTCGAGCGCGAGCTCGATCACACGACCGACCTGCGCGCCCGGCGCCGGGACACCCATTCGGTGGTCCAGAGCGCCGCGAAGGCCAGCGCGACGGTCACGCCGACGAGCACCATCGCGCGGTCCTCGTGGCCGGTCTGCGTGTCGTGGAAGATCGCGAGCGCGAGCGTCTGCGTCTTCCCCGGGATGTTGCCCGCGACCATCACCGTCGCGCCGAACTCGCCGAGCGCGCGGGAGAACGCGAGGACGGTCCCGGCGACGACGCCGCGCCATGCGAGCGGGAGCGTCACGCGGAAGAACGCCCTGAGATGCCCGCACCCGAGGGTCCGCGCGATCCCCACGAGCCGCGGGTCGACCTCCTCGAAGGCGGTGCGCGCCGAGCGGACGAGCAACGGAAACGCCATGGTCATGGTCGCGAGGAGCACGGCCTTCCACGTGAACACCACCTCGATCCCCCGCACCGCGAGCCAGCCGCCGACGGCGCTTTGCCGCGAGAGCGCTCGAAGCAGAAGGATGCCGACGGCGGTCGGCGGCAGGACGAGCGGAAGCGAGAGCACGGTCTCCGCGACACTCTTCCCCGGACCGCGATAGCGGGCGAGGACCACCCCCGCAGCGACACCGACCGGCAGCAGGAGGACCGTCGCGAGCGCCGCGATGCGGATCGTGAGGAACACGATCCCCCACTCCTCCGCCGTCGGCACCGCTACTTCCCGACGACGACGAGAAAGCCGTAACGCTCGTAGATTTTCACGGCTTCCGGACCGGTCAGGTAACGCACGAGCGCCCGCGTGTCCTTCTTCTTCGACGCGGCGATCGGCGCGAGGGGGTAGACGATCGGCGGACCTCTTTCGCGCGGCACCTCGAAGGCGACGCGAACGCGCGACGAGGTCACGGCATCGGTCCGGTAGACGATGCCCGCGTCCGCGTGCTCCCCCTCGACGGCGGCGAGCGCGGCGCGGACGTCAACCGTCGGCACGATCTTGTCGCGAAGCTTCTCCCACACCCCGACCGACTGGAGGTACGTCCTGGCATAGATCCCCGCGGGTACCGCTTCCGGGTCGGCGACGGCGACGTGACCGAGCCCCGCCAGGTCGGCGGGCCCCGCGACCGAGGCCCTCGATCCCTTCGGGACGATGACCGCGAGGACGTTCGAGAGGACGTCCACGCGCTCGCCGTGCGCCACGAGCCCGGCGCGCTCGATCTCGTCCATGCGCGCCGAGTCGGCCGCGAAGAAGACGTCGGCCGGGGCGCCGGCCACGATCTGCCGGGCGAGATCGCTGGACGCGCCGAAGTTGAACACGACGTGATTGCCCGAGGCGGCGTCGTAGAGCTTGCCGACGTCTTTCAGCGCGTCGGTCAAGCTGACTGCCGCGAAGAGGGAAATCTCCTCGGACGCCAGGCACGGCCCAGCCGAGAAGAGAAGGTGCCAGGCCAACGCGAGCGCACCGATCCCCCGCATGGAGTGGTTGCGCCTCTACGCCGGCCGGGGGAACGCGGTCAACGGTCTGCGACGGCGCCGCAAACACGATCCTGAGCGGACGTCAGGGCAGCGTGACGTGGAGGAACTGCGCCGTCCGATCGACGCCGCCCGGCCGCGACTCACCCGTGGCGGTCACGTTGAGCACGACCGTCATCCCGGTCGGATCCGCTCCTGCTGCACGCAGGCAGGCACCCAGGTCGAGCGTGAAGGACAGCGTGCGCGAGCCATCCGGCGGTCCGTCGTCGGCCGTGTCCTGGAGCGGGAAGAGCTGGAGCGCGAAGTCCGGACTTCCCGGCGACGCGGCGGTGAGTGTCGACGACAGATTCGAGTAGTAGGCGGCGCACGCCACCTCGCGGTTGTTGACGTTCAGCGGGATTCCCCAATGCAGGTGACCCATGTCGATCCAGTCGCCGGGCTCCGCGCCCGCGATCGCCGTACGCTGCGGGCGATAGACGGTGAGCGCGATCTGCTCCCGCGTCATCGCGATCGGATGACTGTTCGTGCCCGGGCCGTCCGGCGCCACCGGGTAGGACAGCGGCTGCGGGCCGCCGCCGGCGTCGTACGTGATGACCGCCGGCGAGGTGACGAAGTACGGCGGCAGGCTCCGGGGCAGGCGGACCACGCCGGTCGGTGTGGTGAAGAGCACGTCGAACGCGTCGCCGGGCGCGATCTCGGCGGTCGTCGCGAGCGGGCGGATGTTGGCGACGTAGAACGTGCCGTCCGGCCGGGTGATCGGCTCGAGGTTCGGGAAGCCGTCGCCGTCGGGTGGCGCTCTGGATCGTCCGCCCCTCGAGCTCGCGCTGGTCGAAGAAGAAGATGACGTTCATGTTGTCGTGCACGCTCGCGTCGATCGCGCTGCGCGTCACCGTGCCGACGTTGGCGTTGAGCGAATTGTTGAGGGTCACGAACAGCGTCGAGAAGACGCCGCCGTGCTCGCCGCTGTTGTCCGGATCCTCGTTGTCGAGCACGAGATCGCCGTCGTCGTCGGCGTCGTAGGCGTTCACGATGCCGTCGCCGTCGGGATCGCTGCCGGGGCTGTGCGGGTCGTCGCCGGTGTCGTTGGACGTGCGCGCGGCGCCGGCACTCGCCACGAGGCCGAGTCGGCCGGCGCCGAGCGGCGCCCCGTCCGCGCCGAGCTGCGTGGTCCGGCGGCGATCCACGAGCTTCCCCGCAGTCGGATGGACGGGCGCTGCCCAGCCGTCGTGGAGAACGATGTCACCGAGGTTCCCCGGCTTGCCGGAGAGGGACAGCAGCGCGGTGCTGCCCTTGTGCCGCAGGACGACGGGACCGAAGTAGCGGCCGGCCGGCGTCAGCAGCTGGAGGGTGGCGTCACGTCCCGAGGTGCCAGGGAACCTGAGCGCGAACTTTTCGATGGCACCGAGCGTCTGGCTGACGCCCTCGCCCGAGACGGACGTGCCGACGATCACGTAACCCTTGCCGCCGCGGAGGCGGCCTCGGACGCCCTTGGCGGCATCGGCCACCGGGGCGGCAAGGACGGCGAAAGTGACGGCGAGAGCGAACGTGCGCATGGGAATCCCCTTTCGGACGAATTCCCAGCGAGTATCGGCAGGAACGGGCCGTCACGTTATGCGCTCTAAACTCCTCCCTCGAGCCTGCCGAAGATATACGAGAGCGCCCGCGGCTCTCCGTGGACCACATGAGACTGGGGCTGAGGCTTGGGGCCGTGGCGGCCGCGCTGAGTGCGGCTCAGGCCGTTCTCGGATGCAGCCAGGCGCTGGCTGCCTGCACCGACGGCCGATACCTCCTGACGGCTCCCCTCATCGCCCGGGACGGGGGCCCCGCGACCGACGTGCTGACCGTCGCCGGCTCGCAGGTGACGCTCGCGAGCGGCTGCCCCACCGCCACGGCGCGGATCAAACCGCGCAAGCGGTTCACGCAGATCGTCGTCACGTGGCCGGCGTGCAGCGGGCTCCCGGGCAAGGCGACGCTCAAGGCGCAGGTCGACGCGGCGACGTGCGCGCGCATGAGCGGCACCTTCGCCGTACGCGCGAAGCCGCGGCGGAAGCCCGTGGCCTTCACGGCCGGACATTCGCGCTGCGGCGACGGGGTGCTCGATGCCGGCGCCGGCGAGCGATGCGAGCCGGGCGACTCCTGCTGCACGGCGACGTGCGAGCTCCAGGCGGCGGGAACGCCCTGCGCCGGCGGGGTGTGCGACGCGGCGGGCGGGTGCGTGCCGCCGGCCACGACCTCGACGACCGTCGCGGCCACGACCACCACGACGGTGGCGACGTCCACCACCAGCACCACCGTGGTCGCCACGACGACCTCGACGACCGCCACGACGAGCACCACGAGCACGACGTCGACGACCTCCACCACCAGCAGTACGACCTCGACCACGTCCACGACCAGCACCACGAGCACGACGACCACGACGTCCACCACGGTGCCGTCCCGCGACGACGACTACTACCCGCAGGCCGTCGCGCCTCCCGACTTCTCGAAGATCACGCTCACATCGGATGGCGCCGCCTACACGCACGTCGTCGGCACCGCGGGCGCGATTCCGGGCGCCTTCCCCGTGTACGTCGCCAGCCCCAACAGCGCCAACGACGTCTTCACGACGGCTGCCGCCGACGGCAGCTTCACGGCGGACGTCATCGCCCCGCCCGGCGCATGGCTGCTCGTGAAGTACGATCCGACGAACGGCCGGTGGATCGATGCGGCATCCGGCGACGTCCTCCGCGCGCCCGTCAACTCGGCCCCGGGCGCCTGGAGTCAGGTGCCCTTCGCACCTCCCCTGGGGAGCGGCGTGCCGTTCGTGCTCGCCGGCTCGACCTTCGAGAACCGCGTCGACTTCCAGCTGTCCGGGCTGATGACCCAGTCGGCGGGCAGCGTGACGCTCGCCGGCACGATCACCTTCTACTCGACCGACTCGCTCACCGGTCAGACGCCGCAGTTCTCGATCCTGCTCCACCGGCTCTACAACGTGGACGGCGAACCGCGGCTCATGGCGAACCAGTTCTTCTCGACGATCCTGACGCCGACGGGACTTCCGGTCGAGCACTGGAACGGTCCCGCGCTCCTCGCCGACGCCCTGGTGTCGGGAGCCCTGGGCCAGACCGCCGCGAACGTGTACGCCGCGCCGTTCACCTACACGCGGCCGCTGCCTCCAGGGCTGGGCGACGGGACGTACGTGTTCTCGCTCTCCACCTTCGGCACCGGCCTCACCGGCTCGCTCGGCGGTGCACGCCGTGAGGTGAATCCCTTCCTCACGAACCACGAGCTCTATTTCCCGCCGTTTGCCCTGGGCAGTCCGGCGGCGCCGCACCTCTTCTGGGGCCTCCTGACGGACGTCTTCAGCGCCGACGGCAGCCGGGGCACGGTCGCCGCCGAGGATGCCGCCGCGTTCGGCATCGTCGACCGGATGGCGACGCAGTCGGGCAGCTTCATCGTCCCGCGGGTCAGCAAGAAGGACGGCCAGCCGCTCGTCTATCGGCTCGAGCCCTACGTGCCCATGGTGAGCCAGGGCGAGCGCCGGCTCGCCAACGTGCCGACGCACGCGTTCAAGTTCCCGTCGGGCTCGCTCACGGCGACGATCACCCGTCCCGATGCGCAGGTCGTGACGCTCGGCCCGCAACCTTTCCGCGGCGCCGCGTCGCGGACACCCGCGTCGTCGCACGGCCATCTCCTCGACAACGGCGGCGGGCACCTGGCCGATGTCTTCCAGCTCACCACGGACTCGGGCGCCTTCGACTACCAGTTCTCGCTCTATGGCGAGTACACGATCGTCCTCGACGGCACCGTCGACGACGTGTACGGCAACACCTATACCGGCGGCGGCACGTACACGGTATTCGTGGCGGAGCCACTCGACCTCGAGCCCGCCGTTCTCCCGATGACCCCGCTCGAGGTCGGGAACAGCCTCGACCCCGGCGTCACGATCCTGCCCGGCGTGCCCGCCGACGTCACGGTCGACGCGACGCTCGTCGTGAACTCGGATCCGGCCCAGGCGGTCACGCTCTCGGCGCACGGCACGGCGAACCGCTTCGGCACGTTCACACCGTCCCCGGGGAGCCCGCCGCTCACGATGACCGGCCCGGGCGAGCTCGTGGTGAACACGGTCGCGACCTACACCGACGTCGACGGCGTCCTCTGGATGGGCGCGACGCGTTGGGGCCAGGTGGTCGCGCAGCCGAACAGCAGCTTCGTCGCACATGGCCGGCACGAGATCGACGACGTCCCGATCGCGTCGGCCCGCCAGTGGTTCTCGACCGGCATCTTCCCGCGCTCGGCGCACGCCTTCCTCCCGTGGGCGACGGGCGACGTCCTCTGGCAGGGCGAAAGCGAGGCGGCGCGCGTCCAGATCACGGCGGAGGACACGGACGGCCCGATCGAGGCCGCGATGGCCGACTGGGTCGCGCAAGGGAATTACTTCTCGAAAGGCGACGAGTCTTCACCGCCGCCGAGCTTCGCCGACCGCGCAGCGAAGGGCGAGCTGCCGCTCGCATTCTCGACCAGCACCGGGACGAATCCCGCCGAGGAGCCCGCCGACATCGTGGCGGCCGGCTACTGGTACGCAGGCATCGAGCGCCCGGGCGAGCGGGTGCGCGAGATCATCAGCGACGACGACAACGGCACCGCGTACTGGCGCTTCGGCGAGCTCTACGGGCTCCAGCCCGGCATGGGAGTCGCCGGCGATCAGCCGGGCGACTTCAAGTTCCAGTTCGGCGGCGCGGTGTACCGCGACGCGGTCCACGCGGTGCAGGGATACGGCATCTACGCGAGCCTCTGGATGCACCTGCCCGACGACGAGGCGACGGAAACGTACGTCTTCCCGCCGTTCGAGGGCGCGAACGGCGGCCCGTTCGACGGACCGCTCCTGACGCTCCAGGGCCAGTCGATCGACGCGTTCGTCGTGCCGCTCGCGGTCCGTCCCGGCACCGTCCTCGAAACGGGCGACGCCTTTTCCTTCGCCGCGCAGCTGGCTCCCACGCTGCCCGGCGCCATGAGCGTCGTCGTGACCGGCCCTGGCGGCGCAACGCACACGATCACCGGCCGGGCGAACGCCATCGGCTACTTCTACGATCCGGCCCAGGACTTCACGGTCGTCACGCCCGGTGTGTACCACGTCGCGGTGACCGCGACGTTCGACGGGCCGACATCCGCGGGCCCGATGCCGGCGCCCTATCCGACGGGAACGATCCTCGGCGCCGTCGGCGGCGGTTTCGACGTCTACGTGGTCGCGAACGACACCCCGTCGCTCCCTGCCGCGGTGCTCCCCTGGAGCATCGTCGACGGGAACGGCCCGGTGAATCTCACCCTTCATGCGCCACCGGGCACGGACAACGGCACCGTCAGCTACACGATCGCGATGCCGGGCTACCTCCTCACGGCCGGCACGACCGCGCTCGACCACGGCAGCGCCACGATCGTCTACGACCCGGTGACGCTCAGTCAGACCTTCCCGAACATCGACGTCGGCGGGCGCGTCGCGGATGCCCCGGGGCTGGCGGACACGGTGTGGGCGAGTGTGACGTTCGAGGGCGCCGACGGCCGCGTCTACGCCGATCACGTGACGCTGCAGGGGCCCGACGTCTACCGGCCCGCGCGGTAGCGGATCTGCTCGTCATGAGACGTAATGTTCACATACCCGGGCCAACCCGATACACAGCCTCCCATGACGATCTTCACCGGTGTCGCGATCTCTCCCGGCGTCGGGATGGGCCCGGCGTGGCTCGTCGTGGACCCGCTGGAGCTTGCTGCCGATCCCGCGGCGATCACGCGCGATCAGATCGCCGGCGAATGGACTCGGATCCTGGCGTCGTTCGAGCAGACGCGCCGCGAGCTCGAGGACTCGGCCCGGCGCATCGAAGAGCAGCTCGACGCCCCGCTTGCCGGCATCTTCCGCGCGCACGGCATGATGCTCGACGGCATCCTCTCGTCCGGCGACATCGAGACGGAGCTGGAAGCGCTGATCGGTGCCGAGGGTGCCGTCCGTCGCGTCTTCCGCCGGCTGCAGGCGCGATTCAGGGCGTTGAGGGGTCCGACGCAGCAGCGCGCGGACGACGTCGCCGACCTCGGCCGCCGGGTCCTCCGGCACCTCGGGGGGGTGGATGGGTCGTCGGTCGAGCACGTTCCCGCGGGACACGTGCTGGTGATCGAGCGCTTGCTCCCGTCCGACGTCGTCCCGCTGTCCAGGCGGGGCGTGGCTGCGATCGTGGTGGGCGCGCTCGCGTCGGGAGCACACGCGGCGTTGCTGGCTCGCGAGAAGCGCATCCCGGTGGTGGCGGGCCCGCCCGGGATCGTGCACCGCCTGCGCAGCCTCGAGGAGCTGCTCGTCGACGGCTCGCGCGGCACCATCGTGGTCTCGCCGGACGCCGAAACGCGTCGGGTCTTCCAGGCGCGCGTCGAGGCCTTCAACCAGGCGGCCGTGCGTTGCCGGGGCGCCTGTCTCGAGCCCGCCATCACGCTCGACGGCCAGCGGATCACCGTCGAGGCGAATCTCGGCGCGCACGACGACGTCGAGCTGGCGATCGACAACGGCGCCGACGGCGTCGGCCTCTTGCGGATCGAACAGCTCTATCTGGCGCGCACGCTGCCGCCGTCCGAGGACGAGCTGTTCGAGGAGCTGCGTGCACTCACGGCGCCGCTGCGCGGCAGGTCAGTCACGGTCCGTCTCCTCGACGTCGGCGGCGACAAGCCAGTGTCGTTCCTGCCGTTGCCCGTCGAGCCCAACCCGTCGCTCGGACGGCGCGGCGTGCGGCTGCTGCTCGAGTACCCGCAGCTGGTGCGGCCTCAGCTCGCCGCCCTCTTCCGACTCGCGCAGGAACTGGACGTGCGCATCCTGGTTCCGATGGTCACGCTCGAGGAAGACATCCGCGCGATGCGCGTGCTGTTCGACGCCACGCTAGAGACGTTGCCGGGCGCCAGACGTCCTCCGTTCGGCGCGATGATCGAGACGCCGGCCGCGGCACTGAGTGTCGCCACCATCGCCCGTCACGTGGACTTCCTATCCGTCGGCACGAACGACCTCGCGCAGTACACGCTCGCCGCAGGCCGCGACGATCCCGCCGTCAGTCATTACTACGATGACACCCACGCCGCCGTGATGCGCTTGCTCGGGATCGTCATCAGCGACGCGCCCGGCATGCCGATCGCGGTCTGCGGCGAGCTGGCCGGGCGTGAGGAGAGGATGCCGGAGCTTCTCCGGCTCGGCTTCCGCTCGCTCAGCATGGCTCCCGGGTTGATCCCGGGTGCGAAGGAGCTGATCCGCGGCATGACGTCTGTGCGGTGATATGGCGCTGTTCGAATGGACCCTGGCGCTCCTCCTC
This sequence comes from Deltaproteobacteria bacterium, assembly GCA_005879585.1. Classification (GTDB taxonomy): domain Bacteria; phylum Desulfobacterota; class Binatia; order DP-6; family DP-6; genus DP-3. The sequence goes on along the minus strand of VBKG01000286.1, from coordinate 1,880 downwards.
GGAGCGGTGATCCTGACGGGTCTCGCCCGGCGTGTCGGGATTCCTTACCCCTCGCTCCTCGCGATCACCGGCGCCGCGCTGGCCTTCGCGCCGGCGGGGCCGGAGATCCAGATCGAGCCCAGTCTGGCGCTCGCGCTGTTCGTCGCTCCCGTCCTGCTCGACGCGGCGTTCGACACCTCGCCGCGCGACCTCCGGCGGAACGTCATCCCGCTCGCCTCGCTGGTCGTCGTCGCCGTCGGTCTTACCACCGTGGCCGTCGCGTGGGTCGGCTGGCGGCTCGGAGGTCTGCCGATAGCCGCCGCGGTCGCGCTCGGTGCCATCGTCGCGCCCCCGGACGCCGCGGCGGCCGCCGCGGTCCTCGGTCAGCTGCGCTTGCCGCGGCGGATCCTGCACGTGCTCCAGGGCGAAAGCCTCCTGAACGACGCGACGGCGCTGCTCGTGTACCGCGTCGCGGTCGGGGCCGCCGTCGGCACGGTCAGCCTCGGACGAGCCGGACCGATGATCGCGCTGATGGCAGTGGGCAGTCCGATCGCCGGATGGCTCCTCGCCCGGCTGTACCTGCTCGGCACCGCACGGGTCCGCGACGCCGCCAGCTATACCGTGCTCACGTTCGTCGGGACGTTCGGCGTCTGGCTCCTCGCGGAGCGCATCGGGCTGTCGCCGATCATCACCATGGTAGTGTACGGCATGTCGCTCGCACGCGACGCCTCACGCCGCGCGCCCGCGCGCAACCGCATCAGCACCTATTCGGTGTGGGAGACCGCCGTGTTCGTGCTGAACGTGCTCGCCTTCGTGATCATGGGACTGCAGGCGCGACCCATCCTGAATCGCCTCTCGCGCGAGAGCCTCTCGCACGCACTCCTCGTGAGCGGCGCCGTGCTCGCGACCGTGATCGTCGTGCGCATCGCGTACGTGATGGCGTACAACACGGTCGCGCGCCTGAAGAACCGCTGGTTCGGGGTGGCGCTGACGCCGGGAACGGCCGCGCCGACGGTCGCGGCCGGCGTGCTCGTTTCCTGGTGCGGCATGCGTGGCCTCGTGACGCTGGCGACGGCGTTCGCGCTGCCATCGGGTTTCCCCGGCCGGGACCTGATCGTCCTTTCCGCTTTCTGCGTGGTGCTCGGAACGCTCGTCATCCAGGGCTTCACGCTGCGGCCGCTGCTCGACCGCCTCGGCTTCGAAGCGGACGACGCGGTCGAGCGCGAGATCTCGCGCGGGCGCCTCGGCATCATGCAGGCGGCGCTCGACGCGCTCGCGGAAGAAGGCTGCGCTTGCGCGCGATCACGGCCCAGCGACAAACGCTCCATCGCTTGCGCAACGAGGGCGTGATCGGCGACGAGGCGTTCCACCGGCTGGAGGAAGAAGTCGACTGGGCGGAGCTCGACGCCGCCCCGGCCGGATCCTTTCAGCCACTCATGACGGACGGCGCGGCGCCGGGTCCTCGGACGTGACAATGGTCATCGTCGTCAGAGCCATCGCCGGCCACCGGGGAGTGACACGCTCAAACGACCAGCGCGACAACCAGCAGGGCGAGCACGCAGAGTGCGCCTAGAACGGTCAGCGGCGACTCGAGAGCCAGATCGATCAGCTGGAAGAACGGGCTCGTCAGCACGTCGGCCATGCGGGGTTGAGTTCAAGCCCCGTGCCACGGCTTCAGCGCTCGGTTCCGCGGAAATTACGGTTCTGCCGCACGCCGGCTACTGCGGGGCCGACGGCAAACGCAGCCAGCTCACTGCGGTACCCTGGACAGCGCCATCCTCACCGGTCGCGGGCACGCAGCCCGTGCTGCCGCATCCGCCAGACGAGAAGTTCGATGCGATCCTGGCCGAAGAAGGGCTCACCCGCGAACACCATGGTCGGCACGCCCCAGTGCCCCGCCG
>VBKG01000590.1 GCA_005879585.1 Deltaproteobacteria bacterium | reverse complement strand
CGTCTGCGGCCCGCAGCGCCAGATGGGTGGACGTCGCGGAGCAGCGGCTCCGGCGGCACCGCGCTGATCTCGCCCCCGCCACCGGGAGCGAGAACCGCGGCGCAGCACTAGCCGGCCGACGAGGACTCCGCCGCGACTCGACGGCAAGACACCGCGCGAGCGGTGCGCCGCGGGGTCCGAAGCCACGCGACGCGACGGCCGCTCGGAGGACACGATGGCGCTGGCCGTCGCCGATCACGCTGGCCTGTAGTAGCGATAACCGGAGAAAGCCCGCTGGAGGGGACAACCTTCGGCAACGTGCCGCTGAACGTCGAGGCAAAGATGGAGGTCTGGGACAGCCCGAACAGCGCGGGCGTGGTGATCGACGCGGTGCGCTGCGCCAAGCTGGCGCTCGACCGCGGGATCGGTGGTCCGCTGGAGGGGCCGGCGGCCTACCTGATGAAGACGCCCCCGAGGCAGTACACCGACGACCAGGCGCGCCAGCTGCTTGAGGAGTTCATCGCCGGGTCAGGCGTGGTGGCTCCAGAACTCGAGGCTCCCCAGCTCGCGGCGGGCGAGGACTCCCCGATGCCAAATGCCCCGAGGCCCATGCCCGCCGCGGTCATCCAGTTGCAGCCCGGTGGTCACGGCGCGCACCAGTGATGAGCTGACGACCAAAGGCCGGTGACCCGCGTGCATGGCCCAACCGCCCCACCTGGTCCCGAAGCAGCCCCCCGAGCGTGCGAGGGACCTAGCACCTTCAGACGATGGAAGCGCGCCCAATCGTTCCCGGATTCGTGGGACGTCCGCCATAGGAATCACGCGAAACTACAAGTGGTTCCCTGCACGCCGCGAAGCTGCCCACTCAACTCGCCATGAGGTGTAGCCAATTCGCTTGGCATTGAACCTGCTATCCCCGCAGGTGCCGACGCGCGGGCACCCGGACCACCACCTCGCATCGTCAGGGAGGACATGATGCATCTTCGTACGACCTTCGACGGCCAGCCGGCGCCGCGTTTCCTGGTACGACGGGAAGGTGGTGACATTCGATTGAACGCCCGTCTTCCGTCATCGGCATCAAGTCATTGGTATTACGCTACAAGAACCCCCGGAGGAAATTCATGAGGACGTTAGCATCCGTTTTTGCAGTAGCAGCCCTCGTCACGGTACTTGGCTCAGGACTTGCCCTCGCGCAATCCAGCGGCAATTTCAGCGCCACCGGCACCCCAGCGTCCTGCGCGATCGGAACAGGCGGCAGTTTCAGCGGGGGCACTGGGGTCACCCTCTTCAGCGCCGATATCTCGACGTCCAATGCGAGCGGCGTAACGTTGGATATCAGACCGTCGCTGGTGAGCGGCCTTTTCACCGACACGAAGATCTCAACAACTATTCCCAGCGCGACGGCCGACGTCGGAATTGAAGTCTGCGTAACGGTCGATGGCAGTAGCGCCGGAATACTTCCCACCAACTGTGTGGTGTACGACGAGCGATATCAGCAGATCAGCAGTAACCTCTTTTCACAGCTCACTGAATGCACAATGGCCCCCACGACGATTGCCTGTACCACGGACACGAACTGCTCCAGCCTCGGAACGGGCTTCACCTGCAGCGTTAGAGCCCCGGCGACAACAGGGGTCTGCGTGGGGCCCAACCCGCTCTGTGACTTCGACCTGATCTTGAGCACGTTGTCGGCGCACAGCTTCGACTTCGTCGTTCCCGTGCGGAAGGGAAAGCCTCACCGGGTCGAAGCATCCTGGTCGGTCATAGGGTCCGGTGCTACTTCAGGCGCGCACGTGGCGTCTTGCGTGGGTCCCGGCATCCTCACCGTCACACAGTACAAGGTCTTCAA
>VBKG01000589.1 GCA_005879585.1 Deltaproteobacteria bacterium | reverse complement strand
CTCGGCGAAGAAGCGCCTTCGCAAACTCGCCGCGGACGCTACAGAGGAGGTGCAGTATGAAGCGTAGGCTTTCTGCTCGGGCGAGTACGGGGTGATGTACTCCTGCGCGAGGCCGTAGCGGCGCACGACGTTGACGAAGACCTTGGCCCCGAACACGAGCCCGTTGTCGGACCGCAGCGTGAGTGGTGCGTGCCCGTACTCGATCGCCCGATCGCGTAGCGCGTCTTCCAATGCGGCCGCCGCGATCCGGGCCACGCCGGACCGCGAGAGCCGCCAGCCAACGATCGTGCGGTCACAGCAGTCGATGATCGCCGTCAGGTGACACCACCCGTCCTCGCCGCAGAAGACGTGCGTCACATCGATCGCCCACCGTTCGTTGGGATGCTCGACCCGGGACACCCAGCCTTGGACCCGCGGCCGCTGCCCTCGGGGCTTCTGCCGGACCTGCCAGCCATTGGCCTTCAGAATGCGATGGATCTTCTTGCGGTTCACCGCCGCGCGCAGCTCGCGCCGCACGAGCACCGTGAGCCGGCGCACCCCGTAGTCCGGATTCTGCGCGATCAGCCGGCCCACCAGCTCGACCAGCAGAGGATCGAGCGCCGGGGATCGTCGCCGCTCGGCCCGGTAGTAGAACGTCGACCGCGGCACGGCGAACCAGTGGCAGAGCTGCGCGATCGACACCGCCTTCCCCTCCGCACGCATCAGGCCCTGCACCATCAGAAGGCGGTCTCGGGTTTCCCGGACAGGGCCGCCAATTTTTTTCGGGCGTCGAGCTCCAGCACGAGCTCGCCAATCTTTGCCCGCAGCTCGCGCACCTCGGCCTCGTGCGCCGCCTGCTCGTTCT
>VBKG01000285.1 GCA_005879585.1 Deltaproteobacteria bacterium | reverse complement strand
AATTCGCGCCTGAGCTCGTCGTTGCCGATGAAGACGCGGCCTGCTTCGGCGAAGGCCACGCCGTCGAGACGGACGTGCCACCAGTCGAGGAAGTCGAACTGCGTGAGCTTGAAGCGATATTCGCCGCTCAGGAGCACGCGCGACGTGCCGAGGAAGCGATGCGGGAAGAAGCCGCGAAGAGTGTCGTCGCCGCCGAGGTCCTCGAGCTCCCAGAAGGGGATGTCGCGTTGGGGGCCGAAGATGAAGCCGCCGTTCGCGCGCAGGCCGAACACATGCGCGCCGCCGAAGAGCGGGAAGAGCCGGCCGACGTCGCCGCCGAGGCGCGTGAACTGGAAGTCGCTGCCGAGCGCGCGGTCGGTGTGGGTGACCTTGAAGATGGCGCGCCAGCCGCGCGTCGGGCGTATCACGTCGTCCCGCGTCATCACGACCGCCGCGAGGCCGACGGGATTCACGTAGCCGCCGTGGACCCCCGGGAGATCGCGAAAGGCGTCCGTGGTGAACGGCCGGTCGTCGTCGCGGATGCCCTTCCGGATGCTCACGTATCGGATGCCCCCACTCGCATCGAAGGTGAGGTACGGGCGTGGCCGCCAGCCGACCGTGAAGAACGCCTGGGTCCGCTGAAATTCGTGGGTCGAGACGGGATCGGGGCCGAGGTTGTTGTTCCCGAGGCCGAAGAATTCGCGCTCGGGGTCGAGCTTGAACCGCGCTTCGAGGAGCGCGAGGAACCGGTCGTCGACGAGATGCGGGGTGCCGGCCGTCAGCGACAGCATCTGTTGCCTTTCGAGCGCCTGGGTCGCCTCGGCGTCGAGCGTGACGCCGCTGCCGGCGACGTCGCGATCGGTGAACTTGCCGCCGACCAGCGGTCCGGTATCCGGCCCGAAGCCGACTTCGGGCAGCACTGCCCACGAGCGAGTCTCGACGCTCTTCGGCTCCGCGGGCCGCGGCGTCGCCATGAGGTCCGCGACGTATTCTTCTGTCGCGATCTCGTCGATCGCGGACGCCGCGCAGGGTAGCAGCAGGACACACGCGAGGACGGCGCGCCCGACGATCGGCCCCATCCGAGGCCTATCGTCGTCGTCAGCTCGAGATGCAAGCGCGACGCGCGGCGACCGTCGTCAATGTTGACAGATTGACGGGTTTCGTCGTACGGCGCGCGCGGGGGGTATGGACGAAACCACGACGCTGGCCGTGGTCGGCCTGGCGCTGCTCGTCCTCGTGGTCGGACGCCTCGTTCTGGCCATGCTCGGTGGCGGGCGCGGCAGCGGACGGACGCCGGTGTCGCGCGCGGTCCGACCCCGGGCGGCTGGACGGCGGGGGAGCGCGCAGCCTCCCGCGGCCGGGACGGGCTCTCCAGGTCTCACGACGGTGGGGCGCCTCGGCGACGACGAGGTCCGGGGCGCGCTGGACGCGCTCAAGCGCGAGCCGCCGCGGCGGCGGCGCTGAAGTCGCACCGGCGCCTAGGTCGCCCGCGCGATGATGCCGTCCTCGAGCCAGCGGAGCAGCAACGCGGTCGCCTCGCGCGCCCCATCGGAGGGCGGCAGGTCGTCGAACACTTCGCATACCGCGGCGAACGGCTCGCCCGCGAGCATGCGCGCGAGCGCCGCATCGGCACGGTCGTCCATGCGCGCGTGAAACACGGTCCGGTCCGGCGCACGCCAGATGCGGAGCGTGGTCGGCACGGCGTCGAGCGTCGCCGGATCCGCACCGGCCCACAGCTCGTGCACGGGCCAGCGGCTGCGCAGCACCGCGAGCGCCGGAATCGGTTCGAAGCGCAGCCCCGGCCACGCCTCCGCCGGCAGACCGCGCAGCGTGGCGACGTCGAGCGGGACCGCGTCCGCGGCGTCGAACACCTCGGTCCGCGTCCATTCGAGGTGCGCGAGGTCGGCGACGTACGGTGCGACGTCGGTGCGGTCCTCCAGGAAGTTAGCGAAGTGGCGTCCCAGATGGCGGACGGACGGATGCTCGGAGGGATGGGCGCGCACGTAGGACCAGGCGGTTTCTTCGAATCGATCGCCGAGCAAGGCCGCGACGCGCGGGAAATCTTCGCGCAGGATGTCGCGGAGCCGTGCGAAATACGCGTCGACGTACACGCCGACGCGCGCACCGGCGTCGAGCGTCTGGCTCGGGGTGACGAGCTCGACGAGCTCGGGCGGAAGCGCGTGGCCCGGTGCAGTGTTCGCGATCGAACACCAGAACAGCCGTTGCAGCTCGCGGAGGCTCGGCGGCCACTTCGTGCTCATCGCGCCCACGATGGCAAATCTGTTCCCGCCGGACTAGCATCGTCCGCATGGCCTCCGGACCCATCCAGCACGCCACCGCAACGCTGCCCTTCGACGCCTTCTGGAGCTGGCTCCAGGCACACCCGAATTGCATCATCCGGGCGGGGACGCCGGAGGCCGTGCTCTACGACGACGACGACCTCCACTGGCACTTCAGCGCCGAAGGCCCCGACACGTTCCTGGTTCAGCTGCAGCGCGGGAAGAAGCTCGTGGGCGAGATGATGGTGGTTCCCACGGACGTCGCCTTCGTGCAGGGGGTCAGCGCCGAGGAGGACGAGTACGTGTTCGAGCTGATCTCGCAGACGCAGGCGGACCGGGTGGCGCTCTATCACTTCGTGCTCTCCCACGGCTACGACGCGCAGCAACGCGCGACCCCGGGCCGCGCCGTGCACTAACCGCCGAGGCGTGCCTTCCAGCGCCGCACGAGCGACGGCAGGACCAGCATGAGCAGCAGCATCACCCCGAGCGTCAGCCGCTCGTCGCCGAGCGCGCCACGGAGCCACAGCGTGGAGACCATCAGCAGCGCGAAGTAGAGCATGTCGCCGGTGATCGCGAGCGCCCAGCCGGGCAGGAATCCGTGCCCCGCGGCGGCGGCGGCGGTGCGGCCGGTGATCGGGTCGACGGTGAAGCTCACGAGCACGAGGCCGAGCGGCCCGCGCGCCGCCGTCGCCGTGCCCCCCGCGCGCTGGAGCGCCGCGCCGAGCCGGCGGCCGAGCTGTGCCAGGACCGGCACCCAGCGCCCGAGCGCGAGCAGCAAGCGGATGAACGGCTCGAGGACGAAGGCCAGCACGACGTCGGAGAGGAAGTAGAGGACGGCCATCATCGGCGGCGAGACGCCGCCGGCGCGCGCGAGCAGCACGCCGGCGGGGATGCCGCCGCCGACGGGGATCAGGAAGAGGAGGAACGCGCCCCAGGCACCGGGCGGCCGGGGGGTCGCCGGGTCGAGCAACGGATGCACGAGGTCTGCGGGCATCGAGGCCCAGGATAGTAGCGGCCCTTCGGCGCGAGGCAAGGTGCGAGAGCTGAATTTCCCGGTTGCACCTCCCGTCGAATTGCAGGACCATTGACCGCGGCCGCGATGAGCAAGTCCTGGGCGACGAAACGTTGGATCCTCGCGGTCGCTGCGGCGGCGGGGCTGCTGGGGCTCGTGCTCAAGATCTCCGAGATATCGCGCCCCGGAAGAGGGAAGCCTGCCGAGCAGCACGCCGCCATGCGGCCCGCGAGGCCGGCCGAGCGGCACGCGGCGGCGCCGTCCCCCGGGGGCTCCGTCGACTGGCCTTCCGCGGGGCTCGCGCCGGACACCGCACCTGACGAGGAGGTCCGCAAGCCCGTCGACACCACCCGCAGCCTGCCGCTGCCGCGCTCCACGGTGCGCCATGCCGAAGACGGTACGCGCGACGGCGGCGGAGCCCACGAGCTCGGCGGTCACCTGCACCGGTCGGCCGGTGCGGGCGTCGCGAGTGGCCACCGGCAGCGCGCCGACGGCCTACAGACGGCGGTCGTCGGCGACTCCGGAAACGCCGCGGCGCCGGCGGCGGGCGGTGGGCGCTCGATGAACGAGCTCCGCGCGCCGCAGGGCGCGGCGACACAGACGCCCGGTGCCGTGCCCCCCGCCGAGGTGCCACCGGGGAGCACGGACGTCGCCTTCGACAGCGGCGAGACCACGCAGTACCCGACCGATACGCAGGTGGAAGTCCCCGACGTCAAGAAGATCACCGGCGGGGCCGGCACCATGTCGTTCTGGCTTCAGCCCGGCTGGGACGAAGGCAATCACGACGACGCCACCTTCGTCCAGCTCGGCGACAGCCGCCTCCAGGTGATCAAGAACGTCAACTTCCTGCGCTTCGAGTTCCTCGACGACAACGGCATCCCGGGCGGCATCGGCGCGCCGATCGCGGAGTGGAAAGCCGGCGAGTGGCACCAGGTGACGACGACGTGGAACGGCGGCCAGTTCTCGATGTACCTCGACGGCCAGCTCGTGAGCCAGACGGTGCACGACGGTCGCGTCGATCTGACGCCCGACACGAAGCTCTTCATCGGATCGGACTTCCCCGAGAGCCGTCCCGTCGCGCCCGGCGTGATCGGCAAGGTCGACCTCCAGAACCGCCCGCTGTCGCCGGGCGAGGTGGCGAACCGGTATCAGTCGGCGACGGGGCAGAAGAACGCCGGCGCGCCGCCGCCCGCGCGGCACTAGGAGCGCGACCCGAGACTCATGTCTCGGGTCGGAGCCAGACGCGAGCGTGAAGGGACAGTACCACGCGCGCGACTGCCGTGCCGCGGCTGGCGAAGCCAGCGCGGCATGCGGGGTACGCGCCCGGCGCGCATCGCTCGATCGGCGGATGCCGCCGCAGCGGTGAAGCCGCCAGCCTTCGGCGTGCTGGACAGGCCTCGCACAGAGGCGTCGGCGAGGCGGGCGTACCTCGTCTGTCGCGCCGGCTTTCGCCGGCCGCGACATGGGGCGCGCGCGGGTCACCGAGCGTTCCACTCTCGCGTCCGGTCCCGACCCGAGATGTATCTCGGGTCGGCCTCTTATCGCGAGGCCGGTGTTCGCGGCGCCTCGGCGCCACTCGACAGGAGCTGGGCGATCGCGCCGAGCAGCTCCTGCGCCTCGATCGGCTTGGCGAGCCAGCGCTGAAAGCCCGTGGCCAGCGCGCGCGCCCGGTCGTGCGCGCCGGCGTAGCCCGTGAGCGCGAGCGCGGGAATGCGCGCGCCCTCGGCGGCTTCCACCTCGCGCACGCGGCGGATCAGCGCGTAGCCGTCGTCGCCCGGCATCCCGATGTCGCTCACCAGCACGTCGGGCGGAGACTGCCCGATCGCGTCGAGCGCGTCCGCGGCCGACGAGACCGCCGTCACCCGCGCCCCCGCGGCCTCGAGCACGGCGAGAATCGACGAGCGGGTATCGGTGTCGTCCTCGACGAGGAGCACGCGGGCGCCGTCGATGGAGCGGGTCGGCTGTCGCGGACGATCGACCCGCATCGGGGGCGCGGGCAGGGTCACCGCCGGCAGCGGAAAGACGGCGGTGAAGGTGGCGCCCCGTCCCTCGCCGTCGCTGCCGGCGCGCACCGTACCGCCGTGGAGCTCGATCAGATGGCGCGCGATGGCGAGCCCGAGGCCGAGGCCGCCGTAGGCCCGCGTCACGCTGCTGTCTGCCTGCCGGAAGCGCTCGAAGATGTGCGGCAAGAATTCGGGACTGATGCCCTTGCCCGTGTCGCGCACGGTCAGCTCGACCCCCGTGGGCAGCCGCCGCACGGTCACGTCGACGCGGCCGCCCTGCGGCGTGAACTTGACCGCGTTGGACAGCAGGTTCGACACCACCTGGCGGAGCCGGTCGGCATCGCCGCCGATCGGCGCAATGTCCGCATCGACGCGAACCGCGAGGGCCACGCCCCTGGTCTCGGCGGCCGGGCGTACGACCTCCACCTCCGCTTCGACGACGGCAGGGAGCTCGACGGGGCGCATCTCCATGTGCACCTTGCCGCTCATGATGCGCGACACGTCGAGCAGGTCGTCGATGAGGCGCGCCTGGAGCTTCACGTTGCGCTCGATCACGGCGAGCGCGCGTGCCGCCTGGTCCGCGCCGAGCTTCCCGCCGCGCAGCATGTGCGTCCACGACAGGATGGGCGTGAGCGGCGTGCGCAGCTCGTGCGAGACGGTGGCGAGGAAGTCGTCCATCGTGCGTGCGGCCGCCTCTGCCTCGGCGCGCGCCCGGCGCTCGGCGTCGTGCACCACCGCGCGCTCGATGGCGAGGGCGACGCGATCGCCCGCGAGCTGGAGGAGCTCCACCTCGTCGCGGCGGAACGTCCGCGAGTGCACGCTGCCGACGTGGAGGACGCCCACGAGCCGGGTTTCCACCGTGAGCGGAACGCCGGCGAGCGACCGGATGGCCTTGTCGCGCACGTAGCGGCTCACCACGCGCTCGTAGTCGACGTCGTCGAGCACGACGGGCCGGCGCTCCGCCGCGATCCGTCCCGCGAAGCCCTCGCCGATCGGGATCCGGACGGCTCGTTGCGCGTCCTCCTCGAGGCCGAGCGCGGCGCGCACCACGAGCGTGCCGTCGGCCTCGGCCAGCAGGATGACCACGGTGTCGGTGGCGAGCGCGCGCTGGATGCGGGGCAGCAGCTCGCGGAGCAGCTCCTCGAGGGAGAGGCTCGCGAGGGCGGCGTCGGTGATCGTCTGGACGCGGCGGACGAGCTCCGCGGCCGCCTCGGCCTCGGCGCGCGCCGCCTGCTCGGCGGCGAGCAACCGGCGACGCTCGTCCTCGACGCGCCGCCGGTCGGAGATGTCGCGGACGTGCGCCGTGAAGGCCGCCGGCCCGTCGGAGGCCGCGCGCGTCACCGTCAGCTCGACGGGGAACTCCGCGCCGCCGGCGCGCATGGCATTGATCTCGATGCGCTGGCCGATGATCCGACTCTTGCCCGTCAGGCGGTACTGCTCGAAGCCCTTCCCATGCTGCTCGCGCAGGGCGGGCGGGACGACGACCTCCGCCAGCGGTCGGCCGAGGACCTCGGCCCGCGGGTAGCCGAACATCCGCTCCGCGGCCGCGTTGAACTCGGTGATCCGTCCCGTCGCATCCGCCGCGATGACGGCGTCGAGCGCCGCGTCGAGGAGGACCGCACGCTCGGCGTCGAAGAGCGGCAGGCGGAGCGGCTCCATCGCCTGCGTCACCCAGCTCGCGACGCGGGGCGGCACGGGCAGCCACCGCCATGCGTCGCTCAGCAGCTTCTGCGCTCCCGGTCCGAGGACCGCTGCGGCGGCGCCGATCGACCGCGGAAGCGCCGCCATCGACCCGCGCAGGCGGTTGCCGAGCCCGTCGCCGCCGTGCCGCTCCGTCCGCCTGCGTCCCCCCATCACACCCGCCAACACGAATCTAACCAATGGCGAGTCGAGGGGCAAAGCGCGACGGATGACGGCATTCCGGGGTTGCGTCAGGTGATCCCCGCGCATAGGGATGCGGCGCGATGAGCGCGGACGATCCATGGCGCGGCTGTAACCCGCTCGATCCGGCGTTCCGCGACGATCCGTACCCGAGCCTCCGCCGGCTGCGCGAAGTCGAGCCGGTGAACCTCACGCCGATCGGCTTCTGGCGCCTCACGCGCTACGCCGACGTCAACCGGCTGCTGCACGAGGTGCCCGCCGGCACGCGCACCACGGACGGCGTCCTGCCCGGCGTCGACGAGTCGCTCAGCGGGCAGCGCCAGTTCATGCTCCAGCAGGATCCGCCGACGCACACCCGTCTCCGTCGTCTCGTGAGCCGCGCCTTCACGCCGCGGGCGATCGCCGCACTGCGCGGCAACGTCCAGCGCATCGTCGACGAGTGCCTCGACCGGGTGGCCCCGCGCGGCGAGATGGACGTGATCGCCGACCTCGCGCTGCCGGTGCCCGCCACCGTCATCTGCGAGATGCTCGGCGTCCCGGTGGGCGACCGCGACCGCTTCACCGCGTGGACGGCGCAGGCGACGTACGGCCTCGCGGCCGGCGTGCTGCCGCCCGAGATGCTCGCGCAGGCCGCTGCCGCCGGGATGTCGCTCGCCGCGTACTTCCAGGAGCTGATCGCGGCGCGGCGGACGCGCCTCGGCGACGATCTCCTGAGCGCCCTCATCCGGGCCGAGGAGGAGGGCGACCGCCTGAGCCCATCCGAGCTCATCTCGCAGGCGATCGGCCTCCTCATCGCCGGCTTCGAGACGACGATCGGCCTGATCGGCAACGGCGTCCGGGCGCTCCTCGAGCATCCCGCCGAGCTGGCGAAGCTCCGCGCGCGGCCGGAGCTCGCCGAGCGCGCCG
>VBKG01000284.1 GCA_005879585.1 Deltaproteobacteria bacterium | reverse complement strand
GTCGAGGGGCTGCGGCTGCGGGTGCGCCGCGCGCGCGCGCGAGCCGCCGAAAGGAGATGACCATGCCGGGTGCGTTGGCCGCGGTGTTCGTCGTGATCCTCTTCCTGGTGAGCGGGCTCAAGGTGCTGCGTGAGTACGAGCGCGCGGTGGTCTTCCGCCTGGGACGCCTGGCCGGGGCGCGTGGTCCCGGGATCATCTACATCATTCCCGGGGTCGAAAAGGCGGTGCGCATCGACCTCCGCACCATTACGATGGACGTCCCCTCGCAGGACGTCATCACGAAGGACAACGTCTCGCTCAAGGTGAACGCGGTCCTCTACTTCCGCGTCGTCGAGCCGAGCCGGGCCGTGGTCGAGGTGGAGAACTACCTCTTCGCCACCTCGCAGAATGCGCAGACGACGCTGCGCAGCGTCTGCGGCGAGGCGGAGCTGGATCAGCTGCTCGCGGAGCGCGAGAAGATCAACGCGCACCTCCAGACGATCATCGACCAGCACACCGAGCCGTGGGGCATCAAGGTGGTGCAGGTCGCCATCAAGTTCATCGACCTCCCCGAGGAGATGCGCCGCGCCATGGCGAGGCAGGCCGAGGCGGAGCGCGAGCGCCGCGCCAAGGTGATCGCGGCCGAGGGCGAGTTCCAGGCCGCGCAGCGGCTGGCCGAAGCGTCGGCCATCATGGCGCGGGAGCCGATCGCGCTGCAGCTCCGCTATCTGCAGACCCTCGTCGAGGTCGCCTCGGAGAACAACTCGACGACGATCTTCCCCATCCCGATCGACATCCTGCGGCCATTCATCCTGGGCGCGCAGGCCAAGGAACCCTAGCGCGTCAGTCGCGAACGGCGACGCCGCGATGCCAGCCCGGGAGGATCTCCGAGCCGATCAGCGTCAGCTCCACGGAGTTCAGCTTCACGCGAGGCCGTACTTCTTGATCTTGCGGTAGAGCCGCTGGCGGTCGATGCCCAGCAGGCGTGCCGCCTCGTTCTTGTTGCCGCCGCTCTCGCGAAGCGCGGCCGCGATGACGCGCTCCTCTTCCTCGCGCAGCGTCCGCGCCGCCGCGGCGTCGGCCGCGACCATCGAAGCAGGGACCGCGTCGTCCCGGAGCGGCGGCAGGTCGGCCAGCGTGATCGTGTCGGCCCCCGACAGGGCGAACGCCCGCTCGATCGCGTTTTGCAGCTCACGGATGTTTCCCGGCCAGCCGTAGCCGCGAAGCCGCGCCATGGCCTCGGCGGTGACGCGCTTCGGCGCCACCTGATACTCGCGGCTGAAGTGCTGGATGAAGTGATCGATCAGCAGGCCGACGTCGTCGCCGCGGGCGCGGAGCGGAGGCAGCGCGATGTGGACGACGTTCAGCCGGTAGAAGAGGTCCGAGCGGAAGCGTCCGGCGCGCATCTCGCCCTCGAGGTCGCGATTCGTGGCGGCGATCAGCCGGACGTCGACCGCGATCGGCCGGCTCGAGCCGAGCGGGGTGACCTCCCGGTCCTGGAGCGCGCGCAGGAACTTCGCCTGCAGCCCGAGGGGAATCTCGGAGACCTCGTCGAGGAACAGCGTGCCGCCCTCGGCCGCGCGGAAGACGCCGTCATGGTCGGCGACGGCGCCGGTGAAGGCGCCCCGGCGATGGCCGAACAGCTGGCTGTCGAGCAAGGTCTCCGAGAGTCCCGCGCAGTTGATGGCGATGAACGGCCCGCCGGCCAGCGGCCCGCGCCCGTGGATCGTGCGCGCCACGAGCTCCTTGCCCGTCCCGCTCTCGCCGCTCACGAGCACCGTGCTCTTGTTCTGGCTGACGGCGCCGACGACGCGGTACACCTCGTGCATCGCGGCGCTGTCGCCGATCAGCTCGCCGAAGCCATGAAGCTTGCGCACCGCCCGACGCAGCTGGGCATTCTCGCGTCGCAAGGCATCGAGGCGCAGCACGCGCTCGATGGTCAGCAGGATCTCCTGCGGGCGCGCGTCCTTGATGAGGTAATCGGCGGCGCCGAGCTTCATCGCCTCGACCGCGCTCTCGATCGTCCCGTAGCCGGTCAGCACGACGACGGCCGGCGCGCTCTCCCGCTCGTGCATGGCGCGCAGCAGCTGCATGCCGTCCATGACGGGCATCTTGAGATCGGTCAGCACGACGTCGAAGCGCGCCTCGCCGAGCCGGGCGAGGGCGGCCTCGCCGTGGGGCGCGTGCTCGACCTCGTGGCCCGCGCGCTCGAGGTTCTTTGCGAGCGTCCGCGCCATGTTGTGCTCGTCCTCGACGAGCAGGATGCGCGTCGCCATCTCAGTCGGCCTCGACGTGACACTGGCAGGGCAGGCGCCTTGGTGGTGTAGAACGGGTTGAAGATGTCCTGCAGGTGCTCGCGCGGGATGCCGACGCCGGTGTCGCGGACGTCGAGCCGGATGCGGTTCTCGCCGACCAGCGCGGTCCGGACGGCGAGGTCGCCGCCCTCGGGCATCGCCTGGACGGCGTTCGTGATCAGGTTCAGGAAGATCTGCCGCATCGCATTCATGTTGGCGAGGCAGGTCGGGATCGGACCGAGCTCGGTGGTGACCCGGACGCCGTTGTTCTGCAGGTACTTCTGCATGAGCTGCAACGTGCGGGAGAGTAGCTCGTTCACGTCCAGGCGCTCGAGCTCGGCGCCCGATTCGCGGGAGAACTCGAGCAGGTTCTTGATGATCGCCTGCGCGCGCTCGATCTCCTCCTCGGCGATGCGCAGGTCCTCGCTGGCCTCCGGATTCTGGCCGTTCAGGATCTGGCGCAGGTCGTAGAGCGCGTTCATCACGATGGCGAGCGGGTTGCGCAGCTCGTGAGCGATGCCGGCGGCGAGCAGGCCGATCGCCGCCATCTTCTCCGACTGCACGAGCTGCCCTTCGAGCCGCTTCCGGTCCGAGAGATCCACGCAGATGAGCTGGACCCACGGGCGGGGGCCGTACTCCATGTAGCCGGCGTTCACGAACACGGGAATCGGTACGCCGTGGCTCGTGAGGAGGTGCAGATCGTCGCGGCTCGCGTGGCCCCGGTCGAGAGCCATCTGCCAGAGCGCCGCGGCGCGCGCGCGGTCCGAATGCGGATGGAGCTCGCCGAGCGTCCGGCCCACCAGGATGGCGCGGCCGCATCCGAGCAGCCGCTCGGCCACCTGGTTCGCCCCGAAGACGACGCCGCTGGCGGCGTCCACCATGAGGATGCAGGCCGGGGCGTGATCGATCGCGCGCCGGTAGGACGCCTCTTGCTCGAGGAGCTCCTCCTCGCGTGCCTCGACGAAGAAGTCCGTGATGTGGAGCACCCGGGCCTGGAATTCCTGCCGGAGGAGCGCGAGCAGGTCGGCCATCCGCTCCGGCTCGCCGGCGTACTCGCGTCGCAGGTCCTCGGTGAGGTGATCGACGAACCGCATCTGCGCCGCCAGGAACCGCGAGGCCGGAAACCGACCGATGAAGCCGCGGCGGGTGTGGGCGCGAAGGAAGAGGTAGGTCTCGATGTTGGTCGGATCCGCGATGTGCCGGGCCCATCGGACGACGGCGGCGTTTTGATCCGCTTTGATCTCCGCCCAGTCGGCCTCGGGGATCGCGAGCACGGGCCCGATGTCCTCGAGCCAGGCGTCGAGGAGTGCGCGGGTGCGCATCTCCATGAAGGCTGCCAAGGCACGCCGCACGTCGGCGCGGCCGGGAGGGATCGGCCGGAGGCCCGAATGCCGGACGTAGGCCTCGATTCGCGCCAGATGACGGGCGAGCGACGGATCGAGGGCGCCGTGGCTCACGGCCCCGGCGCTTAGCAGCTTCGCGAGGTCCAAGCCAGCCGCGGCGCGACGCAACCTGGCGGCTTCTCTGGTGTTGGGCGCGGCATGTCCGCCGCGGCCGCGACCTGGGCAGCCCCGCTACGTTCCCCTACAATGTGGCCGCCGATGGCGACCGTGCACGCCGACGAGCCGGCCCCGGAGAGCGCGGAAAGGCCCCGCGAGGCTCCTGCAGAGAGCGCTCCCGATGCGGGGAGCGGTTTTGCCGCCGCGGCAGCGGACCCGGACGTCGCGTTGATGCTCCGGTGCCAGAGCGGTGAGGAGGCGGCGTTCCAGGACCTCTTTCGGAAGTTCAGCCCGCGCGTCCTCCAGTTCGCTCGCCGGTTCGTCGGCAGCGAGGCCCGGGCCGAGGAAGTGACGCAGGACGTCTTCGTCCAGGTCTTCCGCTTCCGACATCGCTACCGTCCGCAGAGCCGCTTCTCCACCTGGTTGTACACGATCGCCACGAACCTCTGCCTGAACGAGGTGCGGCGTCCCGAGCGGCACCTCCGGGTCGACCTGTGGAATCGGCGCGACGGCGAGGAGCGTCCCGAAGGACCGCCCTTGCCCGACCCCGCCGCCGTGACGCCGGAAGAGGGTGCCGCGGCCCGGCAGCTCGGACAGCGGCTCGAAGCGCTCGTGGCGGAGCTGCCGCCGAAGCAACGGGCCGCCCTCTTGCTGTCCCGGATGGACGGGCTGGCGTACCGCGACGTGGCCGAGGCGCTCGGCTCCACCGAAGGCGCCGTGAAGGCGCTCCTGTTCCGCGCCACCCAGACGCTCAAGCGGGGACTCCGAGACTATCTGTGATGGAGGATGCGATGATGCGATGTCGACGAGCCACCCGCTGGATGGTGACGGCCCTGGACGGCGAGCTTCCGGCACGTCGCCGCCGCGCGCTCGATGGCCACGTGGCGCGCTGCCCGGCCTGTCGTCACGAGATGGCGACCACCGCCGCGGTGCTCCAGGGCGTCGGCGGCCTGGCGACGTCGTCCGAGGTCCCGGGGCGCCTGGAGCAGGCGACCTTCCGCCGCGTCCGCCTGCTGGCGGCCGCCGAGGCGGAACGGGCGGCCACGCGTGCGTGGTGGATGCGTCTCCGCCTTCCCGCGTTGGGATTCGCAACCGCGGTCGTGGCGACCGTCGCCGTGGGGCTGATGCGCGGGTCGGGCGACCGGCCGCTCGCGCCTCGTCCGGGCGACGGCGGGCGGCGCGTGGTCGCGCAGGCTCCGACGAAGGACAAGCCGCCGCTCGTCGCGAGCCGCGAGCGGGGCGGCCCGCAGGCGACGGCGACCGTTCCCGCGGAGCCGCCGCCGGAGCTTGCTGCCGCGCCGGAGCTCTTCATGGACCTCCCACTCCTCCGGAACATGGAGAAGCTCGAGCACTTCGAGACCATTCGCACGACCACGCTGGACGACGGGGAGGAGCAATCGAACGGATGAAGCGCCTCGGCATCGTCGCGCTCCTGACGGCGGTGCTCGCGGCACCCGTCGTGCGGGCGCAGCAACCTCGTCCCTGGCATCAGCTGAGTCCGGACGAGCAGCGGCGAGCCTGGGAGAACTATCGCCGCTACCAGCAGCTCCCGGAGCACAAGCAGCGGTCGCTCGAGGAGCGCTACCAGCGGTTCCAGGCGATGCCGCCCCAGGACCGCGACCGGCTGCGCCAGAATTACGAGACGTATCGCGGCTTCGATCCCGGCCAGCGGCAGGAATTCGGCCAGAAGTACCGTCGCTGGAAGTCCGGTCAACATTGAGCCGCAGACCGTCGCTGGTATGATCGCCGGATGCGCCGTGAGGGACGGTTCGCGCTTCGCGCGGATTTCGAGCCGCAGGGTGATCAGCCCGACGCCATCGTCTCGCTGACGGCGGGCGTACGCGACGGGACGTCACACCAGGTGCTGCTCGGCGTCACGGGCAGCGGCAAGACGTTCACGATGTCGCACGTCGTCGCGAACGTGAACAAGCCGACCCTCGTCATCGCGCCGAACAAGACGCTCGCCGCCCAGCTCTACAACGAGTTCCGCACGTTCTTCCCGGAGAACGCCGTGCGGTACTTCGTCAGCTACTACGACTACTACCAGCCCGAGGCGTACGTGCCCTCGACCGACACGTACATCGAGAAGGACGCGTCGATCAACGACGAGATCGACAAGATGCGCCATGCGGCCACGAAGGCGCTGCTCGAGCGCAACGACGTGCTGGTGGTGGCGAGCGTGTCGTGCATCTACGGGCTCGGCTCGCCGGCGCGCTACTTCGACATGCTCGTGCTCCTCGAGCGCGGCGCGGAGACCGAGCGCGACGCCATGCTCCGCAAGCTCGTGGACATGCAATACGAGCGCAACGACTTCGATTTCCACCGCGGCACGTTCCGCGTGCGGGGCGACGTCGTGGAGATCTTCCCGGCCTATGAGGAGACCAAGGCCATCCGGGTGGAGCTCTTCGGCGACACGGTCGAGGCGCTCTGCGAGATCGACCCGCTGCGCGGCAAGGTGATGCGACAGCTCGAGCGGGTCGCGGTCTATCCCGCCAGCCACTACGTCGCGACCGACGAGGTGATGAAGCGGGCCGTGGTGTCCATCCGCACCGAGCTTCAGGGGCGTCTGAACGAGCTGCGCGACCAGCGGAAGCTCCTCGAGGCGCAGCGGCTGGAGCAGCGGACGCAGTACGACCTCGAGCTGCTCGCCGAGATGGGCTTCTGCCCCGGGATCGAGAACTACTCGCGACACCTGGACGGTCGCGCGCCCGGCGACCCGCCCTACACGCTGCTCGATTACTTCCCCGACGACTGCCTCCTCGTGATCGACGAGAGCCACGTCACGGTACCGCAGATCGGCGGCATGTACCGCGGCGACCGCTCGCGGAAGGAGACGCTGGTCGAGTTCGGGTTCCGGTTGCCGTCGGCGCTCGACAACCGGCCGCTCAACTTCGACGAGTTCATGGCGCGTGTGCACCAGGCGGTCTACGTCTCCGCGACGCCGGGAGAATGGGAGCTTCGCCAGGCGCGGGGACGCATCGTCGAGCAGCTGATCCGCCCGACGGGGCTCACGGATCCCGAGATCATCGTCCGGCCGGCGCGCCACCAGGTCGACGACCTGCTCGAGGAGATCCGCAAGCGCGTCGCGGTCAGCGAGCGCGTGCTCGTCACCACGCTCACGAAGAAGATGGCCGAAGACCTGACCGACTACCTGCGCGACGTTGGCATCAAGGTGCGGTACATCCACTCGGACATCGAGACGATCGAGCGGGTCGACATCATCCGCGACCTCCGCCGTGGGGAGTTCGACGTTCTCGTGGGGATCAACCTGCTGCGTGAGGGGCTCGACCTCCCCGAGGTCTCGCTGGTCGCGATCCTCGACGCGGACAAGGAGGGCTACCTCCGCTCCGAGCGCTCGCTCATCCAGACGATCGGCCGCGCGGCACGCAACGTCCACGGCACGGTGCTCATGTACGCCGACGCGGTCACCGCGTCGATGCGACGGGCCATCGACGAAACGAACCGTCGGCGCGCCACCCAGCAGGACTACAACCAGGAGCACGGCATCACGCCGCAGACCATCCAGAAGGCGATCGGCGAGCCGCTCGCCGCGGTCTGCGAGGCGGACTACCTGACTGTGCCGCTCGTTGCCGAGACGCCAGATGACCAAGAGGCGCTCGACCCCGCCGTCGCGGCAAAGACGATTGCCGAGCTGCGCCGCGAGATGCGGGACGCGGCCAAGCAGCTGGAGTTCGAACGGGCGGCCGAGCTCCGCGACCGCATCCTCGCGCTCGAGGCGCGCGTGCTGGGCGTGGAGCGCGAAGCAACGGGCTGAATCGACGCCTGGCGGCCGCCCGTCCCGGGGTCGGGGGATCGGGCGGCCGCCCGCGTGCGCGCGCTACCGCGGCATCTGCTCGCGGTGCTCGCGCTCCTTATCGTCGAAGCGCTGTACCGAGCGCTCTGATCCGCCGCGCTTGACTCGACTGCGTTGCCCACCCATGGTTAGGCTCCGCCCCGCGTGTCGCTATAATCTCGGATCGTGAGCTCGCAGGACGAGGCCGCGTCTCCGGTGACCGTCGCCGTCCCGGCGGACGGACGCGCTCTCGAGGAGCGTCTGACGGCGATCCCACCGCGTCCCGGCGTCTATCTGCTGAAGGATCGCCACGGGAAGGTCATCTACATCGGCAAGGCCGCGAACCTGCGGAGCCGGGTCCGCAGCTACGTTCGTGGTGGCGACGAGCGCAGCCAGATCCGCTTTCTCGTCGAGCGCATGGCGGAGTTCGAGACGCTCGTCACGGCGAACGACAAGGAAGCGCTGATCCTCGAGAACAACCTGATCAAGCAGTACCGGCCGCGCTACAACATCCGCCTGAAGGACGACAAGAGCTACGTGAGCGTGAAGGTGAGCGTGCAGGATCCGTGGCCCCGGGTACTCGTGACGCGGAAGATCGTGAAGGACGGCAGCCGGTACTTCGGCCCGTTCGCCAGTGCGTCGGCGGTCCGCGATACGCTCGACACGATCCGCAAGGTGTTCCCGCTCCGCACGTGCAGCGATCCGGTGTTCAAGAACCGCAGCCGCCCGTGCATCGAGTACCAGATCAAGCGCTGCCTCGGGCCCTGCGTGCTCCCCGTCGATCGTGCCGTCTACGAGGAGCATCTCCGCCAGGCGATGCTGCTGCTCGAGGGCCGGAACCGCGACGTGGTGAGTACGCTTCGCCGCCACATGCAGGCGGCGGCCGAAGCGGAGCGCTTCGAGGACGCGGCGCGGCTGCGTGATCAGCTGCGTGCCATCGAGAAGACCCAGGAGCCGCAGCAGGTCGTGGAGCACTGGGGGGCCAACCAGGACGTGTTCGGCCTGTATCGCGAGGGGGGCTCGATCGAGGTCCAGGTGCTGTTCGTGCGCGACGGCAAGCTCGTGTCGAACCAGACCTACGCCTTCGACGACTGGGAATTCCCCGACGCCGAGGTCCTCGAGGAGGTGCTCACGCAGTTCTACCAGGCGACGGAGCGCGACGTTCCCGACGAGATCCTGCTGCCGACGCCGATCTCGGACGCCGAGGTCCGCGCCGAGTACCTGAGCGAGCGGCGGGGGAGGAAGGTCGCCATCCTCGTCCCGCAGCGGGGCGACAAGCTGCGGCTCATCGAGATGGCGCGCGAGAATGCCCGCCAGAGCTTCGCCGAGCGACGCGACGCCGGCCGGCAGGCGGCGCGCATGGCGGCCGAGCTCCAGCAGCGGCTACGCCTCGCCAACGCGCCGAAGCGGATCGAGTGCGTCGACATCGCCAACATCCAGGGGACGCTGTCGGTCGGCTCGGTCGTGAGCTTCGACGAGGGCACGCCCGCCAAGGCAGGATACCGCCACTTCCGCATCCGCAGCGTCGAGGGAGCCGACGACTTCGCGTCGATGGCAGAGGTCCTCCAGCGCCGCTTCCGTGACGCCCGCGAGCGTGGCGACCTGCCCGACCTTCTCGTCATCGACGGCGGGCCGGGGCAGCTCTCCGCGGCCACGGCGGTCCTGCACGAGCTCGGCATCACCGAGCTCGACGTCGTGGGCCTCGCCAAGGAGCGCGTGGAGCCTGACGCCACGGCGACCGAGATCCGCCGCCGTCCCGAGCGCGTCTTCCTGCCGGGTCGGAAGAACCCCGTCGTGCTGAAGCCGAACTCGAGCGCGCTCTTCCTGCTCCAGCGCGTGCGCGACGAGGCGCACCGCTTCGCGAACACGTACCACCGGAAGCTGCGAACGCGGGCGCGGCTCGCGTCGCCGCTCGACCAGGTCGCCGGCATCGGGCCGCGCCGTCGTCGGGCCCTCCTGCGGCGGTTCGGCAGCGTCAAACGGATCGGCGCGGCGACGCCCGAGGAGCTCGCGAGCGTGCCGGGCATCACGCTCACGCTCGCGGCCCAGATCAAGGAGCGTCTGGCCGGCGCGTGATCGCCGACGCAGCGTCCCGCCCCAGGAGGATCCGGGGTGGAGGTGCGCGCGACGGTCTGGGTGGCGACGGCGGGGGTGCTCGCCGGCGAGCTCGCCGCGCCGGGGTTGTCGCCGCCGGTGCTGTTCGGGGTGGCTTGCGCCCTGGCGATCGTCTGGCTCGCCGGGCGACGGCGGTCGGCTGCGGTCGCGTGGATCGCGGTCGCGGCGATGGCGCTCGGCGTCGGGGCGCAGCGGATGTCTGTGGTCCAGGCGCCGGAGTTTCCGCCCGACCACGTCGCCCGTCTCACGCTGCCCCTGCGCACGGCGCTCGAGGGGCGGATCGCCGCCGCGCCGGACCGCCGCGACGGTCGCACCGTCCTGCTCGTCGCGGCGGAGGCGATCGGCCGCGGGACGGCGCGGCGCCCGGCGAGCGGCCTCGTTCGTGTCGGCGTCCGTGGCCGTGCGCCGGTGTGGCGGTACGGCGATCGCCTGCGCGTGGACACGATCTTACGGGCGCCGCGCAACTTCGAGAGCCCCGGTCGCTTCGACTACGTTGCGCACCTCGCCCGTCGCGGGGTCCACGTGACGGCGTTCGTCTGGAACGAGGCGACGATCGACCGCCTGACGCGGTCCGCCGCCGGCGTCCGCGACCGCCTGGAAGGCTGGCGCAGCCGCCTCGCGACCACGATCGACGGCGCGGTCGCGCCGCCGGCGGGCGCGGTGCTGCAGGCGCTCGTCGTCGGAGAGGAGGGCGGCATCGATGCCGGGCTGCGCGATGCGTTCAGCCGCGCCGGTGTGGTCCACATCCTCTCCATCTCCGGCCTCCACGTCGGCC
>VBKG01000283.1 GCA_005879585.1 Deltaproteobacteria bacterium | reverse complement strand
GCTCCGCATCCCGAAGCATCCGATCCGCCTGGCTCGGTTCGGGCTCCCCGGCCTCCTCCCGGCGGCAAGATCGTTCCGTGCCCGTTTTCGCGGCGATCGCGCGCGCGCGTTGCTCGCGGGGCTGGCGGCGCATTCGATCCTGCCGCTCGAGCGGCCACTCACCGCGGCAGTCGCGATGATCTTCGCCCTCACCGCGCACGTCGCCGAATGGCCCGTTGCGGCCGGCGGCTCGCGGGCGATCGGCGAGGCGCTCGCGTCGTATCTCCGGACGCTCGGCGGCCGGATCGAGACGGGCCGGCACGTCCGTTCCCTCGCCGACATCCCACCGGCACGCGTCATCCTGTTCGACACCAGTCCGGCGCAGCTCGCCGACATCGGGGAATCGATCCTTCCCGCGAGCTACGTGCGCCGCCTCCGGCGCTACCGCTACGGGCCGGGCGCCTTCAAGGTCGATTGGGCACTCGACGGGCCGATCCCCTGGCGGGATCCACGCTGCCTCGAGGCGTCGACCGTCCACCTCGGCGGGACCCTCGACGAGATCGCGGCCGCGGAGGCGGCCGTCTGGCGCGGCGAGCATCCGGCGCGGCCGTTCGTGCTCGTCGTCCAGCAGAGCCAGTTCGACCCCACCCGGGCGCCTGGGGGCAAGCACACCGGCTACGCGTACTGTCACGTACCCAACGGGTCGACGGTGTATCGGACCGAGGCCATCGAGCGGCAGATCGAGCGGTTCGCACCCGGCTTCCGCGACCGCATCCTCGCGCGCCACGTCATGGGCACTCGGGATCTCGAGGCGGACAATCCGAATTACGTCGGCGGCGCGATCACGGGCGGCGTCGCCGATCTGCGGCAATTCTTCACGCGGCCCGTCGCCCGGCTCGACCCGTACTCCACCCCCAACCCACGGCTCTTCATCTGCTCGGCATCGACGCCACCGGGCGGTGGGGTGCACGGGATGTGCGGCTACTTCGCTGCGCGAAGCGCGCTCCGCCGTCTCCCGAAACTGCATGGACATATCAGCTGACTGGTGATATCAATTGACCATGCGGGTCATCTCGGCATCGAAATTCAAGGAGCAGTGCCTGGCGCTGCTCGAGCAAGTCGACTCGGATGGGATCGTCATCACCAAGCGCGGCAAGCCGATAGCGAAGCTCATCCCGCTCGGAACCGACTCGGCGAGCCTCATCGGCTCGCTCCGCGGGAAACTTCATATCCGCGGCGACATCATGTCCACGGGCGTGAAGTGGCGTGCTGAATCTTGACACGCACATGCTGCTCGAAGCGGTCGCCGGCCGTCTGTCGCCCTCCGAGGCGCGTCTCCTGCGGAGCGACCGCTGGAGCATTTCGGCGATCGTGCTCTGGGAGGTCGCGAAGCTCGCGCAGCTCGGGAGGATCGTCGTCGATCTGGACGACGCCGAGGTCGTCCGCACGCTCGCCCGTGTGCATCTCTGGCCGATCACCCGGGAGATCGCCCGGGCGAGCACGCGGCTGGACGTGCAGAGCGATCCCGCGGACGAGCTCATTGTCGCGACCAGCGTCGTGCACAAAGTGCCTCTGGTCACCCGCGACCGGGCATTGCGACGCTCACGGCTGATTCCGCTCGCGTAACCGATCCCCCTGCTGCGACGAGCGCGCTGGGTCTGGTACGCTGGCCGTCGATGGCCTCCGACGCGAACCTCGACGTCGCGCCGCTCTACGCCGTGCCGCTCGGCGAGTTCACCCGGCGCCGCGACGAGCTCGCGGCGCGGCTCCGGGCGGCGGGGCGGCGCGACGACGCGGCCGCGGTCCGGCGGCTCAAGAAGCCGAGCGTCCCGGTATGGACCATCAACACGCTCGCCCACGACCATGCGGACGCGGTGCGCGCCTTCGTCGAGGCGACAGACCGGCTGAAGCGCGCGCAGCTCGACCGCGCGGCGCTCGCCGGCGCCACCCAGGCGGAGCGTCGGGCGCTTCAGGTCCTGATGCGCGCCGTCGACACGATCCTCGGTCGGGCGGGCGTCCGCCCGGCGGCGGCGACGTTGCAGCGGATATCGAGCACGCTTCTCGGCGCCGCGACGGATGGCGACGCGCGCCGCCAGCTGCTGCACGGCCGGCTCACGCAGGAGCGCCAGGCGCCGGGGTTCGAGGCGTTGGCCAGCGCGCCGATCGGGCGGGCCGGAGGACGGTCGAGTGACGTCCCCAGGGTGCCGCGGACCCGTGCGGCCGACGAGCGTCGTGCCCAGGAGGCGTCCGCGGCTCGCGCGCGAGCAGACGAGCTCGCCGCAAAGGCGCGAGCGCTCGAGGAGCAGGCGACCATGCGAGAGCGTGAAGCATCCCAAGCGACGCGCGCGGTCACCGAGCTCCAGCACCAGCTCCGGCAGGCGGAGGCGGGAGCGCGCGAACGACGGCAAGTGGCTCACGAGGCCGCGACCGCCGCGAAGCGCGCCCGGCGGGCTGCGGCGAAGGCGCGGAGGTAGTCGCGTGGCGAGCAAGGCGGAGCAGGTCGTGCTCGACGTCGCCGGACACGAGGTCTCGATTTCCAACCCGAGCAAGGTGTACTTCCCCGAGGCGGGCATCACCAAGCTCGACGTCGTGCGCTACTACCTCGCCGTCGCCGAAGGCGCGCTCCACGGCGCGGGCGGCCGGCCGAACGTCCTCGTCCGCTACGCCGACGGCATCCACGGCGACTTCTTCTACCAGAAGCGCGCGCCTGCCTCGCGGCCGCCCTGGATCGAGGTCGTCGCGCTCCGCTTCCCCTCCGGCCGCATGGCGGACGAGATCGTACCGCGCGACGCCGCCGCGCTCGCGTGGATGGCGAACCTCGGATGCCTGGAGCTCCATCCGCACCCGGTCCGCGCCGAGGATCTCGAGCATCCCGACGAGCTCCGCATCGACCTCGACCCGGTGCCGGGCGTCGTGTGGTCGCAGCTCCAGGACGTCGCCCGGGTGGTCCGCGACGTCCTCGCCGACTTCGGCCTCGTCGGCTGGCCGAAGACGTCAGGCTCCCGCGGCATCCACGTGTACGCGCGCATCCATCGGCAATGGTCGTTCACGGAGATGCGGCGCGCCGCCCTCGCGGTCGCGCGCGAGGTCGAGCACCGCGCGCCGACGCTCGCCACCAGCAAGTGGTGGAAGGAGGAGCGCCACGGCGTGTTCCTCGATCTTCGCGTGCGCGCCGCAGGACTTCACGTTGCGCACGATGCCCGCACTGTTCGCCACCGCTGGCGAGCGTCATGCCGCCATCGACGAGAGTCCTTGCTCGCTCGAGCCGCTGCTCGCGCTGTCGGCAAAGCAGGAAGCGGCGGGCCTCGGCGACGCGCCGTGGCCGCCGCACTACGCGAAGCAGGCGGACGAGCCGCCGCGCGTCCAGCCGTCGCGACGGAAAGCGCCTACCGGCCGCCGCACACCCACGAAGCCGCTGATCGAGATCGGCCGTGCCGCGAAGAAGGAGGCGGCGCTCGCCGGGCTCGAGCGCTGGAAGACCCGCCACCCGGGCGCGGCCTCGCACCTCCAGCCGGCCGACGTGCTGGTCGACGGCATGCGCGGCCGTTCCGCGACGTGGGTGCGGGTGCGCGTGAACCTCGAGCACGTGCCCGAGCCGCTACGGCCGGTGCAGGAGGCACTCGATCCCGACTACGACCCATGGGCGCCATCCACGGCGGGGCGTGTCCAAAAGTCTCGGCGAGCCCGCCCGCAGGAGTGACGTCGCACGAAAATTCGTTGACTCATGAGGGCGAATCGTGGGACATTTTCATGGGGAACAACGTCCCACGGAGGATGCCATGCACGTTCGCCGCCCCGCTCTCGCCCTTGCGCTGACGGTCACCGCCGTCCTCGCTTCTCGTGCCGGCGCCGCCGACCAAACCGTGCGCGGGAAGAATTTCCTCGTGAAGGATCCGAAGCCGGGCGTCGACGCGTCGAAGCGCGGGATCGGCGTCGTCGCGACGGAGTCGGCGAGCAACGATTCGCTCGTCGGAAACCCGCTCGCGAATGGCGCGACGGTCGAGATCATCGCCAACGGCACCAACCCCGGCGATCAGGTCTTCACGCTGCCCGCTGGCGCAGCGGGGCCCGGCGTGCCGGGATGGAAGGCGCTCGGGAACCCCGTCGCCGGCTACATGTACAAGGACGCGGCGGGCGTGAACGGCCCGGTCAAGACGGCGCTCATCAAGAAGGCGGGCAACGGCGCGTTCATCGTGATCGTCAACATCAAGGGCGCGCTCGGCCCGGGAGCGCAGCCGCACATCACCGTTCTGCCGCCGGCGCCGGGTACCGACGGCGGCATGCGGTTCACGATCGGGGGCGGCGGTGACAGCTACTGCGTCGCCTTCGGAGGCGCGGCCGGCGGGAAAGTCATCAACGCCCCCGCCAAGGGCACGCCCAACAAGCTCTTCAAGATCGTGGCTCCGACGGCGGAGGCCTGCCCGAGCGCGGCCAGCACCACGACCACCACGACGACGAGCTCGACGACCACCACGTCCACGTGCCCGTCCACGCCGCCGTCCGTGCGGGGCGCGCTGCCGGCGACGGTCGGCCGCTTCAACTTCAACGCACAGCTCGGGCTTCCCGGCGCCAACGCCGCGTGCAACACGAACTTCGCGTGCTCGCAGGCGTGCACGATCCAGCAGCTGCAAGCGGCGCCGGCGAGCGAGCTCGTCGGCCTGAAGGACATCAACAACACTGCCGTCACGTCCTTCTGGGCGATCGATTCGACGGCGCCCATCCTCCAGCAGTGCAACGACGACGCGGTCGGCGGGTCGGGCCTCAACTGGGAGTACGGGACGGCGCACACCGCCTCCCGCGGTGAGCAGGTGACGCTCAACAACGGCACGGGTGCCCTCGGTCCAGTCACGATGGGCATCCAGTGCAACATCGCCGGGACGAGCTGGGTCGGCTGCTGTCAGTAAAGACCGTGGCGTCGCCGGCACCCGCGTGCCGGCGACGCCTGGGACATTTTTTCCGAGCAACTTCGTCCCCGCGGGATGTCATGCACATTCGCCGCTCCGCCCTCGCCGTCGCCCTGACCGTCACCGCGGTCCTCGCGTCTCGTGCCGGTGCGGCCGACCAGACGGTGCTCGGGAAGACCTTGCTCGTGAAGGACCCGAAGCCGAACGTCGACGCGTCGAAGCGCGGTGTCGGCGTCCTCGGCAAGGAGTCGGCGAGCAGCGACACGCTGATGGGCAACCCGGTCGCCAACGGCGCGACGGTCGAGATCATCGCCAACGGCACCACCCCGTCGGACCAGGTCTTCACATTGCCCGCAGGGGCGGCGGGGCCCGGCACGCCGGGGTGGAAGGCGCTCGGCAAGCCGGTCAACGGGTACAGCTACAAGGATGCGGCGGGCGTGAACGGCCCCGTGAAGACCGCGCTCATCAAGAAGTCGGGCAGCGGCACGAAGTCGGGCAGCGGAACGTTCCTCGTGATGGTCAACCTCAACGGCGCGCTCGGCCCTGGACCGCAGCCGCACATCACGGTCGTCCCGCCCGCGCCCGGCACGGACGGCGGCATGCGGTTCACGATCAATGGCGGCGACAGCTACTGTGTTGCGTTCGGCAGCGCGGCGGGTGGAAAGGTGATCAACGCGCCCGCCAAGGGCACTCCCAACAAGCTGTTCAAGATCGTCGGTCCGACGTCGGAGGGTTGCCCGACCGTGGCCAGCGCCACCACGACGACCACGATGAGCTCGACCACGATGAGCTCGACCACGATGAGCTCGACCACGACGAGCTCGACCACCGCGACCTCGACGACCGCGACCTCGACCACCGCGACCTCGACCACGACGACGTCGATCACGACGACCACCTCGACCACGACGACCTCGACCACGACGACCTCGACCACCGCGACATCGACCACGACGTCCTCGACGACGACCACGTCGACGACGACTTCGACGACCACGACCACGTGCCCGTCCACGCCGCCGTCCGTGAGGGGCGCGCTGCCGGCGACGGTAGGCCGCTTCAACTTCAACGCACAGCTCGGGCTTCCCGGCGCCAACGCCGCGTGCAAGGCGAACTTCGCGTGCTCGCAGGCGTGCACGCGCCAGCAGCTGCAAGCGGCACCGACGAGTGAACTCGCGGGCCTGAAGGACATCAACACCACCACGGTCACGTCGTTCTGGGCGATCGATTCGACGGCGCCGATCCTCCAGCAGTGCAACGACGACGCGGTCGGTGGCTCCGGGCTGAATTGGGAATACGGGACGGCTCACACCGCCTCCCGCGGTCAGCAGATGACGCTCAACAACTCCACGGGTGTACTCGGGCCCGTCGTGGGCGGCATCCAGTGCAACATCGCCGGGACGAGCTGGGTGGGCTGCTGTCAGTAAAGACCGTGGCGTCGCCGGCAGCCACCGGCCGGCGGCGCCGACGCTCGACACTGGCTGCCCTCCTTCTGTGCTGCTCGTCTGCGCTTCCGAGCTCCGCCGGCACCATTCCGTCCTGCACCACCCCCGGCGCCGGCTGGTGTCTCGCGCGTCGCTTCCCCGGTGACGTCGCCCGCGGCGAGCTCGGGTTCCGCTTCGGCGAGCCGCTCGACGTCGACGGCGACGGCCACGCGGACGTCGCCGCGGGGGCGCGCTTCAAGCTCCAGGGCACGTTCCAGAGCGGCAGCGCCATGGTGTGGTCGGGCGCGACCGGCGCGCTGATCCGCACGTGGGACGGTGATCGCTCCGATGGGCTCTTCGGCCACTGGGTGATGCCGGTGCCCGACATCTCCGGCGACGGGCTCGCGGACGTGGTCATCGCGGCTCCGCATGCACCGGTCGACGGGCGCATGCGTGGTGTCGTCGTCGCGCGCTCCCCGAAGACCGGCGAGGAGCTGTGGAAGCGCGCGGAAAACGAAAGTGAGAATCTCGGGTGGGACCTGACGCTCGCGGGCGACCACGACCGCGACGGCAACCCCGACCTCTTCGTCGGTGCGCCCGGACGGGACAGCGGCCGCGTGTACCTCCTGAGCGGCAAGAACGGCACGGTGCTCCGGACCTACGCGCCTCAAGAAGACGGCGGGTCGTTCGGATGGTACGTCGCGCGGCTCGACGATCTCGACGGCGACGGATTCCCCGACCTCGCCGTGGGTGCCCCCTTCGCCGGGGATCCGATGGTCGGTGCCGTCTGGATCCTCTCATCGAGCACCGGCCGGGAGCTCCATCACTGGAAGGGGACCGACCGCCGGGGCGGCTTCGGCGGGGTCGTCGCGTCCACGGGCGACCTCGACGGCGACGGCAAGGGCGACGTCGCGATCGCGGCGCCGGCAACCGAGGACCAGACGCGGACGCTGCCGGGCGAGCTCTGGATCCGTTCCAGCGCGACCGGGAAGCAGCTGCGCCACTGGACCGGGAGCCAGCCGGGCGAGCTCTACGGACGCATGGTCGTCGCCGCCGGCGATCTCGACGGCGATCATGTCGAGGACCTGGCGATCGGCGCACCGTGGCATCGCCGCGACAAGGCCGACCGCGTCGGCCGCGTCGAGCTGCGCTCAGGGAAGACGGGAAAGGTCCTCGCCGAATTCTTCGGCGACGAGGCGGACTGCTGGTTCGGCTGGCACATCCGCCGCGCCCCCGATCCCGACGGACAGGGCCGCCCGGCCCTGCTGATCAGCTCGCTCCGCCATCCCGTCGACGGGAAAGTCGGTGTCGGCGTGCTCGATCTGTACGTGCTGCGCCGTCCGATGGACCGCCAGAAGATGCGCACGCGTGCGCGTTGACGTACGATCGGGGTTCGTCTCCGGGGTGATGTGTGGTCGGTCTGATGTGTCTCGCAGCTGTCGTGCTTGCCGTCGTCGCCATGCGCCGGTCGGGGCCGCGTGGCGCCGCGACAGGGCGCATCGAGCGCCTGGAGCGCGATGTGGAGCAGCTGAGGAGCGCGGTCGCTGCGTTGCGCGCGGGACGGCCATCGGCTCCATCGACCGCGCAGGCACCGTCTTCTGCGCCTTCTCCCCCAATATCGCCGGCGCGACCTGTCGCGCCCCCGCAACCCGTGGGGCCCGCGTCGCCGGCATCCGGCGGCGTCGTCGAATGGGAGCGGTGGTTCGGCGTGCGCGCCGCTGCGGTCCTCGGCGGTATCGCGCTCGCGCTCGCCGCACTTCTATTCTTCAGGTACTCGATCGAGCACGGTCTCATCCCGCCCTGGCTGCGGGTCGTGATCGGCACGCTCGTCGGTGTCGGATGCATCGCCGCGTCCGAGCGGACGCTCCGCCGACGCTATGCGGGCACCGCCGACGCGCTCGCCGGTGGGGGAATCGTCGTCCTCTACGGCGCGTTCTGGGCGGCGAGCGTTCGCTACGGGTTGATCGGCGTCCCCGTGTCGTTCGTGCTCATGGCGGCCGTGACCGCCGCGTGCTGCGCGCTCGCGTCGCGCCACGCGTCGCAGGTGATCGCGCTCCTCGGCGTGGTGGGCGGCTTCGCGACGCCGCTCCTTCTCGGCGGGCACGCCGACCGCCCCATCGGGCTGTTCGGCTACGCCCTACTCCTCGATCTCGGCCTGCTACTGCTCGCACGTCAGCGCAATTGGCCGGTCCTGGTGCTCCTCAGCCTCGGGGCAACGCTGCTTTACGAGGTGCTCTGGATCGGCGCCCGCATGAGTCCACACCATTTCGGCCTCGGCATCGGGATCCTGGCGATATTCGCCCTGGTTTTCGCTTTCGCTCCGGCGCTCACTCCGGCCGACGACCGCGAACGATGGCTACCGGCCCGGGCAGCAGCGGTCCTCTTCCCGTTTGGCTTCGCGACGTACTTCGCGGCCAGCGCGCGCTTCGACCCGGAGCTGTACCCGGTTGGGCTGCTCCTCCTCCTGCTGTGCAGCGCCGCGGGCTGGATCGCCCGGGCCGAGAAGTCGTACCGGTTGGGGCTCGGTACCGCATCGGCGTCCGTCGCCGTGATCGCCACGTGGGTCTTCGCCCATGACATCGACGCCACGAGCGCCCGCGAGATCGCGTTGTGGTCATTCGTGCTGTCGGCTGTCCTGCACGCCTTCGTGGAGTGGGAGCCGGGGCGCTGGGGTGATGATGGACCGGCCCCCGCGGCACTCGTCGCGGATCTGGGATTCCTCGCGCTCCTGATCGGAGCTTCGACGCGTGCGGTCGCGGCGGTGCCATGGCCGTGGCTCGCCGGGTTCGTCGCGATCGGCGCACTGGTGATTCGCCAGGCGGTCTTCCCGGGCCGGGACCATCTCCACGTGCTCGCCGCCGTGGCGTTGGGCGTCGGCATCGCGACCCTCGAGCGCGTGCATGGAGACCGGCCGGAGTTCCCACCGCTCGCCGTCTACCGGACCGTGGTGGTCGCTCTCGCGGTAATGTTCCAGGTCGTTGGGGTCGCGCGCCGCTCGGCTGACGGCCGGCGTTGGGGGGACCACGGCGCTGCCACATTCTGCGTGGTGGTTCTCCTTCACCTCTTGACGGCCGCGCCGACGCCGCCGACGTCGCCATGGTTGTTTCTCACGTTCACCGGCATCCTCGGCGTCATGGTGGCGCGCGCCGCCACACGGCTCGGCCTCGGCCTCTGGTTGCTCGCCGGCGTCCTGACGACCGCCGCGGTGGAGTGGCACTGGACTACGAACCTGACTGCGCGTGCGGTCGCAGGGACGGCCTTCGCACTCGAGGCCGCCACGTTGCTGCTGTTCACCGCGTGGCCATTCATCGCGGCGGAGCGCTTCCAGCGCGACCGATTCGCGTGGCGCGCCGCCGCGCTCGCCGCCCCGGCGTGGTTCCTCTCTCTGAGGTTGCTCTTCGTGGTCCGGTTCGGCCACGCCGCGATCGGTTTGCTTCCCGTATCGCTCGCCCTCGTGCCGTTCGCTGCCGCGCTGCGAGCGCGGAATCTCTGGCCGCGATCGGACACGATGCGGACGATAGCGCTCGCGTGGTTTTCCGCAGCGGCGGTCGCCTTCGTCGCCGTCGCCATCCCGCTGCAGCTCGAGCGCGAGTGGATCACGGTCGGGTGGGCACTGCAGGGCCTTGCGGTCACGGCGCTCTGGGTGCGGCTGGATCACCCGGGCCTCAAATACGTCGGCCTGGCACTGCTGGCAGCCGCGACCGCTCGCCTGCTGGACCCGGCAGTACTCCGCTACCACCCGCGACCGGTCTTCCCGATCGTCAATTGGCTGCTGTACACCTACCTCGTCCCGGCGGCGTCACTCCTCGTCAGCTCGGCGCTCCTCGAGCCGCTGGAAACGGCTCGCGCGCGTCCCTGGGAGCGCGAGCGCTGGTATGCGCGTGGATGGCCCGTCGGTGCCGTTGCGTGCGGCGCCGCGGGCCTCGTCGTGATCTTCGTGTGGATCAACCTCGCCATCGCCGAGTGGTTCGCGTCCGGTCCCGTCATCGTCCTCGACTTCGAGCGGCTGCCCGCACGCGATGTCACGACGTCCCTGGCCTGGGCGATGTATGCGCTCGCTCTCCTGGCGGTCGGTATGAGGCGCGGCCGGAGCGGCCTTCGCTGGGCGAGCCTCGGCCTGATGATGATGACGATCGCGAAAGTGTTCCTGCACGACGTCGGCGAGCTGCGCGATCTCTACCGCGTGGCGTCGCTGCTCGGTCTCGCAGTCGCACTCATCGCGGTGTCGCTCGGCTACCAGCGCTTCGTGTTCCGCAACGAGACTGCAGGGCACACATGAGCAGCTCGGCGGCAGCGTCCGCTTGCGATAATGACCTGATACGACTGATGGCCGTGCGTCGCGGATCACCGGCGAATCAGGGCACGACGACGCGCGTGACCCGCCGGAGCGACATCAGGTAGACGCGGAGCGGCCCCTTCTCCTCGAAGGGCAGCGCGGCGAACGCGGCGCGCGCGGGGGCGCCCTCGCCGTCGTGGCCGGCGATCGC
Organism: Deltaproteobacteria bacterium; assembly: GCA_005879585.1. Classification (GTDB taxonomy): domain Bacteria; phylum Desulfobacterota; class Binatia; order DP-6; family DP-6; genus DP-3. The sequence goes on along the minus strand of VBKG01000283.1, from coordinate 189 downwards.
GTAGTCGAAGCTCGGGGCGCGGCCGTCGTGCAGGTACGGCGCCGAATCGGCGACGCCCCAGAGCCGCGGCGTGAGATATTCGTTCAGCGCGACACCACGCTGCACGTGCTGGGCCGTGTTGGCCGTCCCCATGTCGTGGCGCTTGAGATCGCTGAAGAGCCACACCGGATAACCGTGGAGCTCGGGGTC
>VBKG01000282.1 GCA_005879585.1 Deltaproteobacteria bacterium | reverse complement strand
CGACGAAGAATACCGCGATGTAGAGCCCCATGAGCTGGCCGAAGTGCAGGGCTCGGGTCGCGTTCACCGCCAACCCGTAGGCCACCAGGGCGGCGCCGCCGAACGCCAGCCAGGACCAGGCGGATCGCACCAACCCGTGGCGGATCGCCGCGTCACCTCCGATCTCGAGGAGGGCGGCGACGATCAACGAGGCGAGCGTCATCATCGTTCGAGCTTACCGTACGGAGCGCCCGGGACGCGACGCTCGCTGTCCGGCTCGCGCCCGTGGTCTTCGGCGGCACGATGCGGCCTCGATCGCGAGCGCCAAGCGGGCCCAACCCCCAATTCGCCCCCCATCCAGAAGCCGTAGGCGACGATCAGCGCGAGCGGAACCCCGATGAGCAGAGCGAGAGTCATGCGAGGAAGAGCAACATGTGTACCACCTGAGACCGAAGAGGATCTCGCCGAGCCGGTCGGCGGGGTCCAGATGCCGGCGTATGAAGGAGGGCATGGTGTTCCCGCGCCGACCCTTCCACTCGGGGCGCTGAAATGCCAACGATGGCTAGATTGAGTTCGCGATCTTGTCCTCGCCGGGGATCGTGCGCGAATGGGGTTCCTGGTCTCGCGACCGCTCGGCCCACGGCACCGTCGCCGAGCCCGACTACAGGCGGTGGCGTTTCTTGACGCGCAACTGGGCGAGCGAGCGGGCGAGCGAGGCGTTGACCGTCGCGACCTCCTCGTCGGAAATCTTGTCGCGCAGGCGGGCCGCCGCGCGCTGCCGTGCTTCCTCCGCGCGTGCCTCATCGATGTCCTTGACCGCTACCGCCATGTCCGTGACGATCGCGACGCGGTCGCCCGTTACTTCCACGACACCTTCGCCCACGGCGAGGAACTGCTCGTCACCGTTCTTGCGTACGATGATCTCGCCCGGGACGATGCGGGTCAGAAGCGGAACATGACGCGGGTAGATTCCGACCTGGCCCTCGACGGCCGGGAGCGTGACCATGTGTACGTCCCCGGAATAGACCGTGGCATCCGGCGTGACGATCTCCAGCTTCAGTGTGTTGGCCATGTTTCACGCTTTCTGCTCCCTGACTTCCTCGATCCCGCCCTTCATGTAGAAGTTGTCTTCGGGCACATCGTCGTGTTTGCCGTCGAGGATTTCCTTGAATCCCCGAACAGTATCCGCGACGCGGACCTGTCGGCCCTCGCGGCCCGTGAATGCCTGCGCGGAGCTGAACGGCTGGCTCAAGAATCGCTGGATCTTGCGCGCGCGGAAGACGGTGAGCTTGTCTTCGGGGGACAGCTCGTCCATGCCGAGAATCGCAATGATGTCGTGCAGGTCCTTGTAGCGTTGCAGTACCTTTTGCACGCCGCGCGCCACACCGTAGTGGTCCTCGCCGACGATTTCCGGCGTCAGCGCGCGGGAGGTCGACGCGAGCGGGTCCACGGCCGGGTAGATCCCCAGCTCGGCGATCGCCCGCTCGAGAACGATGGTCGCGTCGAGGTGGGCGAACGTCGTGGCCGGCGCTGGATCGGTCAGGTCGTCGGCCGGTACGTACACCGCCTGAAAGGACGTGATCGAGCCTTTCTTCGTCGAAGTGATGCGTTCCTGCAGCATGCCCATCTCGGCGGCGAGCGTCGGCTGATACCCGACGGCGCTGGCCGTTCGGCCGAGCAGCGCCGAGACCTCGGAGCCGGCCTGCGAGAACCGGAAGATGTTGTCGATGAAGAGCAGCACGTCCTGGCTCTTCTCGTCGCGGAAGTACTCCGTGATGGCGAGACCCGATAGCGCGACGCGCAGGCGGGCGCCGGGCGGCTCGTTCATCTGGCCGTAGACCAGCGCGATCTTCGACGCGCTCAGGTTTTTCTCGTTGATGACGCCGGCCTGCGCCATCTCGTGGTACAGGTCGTTGCCCTCGCGCGTGCGCTCGCCGACGCCCGCGAACACCGACACGCCGCCGTGCAGCTTGGCGATGTTGTTGATCAGCTCCATGATCACGACGGTCTTGCCGACGCCGGCGCCGCCGAACGCGCCGATCTTGCCGCCCTTGAGGAAGGGACAGATCAGGTCGATGACTTTTATGCCGGTGGACAGCACCTCCGGGGACGTGGACTGGTCCGCCAGCGGGGGCGGAAGGCGGTGGATCGGGTAACGCTTCTCGGCGTCAACCGGCCCCCGCTCGTCGACCGGGGTCCCGGTCACGTCGAACACTCGACCCATGACGCAATCGCCGACCGGCATGGAGATGGGAGCCCCGCTGTCTCTGACCTCGTACCCGCGCTTGAGGCCCTCGGTGCCGGACATGGAGATGGTTCGCACGCGCATGTCGCCGAGGTGCTGTTGCACCTCGAGCGTCAGCCTCATCGGCTTGCTCTGGACCGTGCACTCGACCGCCAGGGCGTTGTAGATCGCGGGGAGCGCCTCCGGAAACTCCACGTCCACGACTGGACCGACGACCTGAACGATTCTGCCTGTGTTCATCTCGCCCACCCTCCCGGCTCACTGCGCCTGGCCGCCGGCGATCTCCAGCAACTCCTGCGTGATGCGCCCCTGACGCAGCTTGTTGTATTCGAGGGTCAGGTCCTTGATCATCTGGACGGCGCTGTCGGTGGCGGCCTTCATCGACACCATTCGCGCGCTCTGCTCGCTCGCCTTCGCGTTCAGCAGCACGACGTGGATCAAGATGTTGAGGTAGTGACCGAGCAGATAACCGATGATGTCGTCGGCCGTCGGCTCGAACAGGAATTCCGTCTTGTCGGCCGCGAAGGATTCCGGCGGCGGCGCTCCCGGGACCTGCACTCCTCTGATATCGGTGACCGGAAGAAACTCGAGGGCAACCGCTTGCTGCACCAGCGTGTTGATGAACCGGGTGGCAACCACCCGGACTTCGTCGACTTCGCGCTTCAGGAAGAGATCGCGGGCCAGGGCTGCAATCGCCCGGGATTCGGGGAAGCGCGGCGTGTCACCGTACGGGAAGTCGGCGACCAGCTGCCGGCGCGTGCGGGCGACAAACTGCGCGGCCTTGCGGCCGGCCGTGATGAAGACGGTCGAACGCGGGTCGTATTCCGCCACGAGACGGAACACGTTGTTGTTGAGTGCGCCGCACAAGCCCTTGTCGGACGCGACCAGGATGATCGCCCGCTTTCGAACCTCGCGCACTTCGAGTAACGGATGCTTGAAATCGATCGCGCGTGTCGTCGCTGTCCGCTGGATGCGATAGAGCAACTGCACGAAGGGTCGCACTTCAATGGCCGCCTCCTGCGCCTTGCGCATCTTCGAGGCCGCGACCATCTCCATGGCCCTGGTGATCTGGGCCGTGTTGCCGATCGACCTGATGTGCCCCCGGATGTCCCGCGCACTGGCCATGGATCAGGTCCACATCTGCTTGAACTGGTCGGCGGCAGCCTTCAACGCCGTCGTGAGCGCGTCGCTGAGCGCCTTCTCCTTCGCGATGCTCGCGAGCAGGTCGGCCTTGGACGACGTCAGGTACTCGGTCAACCTGGCCTGGTAGTCCTTGATGCGGTCCACGGCCACCTCGTCCATGTACCCGTTCTGTACGACCCAGAGCAGGGCCACCTGGACCTCGACCGGAATCGGGTGATGCTGAGGCTGATTGAACAGCTCGATGATGCGCTTGCCGCGATCGATCTTCGCCTGCGTGGTCGCGTCCAGCTCCGAGCCGAACTGCGCGAACGCGGCGAGCTCTCGAAATTGCGCGAGATCACCCTTGAGACGACCGGCGACCTGCTTCATCGCCTTGAGCTGCGCGGCCGAGCCGACGCGGGACACCGACAGGCCGACCGAGATCGCGGGGCGCGTCCCCTGATAAAAGAGGTCCGTTTCCAGGTAGATCTGACCGTCCGTGATCGAGATGACGTTGGTGGGGATGTACGCCGAGACGTCGCCCGCTTGCGTTTCGATGATCGGAAGGGCCGTCAGCGAACCGTTGCCGTACTCTTCCCCCACCCGGGCGGCACGTTCGAGCAATCGGCTGTGGAGATAGAACACGTCGCCCGGATACGCTTCGCGACCGGACGGCCGCTTCAGCACCAGCGACACCTGGCGGTACGCCACGGCGTGCTTGGACAGGTCGTCGTACACGATGAGCGCGTCCATCCCGTTGTCCATGAACCATTCGCCCATGGCGGCGCCGGCAAACGGCGCCAGATACTGACTCGTTGCCGAATCAGCCGCCGGCGCCGCGATGATGATGGTGTAGGGCATCGCCCCGGTTTCCTCGAGGACCGAGATGAGCCGCGCGATCGTCGATTGCTTCTGGCCGATCGCGACGTAGATGCAGTAGAGCGGACGATAGTCCGTGTCGCCAGCGGCTTCCGCGGCGCTGTTCAGGCGAGCCTGGCTGATGATCGCGTCGATGCAGATGGTCGTCTTGCCGGTCGAGCGGTCGCCGATGATCAGCTCGCGCTGGCCGCGGCCGATCGGGATCATCGCGTCGATGGCCATGATGCCGGTCTGCACCGGCTGGCTGATCGGCCGGCGCCGCATGATCCCCGGAGCGATCTTCTCGACCGGATAGGCGACGTCGCTCGCGACCGGCCCCTTCCGGTCCAGCGGCTCTCCGAGCGTGTTCACGACGCGGCCGAGCAAGCCCTTGCCGACCGGCACCTGAAGCAGCTTGCCGGTCGCACGGACCTCGCCGCCTTCCTCGAGCTGCGTGTCGTCGCCGAGGATGATCACACCGACGTCGGTCTCCTCGAGACTCAACGCGAGGCCGGTGATGCCGTGGCCGAGGTCGAGCATCTCGTTGAGCATGACGTCGCTGAGGCCTTCGACACGAGCGACGCCGTCGCCGATCTCGCGAATCACGCCCACGTTCTGCTTGAGCGTGACCGCTTTCGCACCGGCAATTCGCGCTTCGATTTCCTGTACCAGAGTGCTCATTGCTTCACCTCGACCCGCTCGCCGCCCGCTCGACTCAGAAGCCCGCCCCGAGCGCTGCCAATCCACCCCTGACGGTGCCGTCATAGACGTCGCTGCCGATCTTCACGCGCAGCCCCCCGATCAGCGACGGCTCGACGACGAAGGTGGTCGTGATCGAGTCACCGTACTTGCGGGCCAGCCCTTCCTCGACCGCGGCTCGCACCGCGGCATCGAGCGGCACCGCGCTCTCGACCCGCGCTGACTGTCGGGCGCGATCGAGCTTCAAAAGCCGGAGAAAGTAGGTCAGGACGGCTGGCGTGCCGCTGTGCCTCGACTCGATCACCTGCTCGACCACCTGCCGGGCGCGCCCTTCATCCAGCGATCCGTTCACCAGGCAGAGTCGCCACAGCTGCTCGGCATCACGTTTCGTCTGTCGAGGGGTCCTCACGTCAATTGCCTGGCGGCTTCCTCGGCCAGGCGCCGTTGATCGTCCGCCGTCAGAATCTTGCCGGTGACGGCGGCGGCGGTCGTCACGACAAGACGGCCCACCTCGCCTCTGAGCTCGGTCAGCATGCGCGTGTGTTCCCGCGCCGCGGCTTCGCGCGCCTTGAGCACCAGCTGCTCCGCGGCTGCGACCGCTCGTTGTGTTTCCTGTTCCTTCACACGTCTGGCGACGCCCCGGGCCTCCTCGATGAGCCTGGCCGCTTCGGTGCGGGCCGCGGTCATGATCTCCCGCCGCTGCGTCTCGATCGCGGCAAGGGCCGCGTTGATCTTCTCCGTGTTGGCCAGGCCTTGCGCGATCTGCCGGCGGCGCTCTTCGAGCATCCGCAGCACCGGCTTGTACGCGAACCAGTAGAGCAGCGCGCAGACGATGGAGAAGCTGACGACCTGGGCTGCCAGGTGAGGCCAGTCCACACCGAAGGTTCGGGCGATCTCTTCCACCCGGCCGCCACCGCTCGATTCCACCGTCACCGCAAGAACATTCATGGCCGCATACGCGTCGGGCGCGGGCGTCGCACTAGCGGCGCTCCGCCTCCGACCGCTCCTCCTACTTCACGAGGAACAAGGCGTAGAATACGATCGCTTCCGCGAACGCGATGGCCAGGATCGACTGGACCATAACCGAGGTTGCGGATCCGGGATTTCGTCCCACCGCCTCCGAAGCCTTCGCGCCAATCCAACCCACGGCCAGGGCCGCGCCCAGCGCCGCGAGACCGACGTGCACATTACCGCCCATGTTGTGTCCTCGCCCTTTCTTGTGCCTCACTGCTGCCGCGATAGCAGCGGTCGGAGCATCGTTGACTCAATCGTGTGCCGTCGCGGGACCTTCCTCGTGATGCTGACAGATCAGCAGCGTGAAGACGGCGGTCAGGAGCATGAACACCAGCGCCTGCACCAGACCGACCAGCAATTCCAGGAAGTAGAACGGTATCTGAACGAGCCAGCCGACATGTGGAACGCGCGCCATCGTCTCCAGCATCGTTTCACCGGCAAAGATGTTGCCGTAGAGACGAAAGCTCAGCGACACAGGCCGGAACAGAATCGAGATGACCTCCAGGCAGCCGGCAGCGAAGAACACGACGATCATGAGGACCCGCATCGGGCCTGCGCTCTCGCTTTTCGGCGCGAACAGCTCCTTGAAGAACCCCTTCAGGCCGATCTCCTGCAAGGCCCAGACGATCCAGCAGGCGAAGAAGACGAGCGCCATGGCGAGCGTCATGTTCACGTCGGCATTGGCGCCGCGGAAGAGCGGCACGTCGAGCTGGAAGCCCGCAGCGGTCACGTGGCCCCAGCCGATCGAGCCGACGCCGGGAATCAGGCCGAACCAGTTCGCGGCGAGGATGAAGATGAAGACGGATCCGAAGAACCAGAAGGTTCGCTCGACAAGATGGTGGCCGATGACCCCTTCGAGGAAACGGTAGAGGCCCTCGATGAGCCATTCCAGAAGGTTCTGCGGGCCGTCGGGAACTTGCTTCATCGTCCGCGTCGCGTTCTGAGCAAAGAGAATCAGCGCGATTGCGACGATCCACATCACGACCATCGAGTTGGTGACCGGAAAGCCGAACGGCCGGGCGATCTCGACGGCCTTCTGCGACAGGCCATGTTCCATCAGTGCGTCCTTGACTTCTCAGTCGATACCAGAGCGTTGAGCGGAGTGTCTTGCCACTTTGCGCCAATGGGGCGACTCACCAAAGGAAGCGCCGCGCGCGCGCCTCGCGGGACCGCAGCGCCTCGGCGAGCGCGGAATACTGCGCGGCGACGTCCCGTCGTACGGCGTCGGAGAGGGGCGTCTGCATCCCGCAGATCGTTCGACGGATCGTTCAGATCGGCGGCGAGCCGCATGAGGATCTCGTCGGGCAGCGGAAGGCTCCCGGGAGAGTGCGTACGCCGCTCAGACTCGTGTCGCGGGCCCGGGCTGATCGAGACCCTCGATCAGGCGATCGTTCACGCGCGGATCCGCCGGCGACAGGTGCCTTCGGCGTCCCGGAACAGCAGCGGCGGCAGATCGTCCGCCCCGAAGGATCTCGTCGCGCGCCGCATCGGATCCCGGGATCGAGAAGCGTGCGCTCACCCGCGGGAGCGACGGAGGAGAATCCGTAGAGGGGAGGGACCCCCATGGAGACGCGCCGGAGCGACTCGCGGAAGCTCGCTTCTCCAGGGTTGCTTCATCGCGCGGATCTAGCGCGTGGGTTGCCAGGATGCGTCGGGGTCGTAAGCGGTGATGGCCTTGGCCGCGTCGGCCGTGCCCTCGCCGAGATCCTTCTGGAAGACCACCCCCTGCGGACCAACCATGAAGGTCATGATGCCGCTCGACCCGTGATCAGCGGGCCATGCAACGAGCGCGAACCCGCCCGTCATCTTCCCATCCTTCACGTAGTCCCTGGCGCCGTCCGGCGCGTGCTCTCCCTGAGCCGTCAGGATGCGGAAGAAGTAGCCGTGGTACGGCGCCCGCGGCGCGTCGGCCTCGCGCAAGTGATAGCCCTCGCCCGTGGCGTCGGCGACCAGCGGCCCGAACGGGCTCACGTCGTGATCGGTCGTCTCCCAGTAGAGCCCATCGCGCTTGCCCGGCGTGCTGCGAAAGGACTGGGCAAAAGTGTGGAAGCGCCTGGCGAACACCTTCTGTGCGTCCACGTAGGCGCGGCACACCTCGATCGTGACG
>VBKG01000281.1 GCA_005879585.1 Deltaproteobacteria bacterium | reverse complement strand
GCCATCCTTGCCGCACCGGACCCGCGCACGGCGACGCGGGCGCTGCTCGCGGCGCTGGATTGACCCCCGTCGCGGAACCGATCTACGAACCTGGATCATGGCGTGCATCTTCTGCCGCATCGTCGCGGGCGAGATCCCGGCCGAGGTCGTCCTGCGCGAGCCCGACGTCGTCGCCTTCCTCGACATCCAGCCGCTCGCGGACGGCCACGTCGTCGTGGTCCCGCGCGCGCACGTGGCGTTGCTCGAGGAGCTGGAGCCGGCCGCGGCCGAGGCGCTCTTCCGCGCCGTCGTGCGGCTCGCGCGGCCGGTACGCGAGGCGCTCGGCGCCGCCGGGACGACCATCGGCGTCAACAACGGCGAGGCGACCGGGCAGACCATTCCCCACGTCCACGTCCACATCGTGCCGCGCCGGGAGGGCGACGGGGCGGGCAGCGTCCACACGATCTTCCCGCGCGGCGCGCGGCGGCCGCTCGGCGAGGTGGGCGAGGCGATCCGGCGTGCGGCAGGGGGATTGACCTAGCCCGCTCCTGGCCTTACTCACCGCCGGGTGACGCGGCCGGACCCCCACGCCGGCTTCCGCCGCCAGCGCCACCCTGGCTTCGAGCTGTGGGTCGACTCGCCGGAGGAGTCGACCGCCGCCTTCGCCCAGTCGGTGGTGCGCGGCCTCGCGGACCATCCACGCTGGCTGCACTGTCGCTATCTCTACGACGCGCGCGGTAGCGAGCTCTTCGAGCGCATCACCGAGCAGCCGGAGTACTACCCGACGCGGACGGAGACGGCGCTGCTCGCGCACCATGCGCGCGAGATCCGGAGCGTCGTCGGCGCGCCCGCGCTCGTCGAGCTCGGCTCGGGTAGCTCGGCGAAGACACGCCATCTGCTCGACGCCTGGGTCGACGAGCCGGCGCGCTACGTCTCGGTCGACGTGAGCCGCGCGGCGCTCGAGGCGTCGTGCGCCGCGCTGGCGCGCGAGTATCGCGGGCTCGCGATCCGCGGGATCGCGGCGTCGTACGAGCGCGCGCTGCCGCTCCTCCGCGAGCTGTCGCCGGTCATGCTCGTCTTCCTCGGCAGCACGATCGGCAATTTCAACCCCCAGGAGCTCGGCGATTTCCTCGAGCGCGTGTCCGCCGCGCTCGCGGTCGGCGATCACTTCCTCCTCGGCATCGATCTCGTGAAAGACGTGCGCACGCTCGAGGCCGCGTACAACGACCGGGCCGGCGTCACGGCGGCATTCACGCGGAACCTCTTCGCGCGCATGAACCGCGAGCTCGGCACACAGCTCGACCTCGAGGCCATCGAGCACGTCGCGCACTACAACGACCGGCTCGACCGGATCGAGATCTTCGCGCGCTTCACGCGCGAGGCGGTGATCGCGCTCCCGGAGCTCGGCCGGCGCTTCCGCATGGCGCCGGGCGAGATGATCATGACCGAGATCAGCCGGAAGTTCCGCGCCGACGAGATGGCCGCCACCGCCGCGCGCTACGCGCTCGACACGGTCCAGACCTTCACGGATCCCAACAAAGCCTTCGCACTCCTCCTGATGCGGAAGCGCGGCCGCAGCGCGCTCGCCGAGGGACGGCAGCGCTCGGCGTGGACGCACCTCGCAACGGCGCGCGCGCGGACGCTCGAGCTGATCGAGCCGCTCGACGACGCCGACCTCGTGCGCCAGGTGACCCCGATCCTGAGCCCGGTGGTCTGGGACCTCGGCCACATCGCGAACTTCGAGGAGCAGTGGTCGATCCGGGCGCTCGACCCGACGGCGCCCGCCGATTTCGTGCGCGACCGCATCTACGATCCGATCGCGAACCCGCGACCGACGCGGAAGCACCTCGCGCTCGGCGACCGCGCCGCCTGCGTCGCCTACCTGGGCGAGGTCCGCCAGCGCGCGCGCCACCGCCTCGCCCAGCTCGACCTCGACGCCAGCGACCCGCTCCTCGCCGACGGCTACATCTACAAGATGATCGCCCAGCACGAGGCGCAGCACAGCGAGACGATCCTGCAGGCGGTGCAGCTGATGGCGGGGATCGCCTACGAGCCCGGGCGCCGGCGCGAGCCGCCGGCGGCCGTCGTACCGGTCGATCCCGAGTCGGTCGTCATCCCGGCGGGCCCCTTCGTCATGGGCACGGACGACCGCGGCTTCGCCTACGACAACGAGCGGCCGGCGCACACCGTCGACCTGCCGCGCTTCCGGATCGACTGCGCCCCGGTGACGAACGCGCAGTACCTGGCCTTCATCCTCGACGGCGGCTACCGGCGCCGCGCGCTCTGGACCGACGCGGGCTGGCTCTGGCTCCAGGAGGCGCGCGTGTCGCATCCGGGGCAGTGGATGCGGAACGGCGGCGGCACGTGGCGCGAGCTCGCCTTCGGCCGCACGGCGCCGCTCGTGCCGGACCGGCCGGTGGTCCACGTGTCGTGGCACGAGGCGTCGGCGTACGCGCGCTGGGCGCGGAAGCGGCTGCCGACCGAGGCCGAGTGGGAGAAGGCGGCGGCGTGGGACCTCGAGAAGCGCGTCGCGCGCCGCTATCCGTGGGGCGATCGCCCCCCCACCGACGACCACGCGAACCTCGACCAGCAGACGTTCGCGCCCGCGGCCGTCGGCGCCTACCCGCGCGGGCGGAGCTTCTTCGGCTGCCATCAGATGATCGGCGACGTCTGGGAATGGACGGCGAGCGACTTCGAGCCTTACCCCGGGTTCGAGGCGTTCCCGTACCGAGAGTACTCGGCGACCCACTTCGGCCACGGCCACAAGGTGCTGCGCGGCGGCGCGTGGGCGACGCGCGCGATCGCCATCCGCAACACCTTCCGCAACTGGGACCTGCCGGAGCGGCGCCAGATCTTCGCCGGCTTCCGCTGTGCCGCCGACGCTTGAGCTCGCGGCGCTCGAAGTGAGCATCGTGGACGTCGACTGCGACGTCGGCGCCGTGCCGCTGCCGTCGTACGGCGGCGACCGGCCGACGTCGGTCGTATGCGTGCGCGGTCTCGGCGCCACCGGGCGGGGCGAGCACGTCGGCTGGACGGGCGCCGCGCATGCGGCCTTTCGCGACGCGGCGGGCTCGGTGCCGCGGGGGCGCTGGCGGCTCGACGCGTGGGTGGCGGAGGTCGCGCGGCGACCCCGGCACCCCTACGACCGCGCGGCGCTCGAGGCGGCAGCGATCGACCTGGCACTCCGGCAGGCCGGCACGGACCTCTTCCGGCTCCTCGGCGTGACGCCGCAACCGGTGCGCTACGTCGTTTCCTTCGGCCGCGTGCGAGACCCGTACGCGGAGGCCCGACACCATCCGGGCGTCGAGCTCAAGGTCGATGTCGACCCGGCGTGGGACGACGACGTGTATCGCGCGCTCGCGGCGCTCGGACGGGTCGCGGTGCTCGACTTCAAGGGCTCGGGCGACGCCGCCACCGTCGCGCGCGCGCGACGTGCGCTGCCCGACGTGCTGATCGAGGACCCGCCGCCGGGCGCCGCCGTCGGCCCGGTGAGCTTCGACGGGTCGATCGCGCGCGCGGAGGACGTTGCCGCCCTCCCCGTCCGGCCGACAGCGGTGAACCTGAAGCCCGCTCGCATGGGCGGTGTGCTCGAGGCGCTACGGTGTGCGGCCGTCTGCGCGGAGGCGGGGATCGGCGTGTACGTCGGTGGGATGTTCGAGGTCGGCGTCGGCCGGGCGCAGCTCCGGACGCTCGCCGCCCTCCTCTGCCCCGACGCGACGAACGACATCGCGCCGTTGCCGGGCGACGGCCCACGGCCGCCGCGGCTGCCGGTCGGGGCGAGCGAGCCCGGGTTCGGGGGCGAGGCATGACCGAACCCGATCTGGCGGCGCTGCAGGCGATCCTCGACCGGAGCACACGAACGGCAACGCCGGCCGTGGCCGACTCGCTGGCGTATCCCGAGCGCCAGATGACGGCGGCCGAGTTCGTCGAGTTCTGGAAGAGCGTGCGGCTGGTCGCGATGGCGACAGTGGGCCCCGGCGGGCAGCCGCACGTGGCACCGGTGCACGCCGAGATCGCGGGGGCGAGCCTCCGCCTCGTCGTCTACACGAACACCGTGCGCCGGGACGACGTCGCCCGGAACCCGCGTGTCGCGTTCACGACGTGGCGGCCCGACGGCGCCGCCGCGATCGTCTTCGGGCGCGCGCGCGAGGTGCCGGGAAGCGAGCGGGACGCGCGGCCGGGACGGAGCGGCAAGCCGCGCCGGGTGGTCGAGATGCACGTCGAGCTGACGCGCATCTATGCGATGCGGGCGCCGGCGTGATGCTGGAGCGCGTCTCGGCCGCGTGCTAACCCCGCGCCGTGAGCGGGGCGCCCTTCGTCGAATTCGCCGGCGCGAGCTTCGGGCTCGCCGGCGGGCCGCCCATCCTGCGTGGCCTCTCGCTGGCGGTGGCGGAGGGCGAGACCGTCGCGCTGATCGGACGGAGCGGCTCGGGAAAGACGACCGCGCTGAAGCTCGTGAACGCGCTGCTGGTGCCGACCGGCGGCGAGGTGCGCGTCGCCGGACGCGCGACGACCGCGTGGGATCCGATCCGGCTCCGGCGGCAAACGGGCTACGTGATCCAGGAGGTCGGGCTCTTCCCGCATCTCACCGTGGGGCGGAACGTCGGGCTCGTGCCGGAGCTCGAGGGCTGGCCGGCCGAGCGTATCCGGACGCGGGTCGAGGAGCTGCTCGAGCTGGTCGGCCTCCCCGCCGCGGGGTTCGCCGGACGCTATCCGAAGGAGCTCTCCGGCGGGCAGCGACAGCGGGTCGGCGTCGCCCGCGCGCTCGCGGCCGACCCGCCGCTCGTCCTCCTCGACGAGCCGTTCGGCGCGCTCGACCCGATCACGCGCACCGAGCTGCAGCGCGAGTTCCGGGCGCTCCAGGCGCGTCTCCGGAAGACGACCGTGTTCGTGACCCACGACATGCGCGAGGCGGCGCGCGTGGCCGACCGGATCGCGCTCCTCGGGAGCGGCCAGCTGATCGCGCTCGGCACGCCGGCGGAGCTGGCGGCGCACGCCGACCCCGAGGTCCGCGCATTCCTCGAGGCAGGGGCCGCATGAGCCCGGACCTGCTGCGCGAGATCGGGACGGAGACGAGCCGCCACGTGCTGCTCGTGGCGGTCTCGATCGGCATCGCGACCGCGATCGGCGTGCCGCTCGGCATCTTCCTCACGCGACGGCCGGCGTGGGGCCGGCCCGTGCTCGGTCTCGTCGGCGTCATCCAGACGATCCCGAGCCTCGCGCTCTTCGGATTTCTGATCCCGGTGCCGGCAATCGGCGGGATCGGGACGCGAACCGCGCTCGTGGCGCTCACGCTGTACGGGCTCCTGCCGGTGGTGCGGAACACCGTGACCGGCATCACCGGCGTCGACCCGGCGATCCGCGAAGCCGGCCGCGGCATGGGAATGACCGACCGCCAGCTGCTGGTCCGCGTCGAGCTGCCGCTCGCGGCGAGCGTGATCCTCGCCGGGGTGCGCGTGGCGACGGTCGTGGGCATCGGCGTCACGACGATCGCCGCGGCGATCGGCGCAGGCGGCCTCGGCGTCTTCATCTTCCGCGGCGTCGCGATGGTGGACAACCGGATGATCCTCGCCGGCGCGCTGCCGGCGGCGCTGCTGGCGGTCGGTGCGGACGTGGGCCTCGGCATGGTCGAGCGCGCACTGCGGCCACCACGATGAGGGCGCTCGTCCTCGTGGCGCTGCTGGCCGGTTGCGGGGGGGGCGGCGAGCGCGTCGTCGTCGGGTCCAAGAATTTCACCGAGCAGCGGATCCTGGGTGAGCTGCTCGCGCAGACGGTCGAGAGCGTCGGCCTCAGAGCCGAGCGGCGCCTCGATCTCGGCGGGACGTTCGTCTGCGACGCGGCGATCCGCGCGGGGCAGATCGACGCGTACGTCGAGTACACGGGCACGGCGTTGACAGCGGTGCTGAAGCAGGCCCCGGAGAGCGACCCCGGGCGCGTGCTCGCGCGCGTGCGCGACGCGTATGCGGCGGCGGGGCTGGTGTGGACCGCGCCCCTCGGCTTCGACAACACCTTCGCGCTCGTCATCCGCGGCGACGAGCCGGGCGTTCGGACGATCTCCGACGCCGTCCCGCGGGCGCGCGACTGGCGGGCCGCGTTCGGTTACGAGTTCAAGGAGCGCGCCGACGGCTACCCGGGTCTCGAACGCGTGTACGGGCTGCGGTTCAAGGAGATCCGGATCATGGACCTGGGCCTCCTGTATCGCGCGCTGGTCGACCGCCAGGCGGACCTGGTCGCCGGCAACGCGACGGACGCGCAGATCGAGCATCTGCATCTCGCGGTGCTGGCCGACGACCGGCACTACTTTCCGCCCTACCAGGCGGCACCCGTCGTGCGCCGGGCAACGCTCGAGCGATACCCCGCGCTCGCGGCGGCGCTCGAGCGGCTCGGCGGCGCGTTGCCCGCGGAGACGATGCGGCGGCTCAACTTCGCGGTCGACGGCGAGCATCGGGATCCGGCGAGCGTCGTCAGGGAATTCCAGAGGGCACATCAGCTCGCCTCCGCCGTGAGGTAGCACTCCCCGTGCGTCCGCAGCAGCGGCGGACGACCCCGTCGCACGCCGATCTCCCAGACGAGGTCGTCCGGCGCCTGCCCGCTGACCTTGATAATCCCGCGGTGGATGCCGCGGAGGTGATGCCACGCACAGATGGCGACTCGATTCCCCCACGCGTGCTCGCCGCCGCGGGAACGGTAGAGGACGTGGTGATCGTGGAGGCTCGTGCGGGCCGTGCAGACGGGGACGGCACAGCGCCAGCCGTCGCGCTCGAAGATCGGGTCACGGTGGCGTGGCTGGCTCTCCCACTCGCGCTTGGCGTGGTGGAGAAGGCGCTCGAGGCCGCGCCACTGCGGCTCCGCATTGCGCCTGAGTCCAGCGATCGCCGCGCGGAAGAGCGCGACAACGGATGCGGGCCCGGAGAAGCGGAGCTCTGCGTCGATCGGCTCACCCTCGCGCGCACCCATTTGCACCTCCGGAACGACGAGCGCCGCACCGAGCGGGGGAGGCGACCCGCAGCGGCTCTCGAGCGCCCACTCGACCTCCGCCACCAGCCGCCGGAGCGTCACCTCCCCCGCGCGCGCGACCCAGGCCTCGCCGTGCACCTCGCTCACGACCGGGAGCAGCGTGAGCGCCTGGATCCATGAGATGCGGCCGTCGCGGTACGCGTCGGCGAGCGCTGGCGCCAGACCCACCCTCCGCTCGAGCGCCGCGAGTGCGCGGGCTTTCCGCACCGACATCCCGAGACGCTCACGGATATAGGATGCAGACGACTGCAAGCCGAAGAAGCGATGGAGACGCAGGTCGATGAAGAATCGCAACAGGCGCCCCATCTGCCAGTCGATGCGCTGCATCTGCCGCAGGCAGGCACGGAGCTTCCCGTCGAGCCTGAACACGTTGTCGCAGTCCAGGTCGCGGACGAGTTCCGCGACGTCCGCAGGAATCGCCTCACCCACGCCCACCCCGTCGGCACACAACACCGGCGGCTCGTCGGGATCGCGAACCACCGTGTCAGGCGGTGGCCGCGGCGTCGGCACGCTCTCTGGCGCCGACAGCCCCTCGGCAGCGATCGCTTCCGCCGCCTGCCACGGCGCGACGTTTGCGCCGGCCATGCGCCGCGCGAGCTCGACGGTGTCGCGCCAGAGCGATCGAAGCCTTCCCGGGCAGCGCATCGTGAACCGAATCCGCGGCTCACCCTCCACCGTCTCGTCGTCGTCCGGCGGCTCGCGCCCGCCACGCGCGGCGATCAGCGCCG
>VBKG01000588.1 GCA_005879585.1 Deltaproteobacteria bacterium | reverse complement strand
CGCGACGCTGCGGCTGGGGAACGAGGCGATTGCCGGCGCGACCGTGGCCGAATCCGCGTCATAGACCGCACTCACACCTCGGGGTTCAACGTCATCGTCGTCGACCCCCGATCATCTTCGCGATGCTCTTCATCGGCAGGAAGAGTCGACGCCGCTGGTCAGGAAGAGCAATGAACTCGCAGCGTTCGTAGAAGGCCCGCGCCGGCTCATCGATGGCGTCCACCACAACGGCAACTGAACCGACATCACTGGTAGCGCGCAGGGCGCGTGCAAGGGCATCTAGAAGCAGGAAGACACCCAGGCCTTGCCTCTGATACCGCCGATCGACAGCGAGCCGGCCAAGCAACGTGGCGGGCACGTTGGGATAACGCGGGAGCTTCTTCGCGGCGGTCGCCGGCAGATCAGAAAGAGGTACGCTCAGAGCCGAGAGGGAGTAGTAGCCCGCTACGTCGGTCGACGCAGTCGGCAGCGCGACGAAGACCGCAGCAGCGTTGCGCTCGACGTCCTGACTCGCGCGATCCTTGAGGTAGTCATCGAGTTCCGGGCGTCCACAAGAAAACGTTGCTCGCGCGTGCCGGCGACGCTCCAGTGGCTCGATCGAGTAGGGGAGCTTTGGGGCGGGCACTCAGCGGGCGAGTGCGTTCTTGTAGCGCCGCGCCACCTTCGCAAGAGGTCCTCTCAGGGTCGGCGGTTTGAGGAGAGCCGAGACGAAGACCTCGCGATCACGTGCGCTGAGAACCAGCGTCTCGTGCTCCTGGATAGCCCGCTTGGCCGACTCGTAGACGGTGCTTACGACGAAGTCCGTGATGGTTCGCCCCTGAAGTTTCGCGGCTCTCTCAATGAGCTTCTTCTGCTCCCGAGTCGTTCGGAGCTCAAGCCTTGCGGTCTGCATGCGTCAACTCTCCGGATCGACCTGTACGGCAGTAAGCCGTACAAGTCAAGCGCGTTCGGCGACGCTGCCATAAGAGGCAACCAGGTGCACGTCGGCATCGCGTCATTGCCTCGAGCCTCCCATCGACGCGATGGGACCGGAGTGCTATCGACACTTTATTCACCTCCAGCGGAGGGCGTGGGATGCAGCAGAAACGGAGTCAGCCGAAAGCCCGAGCAGTGCCCTGGACCCCAACGCCGATTACTCCAAAACAACTCAAGGCCATCGAAGCTGGACGTGCGGCGATTCGGCGCGGCGACTACGTGACACTGGAAGAAGCGGAGACCTATGTGGCAAGTCAACGTGCCAAACCATCCTGAACGTCACCGCCATCGAGCGGCCGCATTAGAAAAGAACTGCGTCGCCCAGGATCGGGTGATGGGTTCCAAGGGCTCGGCGCCTCTAGACGTCGTTCAGTCGCCGCAAGATGAGCGCGGCGGTTCAATATGCCCGAGGGCGGGGAAACGGGATTTCGGTGCCCTGCGCCATCGACGTCGCCGGTTGTGGCCTACTCGCGGTCAGCGTGGCGGTTGTCGAAATCGGCACGTGCGGCCTCCTGCTCGATCACGCGCAGGACCGCGGTCGCGTCCAGTCGCCGGCGGAACAGGACGATGCGTGACGAACTCGGCAGGGCCGAATCCGCACAATTCCGACTCTCGTCGATGCAGAGAACGAGGTCGCGCAGCCCTGCGATTCGGAGAAGCGCAAGTTTGCGCTCCACGTAATCACGCGTCCAGAAGCCGACGATCTCGACGAGCCAGCGCCGTCCGTCGCCGCGGTGCCGTAATGCGAAGTCCGGGAAGATCAGAGTGTCGCCGGCCTGCACCGCCTCGGGCTCGCGGATGACGTCCCAGTCCGGCGCGACCCGGCGGAAGTCGCGCGCGAAGCGCTCCTCGAGCTTGCTGTCGTAGAGACGCGGCGCCTTCCCCGGAAAGATCGGATCGCCCGACGCAAGCCGCAGGATCAGCGGCTGCCCCCTCACAGCGCAGTCTGCCCGCAGGCGGAAACTGTGGCACCACGCGAGCAGCGGCAGGATCTCGCTCAGAGCGCGCCCGTAGACCAATGTCCGCCGGAAGAGCGCGTACGGGCCCGAGATCTCGAGAGCGGCCTGGCGCTCTCCTTTGCGAGGGACCACGGCACAGATGAGCCCCCGCAGCTTCGCATGACGGACCACGGCGCGCGCGTTTCCCTCCATGTCGATCAGCACGGCTGTCGAACGGAACAGGAGCCCCTGCGCGATCGCCAGATTCGTGCGGAGCGCCAGCTCCCCCGGGGACAGTACTTCGGCTGGCGCTGCTACGAGACGTTCGCCGGGGAGATCGGCGAACAGGGCCTCCGTCAGCTCGGCCGCCGTCACGCCCAGTGCCGCAGCCACCGAGGCCACCACCGCCGCAGGCTCCTCCCGCGAACGCGCCGCCTCGGCAAAGACCATCGCCCGCGCGCGGCGCGGAAGGATCGTGGCAGCGCGGCGGCTACCCCAGTGACGGGTGAGGACGTGAATGGCGATCCTGCGCTTCAGTGCGGGACTCGCACACGGCAGTGGTTCGCGGAGGCGCTCGTCCAGCTCACGCTGGCGACGGCCGACGAATCGCGCGTACTCCTCCAGCAGCACGCGAAGCCATGCATGGTCGTGCTCCCCCAGGAAGTGCGGGAGCACGACGTTACCCTGGATGCTACACGGCAGCAGCGCCTCGGGGAGCAAGCCCTGCCCGCCTCCGACGGGCCAGCCGGACCTCGGTGGTCTGGCGACTCACCAGCTCGTACACCAGGGCGCGCTTTCCCTGGAGCGGCCGCAGCAGGCGCCCTACGCGCTGCACGTGCTCGCGCTGGCCGAGTGCACCGCCCACGATGATCGCGACATCAGCGGCGGGTACGTCGATTCCCTCGTTCAGTACCCGTGCCGATACGAGGGCCCGGAGCGTTCCCTCGCGGAATCGCGCGAGCACCTCTTCGCGCTCCCCTCGACCGATGTCGCAGGTGAACGGCATGACCAGGTGCTCGCGGGCGATGCT
>VBKG01000280.1 GCA_005879585.1 Deltaproteobacteria bacterium | reverse complement strand
GGCGACCTGGTCGAGCGGCACGTGGCCCGGACCCTCGACCATCGCCTGCACGCCCGCCGCGCGGGCGCGCTGCACGAGGTCGCCGAGCGTCCGCAGCTCGGCCAGCTGCGCCGCGTCGCTCGCGTCGGCGAGGCAGCCGGGACGGAGCCCGTCGCCGAGAGAATACGTGACGTCGTACTCGCGCATGATGGCGCTGATCTCGTCGAAGAGCTCGTACATCGGGTTCTGCCGGCCGTGGTGCAGCATCCACTTGGCGAGCAGCGAGCCGCCGCGCGACACGATCCCGGTGACCCGCGGGCCGACGAGCGGCAGGTGCTCGCGCAGCACCCCCGCGTGGATCGTGAAGTAGTCGACGCCCTGGCGGGCCTGGCGCTCGACCTCGGCGAGGATGACGTCGTACGTGAGGTCCTCGATCCGCCGTCCAACGATCATGCTGTAGATCGGCACCGTGCCGATCGGGATCGTCGCGTGGTCGATGATCGCCTGGCGGCAGGCCGCGAGGTCGCCGCCCGTCGACAGGTCCATCAGGGTGTCCGCGCCGTACTGCTGGGCCCAGCGGAGCTTCTCGACCTCCTCCGCGGTGCTGCTCGAGACCGGTGAGGCGCCGATGTTGGCGTTGATCTTGGTGGTGATCATGCGCCCGATGCCGGTCGGATCGAGCCGCTTGGGTGCGCGCTCGCCGCGGAGGACCTGGGTGTCGTGGATGGCGCCGCGCCGCTGGGCGACCGTCTGGTTCACCCAGTACGGGGCGACCGCGACGGGGTAGCTGCGCTCCGGACCCGTCGCAGGCGTGTGGCCGCCGCTCCCCGCCAGATGTCGGACGTTGGCCGGGATGACGAGCCGGCCACGCGCGACCTCATCGCGGATGAGCTCCGGGGAGGCGCATTCGCGCTCAGCCACCCGCCGCATCTCGGGGGTCACCAGGCCCGCGCGGGCCGCTTCGAGCTGCGTCATCGCGCTTTCCCTCCGCCGGCATTACCCGGATCAGGTTCGAGGGGTCGGCAGGTTTCCCCGCTCTCTCAGCCGCGACGGAGCGGCTCCCCCAGCGTCGTCTTCCAGTCGACCATACTCCAGGTCGAGGGCCGGTCAAGGTGGTCGGCCGGACCCGAACGCGCGACGGCCCGGGGTCCGCGAAGCAACCCCGGGCCGTCTCTCTCTCACGAGCGTTCCCGCTCCCCAGCATCGACTCTCCGCGCGCGCAGCGCGCGGCCGAGCAAAGCGAGCTGGGGAGTGGGCCCCGTCGGGCTCTGCCCGACGGGCGAGGGGACAGGGTCCCCTCGTTCGTTAGAAGTCGTCGCCGTGCGACATCGGCGGCGCCCCCGCCTTCTCCTCCTTCGGCTTCTCCGCGACCATCGCCTCGGTCGTCAGCATGAGCCCCGCCACCGAGGCGGCGTTCTGCAGCGCCGTCCGGACCACCTTGGTCGGGTCGATGATGCCGGCCTTCAGCAGGTCCTCGTAGGTCTCGGTCTGGGCGTTGAATCCGAAGGCGGCCTTGCCGTCCCTCACCTTCTCGAGCACCACCGAGCCGTCCGCGCCGGCGTTGCGCGCGATCCACCGGAGCGGCTCGACGAGGGCCAGGCGCACGATGCGGACGCCCACCATCTCCTCGTCCGGGAGCTTGAGCGCATCGAGGGCGGCCTGCGCGCGCAGCAGGGCGACGCCTCCGCCCGGCACGATGCCCTCCTCCACCGCTGCGCGGGTCGCGTGCATCGCGTCCTCGACGCGCGCCTTCTTCTCCTTCATCTCCACCTCGGTGGCCGCGCCGACGCGGATCACCGCGACGCCGCCCACGAGCTTCGCCAGCCGCTCCTGGAGCTTCTCGCGGTCGTAGTCCGAGGTGGTCTCTTCGATCTGCGCCCGGATCTGCTTGATCCGCCCCTCGATGTCCCCACGCTTGCCCGCGCCGTCGATGAGCGTCGTGTTGTCCTTGTCGACGACGACGCGCTTGCAGCGGCCGAGCTCCTTCAAGCCGACGTTCTCGAGCTTGAGGCCGAGTTCCTCGGCGATCAGCCGGCCGCCCGAGAGGATCGCGATGTCCTCGAGCATCGCCTTCCGTCGGTCGCCGAAGCCCGGCGCCTTGACGGCGCAGCACGAGAACGTGCCGCGGATCTTGTTCACGACGAGCGTCGCCAGCGCCTCACCCTCCGCCTCCTCCGCGATCACCAGCAGCGGCTTCCCCGCGCGTGCGACCTGCTCGAGGAGCGGTAGCAGGTCCTTCATCGACGAGATCTTCTTCTCGTGGATCAGGATGTATGCGTCCTCGAGCACCGCCTCCATGCGGTCGGGATCCGTGACGAAGTACGGCGAGAGGTAGCCGCGGTCGAACTGCATGCCCTCGACCACGTCGAGCGTCGTCTCGAGACCCTTCGCCTCCTCGACCGTGATGACCCCCTCCTTGCCGACCTTCTCCATCGCCTCGGCGATCATGTCGCCGATCGTGCGGTCGCCGTTGGCGGAGACCGTGCCGACCTGCGCGATCTCGTCCCGGCCCTTCGTCTCCTTCGAGGCCTTCTTGAGCGCCTCGATGACCACGGGCACAGCCTTGTCGATGCCGCGCTTGAGGCTCATCGGGTCGTGGCCCGCGGCCACGAGCTTGGCGCCCTCGGTGAAGATCGCGCGCGCGAGCACCGTCGCGGTGGTGGTGCCGTCGCCGGCGACGTCGGAGGTCTTCGACGCGACCTCCTTCACCATCTGCGCGCCCATGTTCTCGAACTTGTCGCTGAGCTCGATCTCCTTCGCTACCGTCACGCCGTCCTTGGTAACCGTGGGGGCGCCCCAGGACTTCTCCATCACGACGTTCCGACCGCGCGGCCCCAGGGTGACCGTCACCGCGTCCGCCAGGACGTTCACGCCGCGGAGCACTTTGGCCCGCGCTTCCTCGCCGAACCGTACAACCTTCGCTGCCATCGCTCGCCTCCTACGCTTCGACCACGCCGAGGATGTCCTCCTCGCGGAGGATCAGATGCTCCTCGCCGTCGAGCTTGATTTCGTTGCCCGTGTACTTGCCGAACAGCACCCGATCGCCCTTCTTGACGTCGGGCGCCAGGACCTTGCCGTCTTCGCGCCGGCCGGGCCCGACGGCCACGACCAGCCCCTCCTGGGGCTTCTCCTTGGCCGTGTCCGGGATGATGATCCCGCCGGTGCTGCGCTCCTCGCGCTCCTCGATCCGCTTCACGATCACCCGATCCAACAGCGGGCGCACACGCGTCGCCATTCCTTGAGCCCTCCCATGACGTTGTTATTGCCCACCGGCAGAGGCCCCGCCGGGGCGGCGACAACCTAAAATCGCTCCTTCTCCAGTCAAGGGGCCGCCGCCGGATTTCGCGGCGTATCCCAATCAGGAGACAGACTGGGGCGATCTGCCACACCGGCAGGACGCCGGCAAGGGCTCCCTCGTGGTGGCCGGCCTGGTACCGGCCTTGCTTCCGGTCGCGAATGCGTCGGGTCCTCGGGCTTTGCCTCGCCCAGCCGCTGGCCGTCCTCGGCCTGACGGCGCTCTTCGCCGTGGCGGGGACGCTCGCCTTCCTGCACCTGCCGATCGAGGCCTTCCCGGAGCTCGCCGATCCGCAGGTGTACGTGATCACGCTCTTCCCCGGCCACGCAGCGGAGGAGATCGAGCGCCAGGTCACCCTGCCGATCGAGCAGGAGCTGAACGGGCTCCCGGGCCTCGGCCGCATGCGGTCGGTGTCGATCTTCGGCCTCTCCTACGTGACGCTCACGTTCGACGACGGCACCGACCTCTACTTCGCGCGCCAGCAGGTGAGCGAGCGGCTCGCCGGCGTGGACGTGCCCGACGGCGTGAAGCCGAGCCTCGGCCCGCTCTCGACGCCGACCGGCGAGATATTCCGGTACACGCTCGAGGGGCCCGGGTACTCCCCGATGCAGCTCCGCGAGGTCCAGGACTGGGTGATGGAGCGGCACCTGAAGCAGGTGCCCGGCGTGGCCGACGTCGTCTCCTTCGGCGGCTTCGTCAAGCAGTTCCAGGTCCAGGTCGACGCGCAGGAGCTCCAGGCGCGCGGCGTCACGCTCCATCAGGTGTTCGACGCGCTCGCCCGCTCGAACGTCAACGCGGGCGGGAACTACATCGAGCACGGCGAGGAGCAGTACGTCGTGCGCGGGCTCGGGACGCTGCACGACGCCGGCGACATCGAGGAGGTCGTCGTCGCCGCCCGCGGTGGGACGCCCATCCGCATCCGCGACGTGGCCCGCGTGACGGTCGGCGCTGCCCCGCGCCGCGGCGTCGTGACGCGCGACCTCGAGCCCGAGGCGGTCGAGGGCATCGTGCTCATGCGGCGCGGGTCGAACCCGTCCATCGTCCTCGCCGCGCTGCACACCAAGCTCGCGCAGCTCAACGGCGGCATCCTGCCGCCCGGGATGCGCGTCGAGACGTTCTACGACCGCGGCGTCCTCGTGCGCCGCACGCTCGTCACCGTGAGTCACAACCTGATCGTCGGGGCGCTGCTGGTGGTCGTCGTGGTCGGCGCGTTCCTGCTGAGCCTGCGCGCGGCGCTCATCGTGGCGCTCACCATCCCGCTCTCGCTGCTCAGCGCGTTCCTCTACTTGAAGCTTCGCGGCATGTCCGCGAACCTCCTCTCCCTCGGGGCGGTCGACTTCGGCATCATCGTCGACGGCGCGGTCATCATGGTCGAGCACGTGGCGCGCCGGCTCGCAGGGATCCCGAACCGTCGCGAGGCGCGCTCGGTGGTCCTCGAGGCGGCGGACGAGGTCGCGCGGCCGACGCTTTTCGCGCTGTCGATCATCATCGTCGCCTACGTCCCGATTTTCACGCTCGAGCACGTCGAGGGGCGCATCTTCGCGCCCATGGCCAACACCGTCTGCGCGGCACTGGTCGGGGCGCTCGTCTTCTCGTTCACGCTGATCCCGCTCCTGAGCTTCATGCTGCTCCGCGGCCGGGGCGGCGAACGCGAGACGCCGCTCGAGGCGGTGGCCCTTCGCGCGTATCGCCCGGCACTCCGCTGGGCGCTCCGCCGGCGGCGCATCGTGCTCGCCGGCACGGCGGCGATGCTCCTCGCCGGCGGCTGGCTGTTCGGGCGCCTCGGCACGGAGTTCCTGCCGACGCTCAACGAGGGCGCGCTCTACGTGACCATCACGCTGCCGCCGAGCGTCTCGCTCAACCGTGGCGCCCGCCTCGTCGTGCCGCGCATCCGCGACGCGTTCCTGTCCTTCTCCGAGGTGAAGCAGGTGCTCAGCCAGCTCGGTGGCCCCGACGACGGCACGGACCCGGCGCCGGCAAACAACCTCGAGTTCTTCGTCGACCTGAAAGCACGCGACGACTGGCCGCGCGGCATGACGCTCGACCGGCTGGTCGGCGACATGCGGGAGCGGCTCGCGGACATTCCCGGCATCGAGGCGAACTTCTCGCAGCCGATCAAGGACAACATCGAGGAGAACATCTCCGGCGTGAACGGCCAGGTCGCGATCAAGCTCTTCGGCGACGACCTCGACGCCCTCCGGCAGAGTGCGGTCGAGGTGAAGCGGACGCTCGAGCAGGTTCCGGGCGTCGCGGATCTCGCGGTCGTGCATTCCGCCGAGCTGCCGCAGGTCCACGTCGTCGTCGACCGGAAGGCGATCGCGCGCTACGGGCTCAACATCGCCGACGTCCAGGACGTCGTCGAGACCGCGATCGGCGGCCGGACCGCCACCACGCTGTGGGAAGGCGAGCGCCACTTCGACGTCGCGGTGCGTCTGGCGGAGGCGTCGCGCGCCACCTTCGACCGAATCCCCGACGTGCGGGTCGCGACCGCCGACGGCGCGCAGGTGCCGCTCGGGCAGCTCGCGCGCGTCGAGATCTCGCCCGGCGAGGCGGCGGTCGACCGCGAAGCCAACATGCGGTTCGTCGGCGTCAAGTGCAACGTCCGGGGGCGCGACCTCGGCGGTTTCGTCGCCGAGGCGCAGCGCCGGGTCGCCGCGCAGGTCCACCTGCCGCCGAACAGCTTCATCACGTGGGGCGGCGAGTTCGAGAACCAGCGCCGGGCCATGGCGCGGCTCGCGATCATCGTCCCGGTGAGCATCGCGCTCATCCTCGCGATCCTCGTCCGCACGTTCGGCTCGCTCGCCTGCGCGCTGCTGATCCTCGCAACCATCCCCTTCGCGCTCGTGGGCGGCGTCGTCGGCCTCGACGTCGCGGGCCTCAACCTGAGCGTCTCGGCCTGCATCGGCTTCATCGCGCTCATGGGCCAGGTCGTGCTGAACGGCGTCGTACTCGTGTCGCAGATCAACGCCCTCCGCGCCGACGGCCTCCGCCTCGGCGCCGCCGTCGAGGAGGGCGCGATACGCCGACTGCGCGCCGTCCTGATGACCGCGCTGCTGGCCGCGCTCGGGCTGCTACCGGCCGCGCTCTCGACGGAGATCGGCTCCGAGACCCAGCGCCCGCTCGCCGTGGTCGTGATCGGCGGCCTCGTGTCCGCGACGCTGCTGACGCTGCTGGTGCTGCCGGTGCTTTACACGATGTTGCTGCCCGAGCGCGCCGCGGTTGCCGTCCCCCGCCGCGCGCGCACCGTCCCGGACGGCGCGTCGGCCGTGAGCTAACCTCGATGTGACAGAAAAATCGAGGGACCGGCGGGGCGCAGAGAATGAGAAGGCCTTCCGTTGTGGTAGATTCGGGGTTGCGAGACCAACGAGTCCACCCTCAACGAAAGGCCATTCCCAATGCGGTGGAGAAGAGCGGATTTGCGGGGGCGGGTCAATGGGAATCTGGAGCTACGGTTCGGGCGCACGGGACTGACCTCGTACGCGGGGCTCGAGTTCGTGCGGCGGTACTTCGACACGCTCGGCCTCGTGCGGCTGGTGCGGCGCGAGCTGGCGGGCGTACTGCCGCGGACCGACTTCGGGGTGCCCGCGATGGTGCTGGCGATCTTGGCGCTGCTGATCGCCGGGGGCCGTCGGCTTCGGCACCTCCGCTATGTGGACGGCGACCCGCTGGTGCTGCGCCTGTGCGGGCTCCGGCGCTTGCCGACCCCGCGGACGGTCGGGCGCTGGCTGCGCGTGTTTCGGGCGGAGCATCTGCTGCCGCTGCAGTGGCTCAATGCGCTGCTGGTGGCGCGGGCGATCCGGCACGCAGGCGTGCGCCGGCTCACGATCGATGTGGATGGTTCCGTGGTGTCGACCGGGCAGCAGGTGCAGTGGGCGCAGCGGGGCTTCAACCCCCATCACCGCAAGGTGCCGAGCTACTATCCGATCACGGCCTACGAGGCGCAGAGCGGGCAGCTGCTGCGGGTGCAGAACCGGCCGGGGAACGTGCATGACGGCAAGGGGGCGCTGCGGTTCCTGCGCGACCTGTTCGCGCAGCTCGCGGCCACGCTCGGAGCGGGCTACCCGCTTGAATTCCGCATGGATGGGGCGTTTTTCCGGCGCGAGATCATCGCGCTGCTGGAGCAGCACGGGGCGGAGTACGCGATCAAGGTGCCGTTCTACCCGTGGGTCGGGCTCAAGGCCCGGGTGCAGCAGACGCGCGTCTGGACCCGCGTCGAGGCCACGGTGAGCTGCGCCGAGCACGAGGTGGAGGTCGCGCAGTGGGGGCGGCGGTGCCGCGTGGTGATCTACCGCCGGCACGTGCGGCACGAGACGGCGAAGAACTTCCAGCTCGATCTCTTCGATCCGAGCGACGGCCACTACGAGTACTCGGCCGTCGTCACGAACAAGGCCCTCAGCGGGACGGCCCTGTGGGCGTTCATGTCGGGGCGCGGCACCCACGAGAAAGTCTACGCCGAGCTCAAGGGCGGGTTTGCCTTCGATTGTATTCCGACGATGCGCTACGCGGCTAACAGCGCGTGGCAGCTGCTGAGCGTGCTCGCCTTCAATCTGATGCGGGGGTTCCAGATGGCGACCACGGCCGAGCGCCGCGGTGCGACCCGGAAGCGCCGCAGCCGCTTCCGCTTCGAGACGATTCACACGCTGCGCTACCTCTGCCTGCAGCGCGCCGGGGTCATCGTGCGCCCGGACGGCTACGCCACCCTCGATGTCGGGCGGTCGGCGGCCGTGGTCGACCGCTTCACGTACCTCGACCGGCGCCTCAAGGCGGCGTAGTTTTTGTCACATCGAGGCTAACTACTAACTTGGGGGGTGCCAGCGGGCGGCCTCGCCTGCCGCCCCCCCTCGGGTAGCTCGGTCTGACCGTGGCCTCTAGGCCGCCAGGGTTCCCGCCTTTCCGGGATGGCTGGATCACGTCCTTTGCCAATCGTAGTCACCGATCTTTTTCGCACGCGACCGCTTGACGGCGCGCAGCGAAGGGACTTTCTATGGGTGCGGAAGATTCGACGCCGAT
>VBKG01000587.1 GCA_005879585.1 Deltaproteobacteria bacterium | reverse complement strand
GATCCACCGGGCTTGCGCGAGGCTCTGGCACTTCGGACAGTGCCGATTGCGACACGAGTGGTACGCGGGTCGTTCGAAGCCGCAGCGCGGGCACACGTCGAGGTGGCCGCCGAGGGCCGGCGTCCGGCAGACGGCGATCGCGCGGAGGGCCTGCCGTTGCTCACGGGAGAGCGCCTGCTGCTGGCGTACCGCCGCCCCGTGGGCGCGCACGATCGTCGCGACGTCGAGCGCCGGGGGAGTGGACCGCGGGGCACAGCAGCCGGCGCGCACGAGGCGCGCCACGATGTCCCTACGCGGGCGGTGCCGACGGCGCGCTCGGCAGCGCGTCGAGCGGGCTCTGCACCGTGCCGACGTGCGCCCGAGAGACCAGCACGTAGCGGGCGGTCGTGCGCAGCGAGCGATGGCCGAGCAACACCTGGATCACGCGGATGTCGGTCCCCGCTTCGAGCAGATGGGTCGCAAAGCAG
This sequence comes from Deltaproteobacteria bacterium, assembly GCA_005879585.1. Lineage (GTDB taxonomy): Bacteria > Desulfobacterota > Binatia > DP-6 > DP-6 > DP-3. The sequence continues at coordinate 2,472 of VBKG01000587.1, read as the reverse complement.
TGCCGGAGCATGTGCGGATTGACCCGCCGGCGCAGCCCCGCCCGGCGCCCCGCCCGGCGCACGACATGGAAGACGGCCATCCGCGACAGCGGTTTCCCCGGGCGCGGACTCGGGAACAGGTACGGTCCGCGCGGGGGCCGCAGGCGCCAGTACTCCCGCAGCGTGGCCAGCAGCCGTGGGCTCAGCATGACGTACCGATCCTTGCCGCCCTTTCCGGCGCGCACCCGAATCAGCATCCGCTGGCTGTCGATGTCGGTGGGCAGCAGCGCGCACAGCTCGCTCACCCGCAGCCCCGCCCCATAGGCGACCATCAGCATCGCGCGGTGCTTCGGCCGACTCACGGCCCGGAGCAACCGCTCGATTTCGGCTTGGCTCAGCACCTCCGGCAATCGCTCGCGCTCCCGGCGGGGGAACGGGATGCGGCGCACCACCCAGGGGCGGTCCAACGTCACCCGGTAGAGAAAGTGGACGGCCGCGACGTACACGCCGTGCGTCGAACGACTGACGCGTTTCTCCTGGACGAGGTGGTCGAGAAACGCACGGATCTCCGATTCCCCGAGTGCCTTCGGGGATCGCTGGTAGTACGCCACGAACCGCTCGGCGCACCGGAGGTACATGCGCTGCGTCACGGGACTCAGACCCCGCAACCGCAGATCGACCGCCATCCGCTCTCGCAGTGCTCCCATGGACTCGCTCCTTTCCGTCGTCGCACTCGGACATCGAGTGTCGACGCGCAACGGAACGAATTCCGGCGGGGCTTACCAGTGGGGGTCGAGGGCTGCGCCTCGAACTCTGACCTAGCCCCGCCCGCCCGCCGGGCGTCTTCCGAAGCCCATATACGAGGGGGACAAAGCGCCCGTCAACAGAAATTCGCGACTTGCGAGGCCGGAGGCGCACCCGGGAGGCGCGCCTCGCAGGGGGCTGCAGACGCACCGCGCCGTCGCCGCGACGGAGGCGGCCTCAGGCTGGCTCGTTTGGGAACAGATCGGGCATCGACGGCGGCGGGCGCGCTGGCGATGCAGCGGGCGCGTCCGTGGGAAGGCCGAGATGACCCAGGATATTGCGGAGGACATCGGCTGCCTCGATCGTGGCGATGACGGACATGCGTCCACCGCAGCGCGGGCATGCGAGCACGTCGAGTTCGAAGACCCGCCGCATGAGGTCTGCCCAACGCCAATCGCGTTTATCCGAACGGCTCGTCGCTTTCGTGCCGTGAGGAGCTTCTGTTACGGCCTGGGCGAAACCATCGCCGGTCGGACCGTTCGGCTCCGAGGGTGCTTCCGCCGGAGCGGCTTCGCGAGACGACGTCGTGTTCGCGCCATGCGCTACGGCGCGCGCCCGCGCCCGAGCGTGGGGCGCGAGTATGCCGTGGTACAGGACGAGGTTGATCCGCGGGCGTGGGGTCAAGGCGGCGAGCTTCTCCAGGAGCTCGACCGGTGTGAACAAGAGGTGGGTGGTGCCGTCGTGCCACTCGGTCTTGAGCGTAACCAGAACGAGTCCGTCCGGTGTCAGCGAGAGCCGCTCCTGCGCGACCGGCGGGCGCAGCACGTAGCGGCAGAGGCGCTCGACGCCGGCGCGATCGTCCGCTGCCACCGTGATGTTCGCGTGGAGGTCGAAGCCCTCGAGGTGCGCCTGGCACGGCCCGCGCGAGGTGACCCAGGGTGCGCCGAGCTCGCGGCCGACCTGGAGCACGCGGGCGCCGGCACGTGAGCCGAGCGCGATCCGCCCCTGGATCGACGCGCTGCTGATTCCAGCGAGGGCGGGCGACTCGTCGGCGAGCGGGTCGACGTCGCGAGCGTCATCGACATCGAGCCCGCGGCGGACGAGGAGGCGCCCGACGCGGCGATAGATGATCGCCAGCAGCCGCGCCACGTCCTCGTCACTCGGTGCCTCCGCGGCATGGAACTCCAACGTACCGTCGGAGCCCTCGCCGAACACCCCGTCCAGGAGCAGCGCATGGAAGTGGACGTTGAGTTGAAGTCCGCCCCCGAAGCGCTGGATCACCGTCACGGCGCCGCTCCGCCCATCGCGCGCGCCTCTGCGGCGCGCCTTCTGCCGATAGAAACCGAGGATGGCACGCACCGCGACGCCGAGAACCGCGCGGCAGAGCTTGTGATCCCAGGCAAGGAGGTAGCGCAGTCGGTGCGGCAGGCTGAGGACCCACTGGCGCACCGGCACCGGCGGAAGGACGTGGTCGACCAGCTGTGCGGCGTGCGCCGCCATGCGGCGGCCGCCGCAGCTCGGACAGAAGCCCCGTCGTTTGCAGGAGAAAGGCACGAGCCGCTCGAACGCGCAGTCGTCGCACCGAACCCGCGCAAAGCCGCGCGTGAGCGCGCCGCAGGTCAGGAACTCGCGGAACTCGCGCTCGATGAACCGCGGCAGACCGTCCCCGTCGCCGTGATCGCTGGCCTCGCGGAGGAACGTTTCCAGATTCTCGCGGACGACGCGATGGAGGATCGTGCTCTCTGCGTC
>VBKG01000358.1 GCA_005879585.1 Deltaproteobacteria bacterium | reverse complement strand
CGACGCAGCTTCGCCTGCGCGAGGCTGTTCACGATGTCGCGCGGTCCGTCGAGGTTCCCCATGAACGCGACGACCCGGCGTTGGCCCCACTTCGGGACGACGACGTTGTAGCCGCGCGCGGTCGGCTCGAGGGCGTGCGCGAGGAGCCAGCGATTGAAGCGCAGGTTCATCCGGTTGAACCGCTCCGGCTCCGCCGCGGCCGGTGCCGCGAGGGCGAGGTAGAGGACCCCCGAGACGAGGTACGCGCCCCGACCTCACATCGGGCGTCGTGCAGCATCGGTAGGGGCGCGGTCGCGCCGATCGCGGCGCCGCGCACCGCGTTCAGCACGACGCCGAGGATCCGCGCGCGCAGCGTCCGCAGGCGTCCGAAGGCGGCCGCCACGGTCTCGCCGCTGCTCTCGCCGGCACGGACCACGAGGACGACGCCGCCCGCCAGCCGCGCGAGCAGCGGCGTGTCGGCCTGACCGAGCACCGGCGGCGCGTCGAGCACCACGTAGTCGTACCGCCGCGACAGCTCGTCCAGCAAGCTTGCCATGGCGGTCGAGTCGATGAGCGCGGCCGGCTCGTCGGGCAGCGGCCCCGCCGGCAGGACGTCGATGCCGTAGTCGGTCTCGCAGAGGAGCGACGGCAGGTCCGCGACACCGGTGAGGAAGCTGCTGGCCCCGTGCGCGCCGTCCTGGCCGAAGATGCGATGCAGGCGCGGGCGCCGGAAGTCGCAGTCGACGAGGACCACGCGCCGATGGGTGTCGGCGAGGGCCAGGGCCAGGTTGGATGCAACGCACGTCTTCCCTTCGCGCAGGCGGGCGCTCGTGACCAGCAGGCGCTGTGGGGGACCGGCCGGGTTCGACTGGAAGAGCGCGGCGCGGAGCCTCGCCACCGCGTGCGCACCCGCGGATCCCGGCGCGCCCGTCGCGGTGAGCTCGGGCGGGACCCGAACCGCCTTGCCGTTCGTCCGCCGCTCCCGCAAGACGGGCAGCACCCCGAGCACGTTAAATCCAACCGATCGTTCGATGTCCTCGGCGGTCCGGAGCGGGCGGTCACGCCGCCGCTCGAGGGCCGCGAAGCCGAGCATGCCGAGGAGACCGGCGCCGATGCCAAGCACGATGTCGAGCCACGGACGGGGGTGCGACGGGACGCGCGGCGGGGCAGCCGTGTCGACGAGGCGGGTCTCCGCCCCGCCCGGCGTCTCCTTGACGCGTGCCAGCAGGCGCTCGTACCGAGCGCGCGTCGCGTCCACCTGACCCTTCAGGAGCTCGGCCTCGACGGCACGCTGGCCGACGTCGCCGACGACCGCCCGCTGCGTCTGGACCGCCTGCGCGAGCAGCGCCTCCTGCTTCTTCGCGGCCTCGAAATCGGCGCGGACGGTGTCGGCGAGCGCCTCCTGCGACGTCCGCAGCTCGCGCCGGAGCGCATCGACCTGGCCCTGGATCCGCGTCGCGGCCGGTGTGCCGTCGCCCGCGTGGACGCGCTCCGCCTCGAGCTTCGCGATCTCGGTGGCGAGCCCGGCGACGACCTGGTTGGTGGCGACCTGGGAGAGGAAGCCGCCGTTCCCGCCCCTCACCTGCTTGTGCAGCGCCTCCTTCTCCATCCGCCGGCTCTGCGCCTTGGTGAGCGCGTCGTTCAAGTCGGCCAGCTTGCGGTACTCGAGGCTGTCCCGCGGATCATCCGGCACCGCCGGGTTGGCGCGCGTGAATGCCTTGAGCGACTCCTCGGACCGCGCGAGCGCGCCGCGCGTCACCTCGAGCTCCCGGTCGAGGACCCCCCGCCAGCGCTCGCCGGACGCCCCGGCGCCCGCGATCGCCTGCACGACGTACTCCTCCGCGAGCGCATTGGCGACGGCGGCTGCCAGCCGCGGATTCGAGCTCGTGAAGCGCACCTCGAGGAGAGAGGAGTCGCCGCGCGGCACGATCTCGGCGCCGGCCAGGACCGCGTCGGCGGCGGTCTCGTTCGTGACGAGCGAGCCGGCGTCGTCGGCGGGCACGAGGCCGAGCAAGCGGCGCACCCGCAACGCCGCGAGACCGAGGAGGCGCGCACCATCGAACGCCGGCGCCGGAAGCGCGTCGGCGCCGAGGTCCAGACGATCGACGACGCGTCCGGCGAGCGTGCGGGTGAGCGGCAACGGGGTCCCGCCGTTGCCGTCGATCAGCGCCGTCGCGCGGTAGACGGCGGTCGGGATGAGCGTCGCGACGACGGTACCCACGAAGAGCGTCAGGAACACCAGAATCGACGGCCACCGGTGCCGGCGAACGATCTGGTTGTACCTCGGAGGCGCCGGGGGACGGATGGCCGCCGCCGTGCTGAGCACGATCGCCGGCAGCTCCGCCTCGCGTCGAACGCGCCTCTCCATTCCCCCCCTACTCCAACCCCGCTGTCAGAAGCGGACCATATCTATGGAACGGCCGGAGGAGTGTCAAACTTTTCGGGCGAGACCGCCGCCCCGCTCATAGCCGGTCCTGACGTGCGAACCGGCCCGTATAGACCGCAGTCCCCTCGCAGCGCTGGAGCACGATCTGGCACACCCGGACGCCGGCGTGGATGGCGAGCGGTCGTCCCGCGACGTTGGACATCTCGAGCACCTGGTGGCTCTCGACGCCGGGCGCGACGAATCCCGACGTGACGTGGATCATGAGCCCGAGCCGCGCATAGCGGCTCCGACCCTCGAGCCAGCCGGCGACGTCGGGCGGCAGCCGCAGCCGCTCGCGGGTGAGGCCGTGGATCGTCTCGCCGGGTCGAAGGACGTACGAGCCGTCGATGCGCTGCACGCGGGTCACGGTGCGGTAGTCTGCATCCTCGGTCACCTGGATGACGTCGGGCCCGCCTTCCATGACCCGGATCTCGTCCGCCAGGTGGAGATCGATCGACGCCGGACCGATCTGATCCGGCTCGAGCGGCTCGATCGCGAGCCGGCCGGCCGCGATCTCGTGCAGGATCACGTCCCGCGTGAGGATCATCGGGCCGGCAGTGTAGCAGAAGCAGGCCGGTGGTATAGAGGAAAGTGACATGCGCTATGAGTACATTCTCGTCGGCGAGGACGCCGGTCTCGCCATCGTCACGATGAACCGCCCGGAGCGGCGGAACGCGCTCTCCGAGGCGCACATGACGGAGCTCATCCGTGCGCTCCGCACGATCGGCGACGCCGGCGAGGCGCGCGCCGTCGTGCTCGCCGCGGCGGGGCCGGTCTTCTCCTCCGGGCACGACTTTGCCGACATGGTGGAGCGCGACCTCGACGGCATGCGCCGGCTCCTCGCGACCTGCACCGACCTCATGCTGACCATCCAGCGCATTCCGCAGCCCGTCGTCGCCCAGGTGCAGGGGGTGGCGACGGCAGCGGGCTGCCAGCTGGTCGCCTCGTGCGACCTCGCGGTCGCCGCCGCGGAGGCCTCCTTCGCGACGCCCGGCGGCAAGGGCGGGTGGTTCTGCACGACGCCGATGGTCGCCGTCGCCCGTGCCGTCGGACGGAAGCGCGCGCTCGAGCTCGTGTTCACCGGCGACGCGATCGACGCGGCGACCGCGCTCGCGTGGGGGTTGGTCAACCGGGTGGTCCCGCGCGAGCGCCTGGAGGAGGAGACCCGCGCGTTCGCGCGGGCGGCGAGCCGCGGCGGCACGGCGTCGAAGGGCCGCGGCAAGCGGGCGTACTACGAAACGATCGAGCTCGACGTCGAGACGGCGTACGCGCGCGCGTGCGAGGTGATGGCGACGAGCGCCGTTACCGAGGACGGTCGCGAGATGATGCGCGCGTTCCTCGAGAAGCGCACCGCCGTCTATCCGCCGCGCCGTTGACCGGCCCGCGTCCGCGAGCATGGCCCCGACCGTCGCGTACTTCTGCATGGAATACGGGCTCCACGAGGAGTTCCCGATCTATGCGGGCGGTCTCGGAATCCTCGCGGGCGACTTCATCAAGTCGGGGCGGGACCTCGGCCTCCCGGTGGTCGGCGTCGGACTCCGCTGGCTCCACGGCTACTCGCGGCAGCGTATCCTGCCCGATGGGCAGCCGGTCGACGACTTCCCGACGTACCGGGCCGACTTCCTCGAGGACACGGGCGTCCGCGTGCGGGTGCGCATCGCGTCGCGCGAGGTCGAGGCGCGCGTCTGGCGGACGGAGCGCTGGGGCAACGCGCCACTCTTCCTCCTCGAGCCCGTCGCCGGTGACGACGCCTGGATCACTCGCCGGCTCTACGAGCCGACGCTCGACTGCCGCGTGGCGCAGGAGATTCTGCTCGGCGTCGGCGGCATCCGCGCGCTCCGCAAGCTCGGGCTCGACGTCGACGTCTACCACTTCAACGAGGGACACGCGGTCTTCGCCGGCCTCGAGATGATCGCCGAGCGGATGGCGGCAGGCGCCGACTTCCGGACCGCCTGGGCCGAGGTGCGGCGGCGGATCGTGTTCACCACCCACACCCCGGTCGCCGCCGGCAACGAGGTGCACGCCGTCCGCGACCTTCTCCGGCTCGGCGCTTCGTGCGACCTCGTGGAGGCGGAGCTGCGCGAGATCGGCGGCGAGCCGTTCAACATGACGGTGGCCGGCCTGCGGCTCGCCCGTCACGCCAACGCGGTCTCCGCGCTGCACGCGGAGGTGTCGCGTGAGATGTGGCGCGACGTGACGGGCGCCTGCGAGATCATCCCGATCACCAACGGCGTGCACCGTCCCACATGGCAGGACGCGCGCATCCGCGAGGCGCTCGGCTCGGCGACGGGTCTGCGCGCCACGCACGAGGCGCTCAAGCAGGAGATGCTCGCGGCCGTCGCCCAGCGGACGGGCGTGCGTCTGGACGCCAACGTGCTCACCATCGGCTTCGCGCGTCGCGCGGCGGGATACAAGCGCAGCGATCTCGTCTTCGGCGACCCGGCGCGCATCGAGCCGCTGCTCGCCGCAGGCCGGCTGCAGCTCGTGTTCGCCGGCAAGGCTCATCCCGACGACGCCGGCGGCCGGCGGATCGTCGCCAACCTGGTCGCGATGGCGCGGCGCTACTCCGACCGCGTCGTCTTCGTGCCCGACTACGACATGGGGCTCGCCCGCCTGCTGACGCGCGGCGCCGACGTGTGGCTGAACAATCCCATCCGGCCGCTCGAAGCGTGCGGCACCTCGGGCATGAAGGCGGCCCTGAACGGCGGGCTGAACCTGTCGGTCCTCGACGGCTGGTGGGCCGAGGCGTGCCAGCACGGCGTCAACGGCTGGGCGATCGGCGACGGCACGTCCGGCGCCCCGGATCAGGACGAACGCGACCGCGCGGCGCTCTATGCGACGCTCGAGACCGAGGTGTTCCCGGCCTTTGCCGATCCCGCGCGCTGGGTCAGCATGATGCGCGCCGGGATCGCGACCGCGGAGGCGGGGTTCACGTCGGACCGAATGGTGCGCGACTACTTCGCGCAGCTCTACACGGCCGAGTAGCGCTGCTCGGTCTCGTCCTGCGCCGGCGCCTCGGCGATCGCCCACAGCGCGACGAGCGGCGTCACGAGCGCAGCGGCGAACGCCGCGAAGGCCCCCTTGAACGCGATGAAATGCCAGAAGGGGAGGCTGGCGACCCCGAACAGGTGGAGGGCGAGGAAGGCGAGCGGCGCGAGCAGCACGATGCACGCGATGCCCAGCACCACGCCGCGGCGGGCCGGGGTCTCGGGCAACCAGCCGAGAACGGGGTGCGACGTGCGCGTCCAGCCGAGCGCCGCAACCTTTCCCGCGCGCACGTGGCCGCGTACCAGGCGCGTCGCGATGAGGCAGGTGAGGAGCGGCAGGAGGAAGCACGTGCCGATCGTGTCGCCCATGATGCTCTGCTGCCCCCAGAGCGGGACGACGGCCACGCTCCGGAACATCGCCCAGGCGATCGCCGCGTTCAGCACGAAGTTGAAGACGGCCGCGCCCACGCCCTGCTCGAGCAGGAGGTAGCGGCGCACCGCGGGCGACATCGAGGGGGCTTATAGCGCATCGTCGTCCCGCCCGGGTAGCCGACCCGGCGCGCTTCGCGCTAAGGTCCGGACCGGAACCGACGATGGCCGAGCATTTCGACCTCTTGATCCGCGGCGGAACGGTCGTCGACGGGACCGGCGCGCCGGCACGCCGCGCCGACGTCGCGATCCGCAACGGACGGATCGCCGCGGTCGGGGCCACGTCCGGCACCGCCGATCGGGTGCTCGACGCCGACGGCGCCGTCGTCGCGCCCGGCTTCGTCGACATCCACACCCACTACGACGCCCAGGTCTTCTGGGACCGCATGCTGTCCATCTCGCCGTGGCACGGCGTCACCTCGGTGGTGATGGGCAACTGCGGCTTCGGCGTCGCGCCGACGCGGCCCGCGCACCGTGAGCTCGTGCTCCTCACGCTCGAGAAGGTGGAAGGCATGTCGCTCGACGCGCTGCGCGCGGGCATCGGCGCCGAGTGGCCCTTCGAGACGTTCGCCCAGTACCTGGACGCGATCGAGCGCCGCGGCACCGCGATCAACGTGGGCGCGCTCGTGGGCCACACCCCGGTCCGCCTCTACGTGATGGGCGAGGAGGCGATGGAGCGCGAGGCGACGGCGGACGAGGTCGCCGCGATGCGCGCGCTCGTCGCCGAGGCGCTGCGCGCGGGCGCGATCGGCTTCGCTACCTCCAAGTCGCCGACGCACGTCGGCTGGGAGGGCCGTCCGGTGCCGAGCCGCGTCGCCGCGTGGGAGGAGATCGCGGCGCTGGCCGGTTGCCTCGCCGAGGCCGGTAACGTGATGCAGGCGACGCTCGGCCCCGGGCTCTTCCTCGACGAGTTCGCCGCCATCCAGGAGCGCACCGGGCGCCCGGTCAGCTGGACGGCGCTGCTCGGCGGGATGCTCGGGCCCGATGGCCACCGCGCGGTGCTCGAGCGGTCGGCGGCGTTGCAGGCGCGCGGCGTCCGCGTGATCCCGCAGGTGTCCTGCCGCCCGTTGATGCTGGAGTTCAACCTCGCGGCACCCTTCCCGCTCGAGAGCATGTCGGTCATGAAGCCCGCCGCCCGGGCCGACCTCGCCGGCAAGCGCGTCGTCTACGCCGACCCGGAATTCCGGCGCGCGCTGCGCGGGAAGATCGACGGCGGCCTCCTCACGCGCGCGTTCCACGACATGCAGATCACCGAGCACCCGCCCGACGCGTCGCTCGCGGAGCGACGCCTCGCGGACGTCGCGGCGGAGCGGGGAGTCCATCCCGTCGACCTGATGCTCGATCTGTCGCTCGCGTCGGGGCTCCAGACGCGCTTTCGCCTGGCCGTGCTCAACACGGACGAGGCCGTCGTCGCCGAGCTGCTCCGCCATCCCGCAACGATGCTCGGGCTGTCCGACGCAGGCGCGCACGCGAGCCAGCTGTGCGATGCCTGCGCGCCGACCGCGCTGCTCGGCAAGTGGATGCGCGAGAAGCGCGTGCTGTCGCTCGAAGAGGCGGTGCGCCGCCTGACGGCGGAACCCGCCGACGTCTTCGGCATCCGCGACCGTGGCCGTCTCGCCGCGGGGCTTGCCGCCGACGTCACCGTGTTCGATCCGGCGACGGTAGGCTGCGGGCCGCTCCGGCGCGTATACGACTTCCCCGCCGGCGCCGACCGGCTGGTCTCGGACGCGGCCGGTATCCGCGCCGTGGTCGTGAACGGCGTGGTCATCCGCGAGGACGGCCGCGACGCCGTCGACCCCGAGGCCCCACTGCCGGGCCGGGTGCTTCGAGGAGGACGCGCAGGATGAGCCATCCGATCATCTCGGCCGACTCGCACGTCACCGAGCCGCCGAACGCGTTCATCGACAACATCGACCCGAAGTTCCGCGACCGCGCGCCGCACATCCAGCACATCGAGGGGATGGGCGACATCTTCGTGATCGAGGGGCTCAAGGTGCCGATCCCGCTCGGCATCGTCGCCGCCGCGGGCAAGCCGGCGGAGGAGATCCGCCTCATGGGCACGCGCTTCGAGGATCTCCACCGCGGCGGCTGGGATCCCGAGGCGCGGATGGCCGACCAGGAGCGCGACGGTGTCGCGGCCGAGGTCGTCTATCCGACCGTCGGCATGGCCGTCTGCAACCACCGCGACCTCGATTACAAGAAGGCCTGCTGCGACGCCTACAACCGCTGGCTCGGCGCGTACTGCGCGCCGCACCCGGACCGCTTGCTCGGCGTCGGACAGACCGCGATGCGCACGCCCGCGGAGGGCATCGAGGACATCCGGGCGATCGCGGCGATGAGGCTCCGCGGCGTGATGATGCCCGGCCACCCGGGCGTCGAGGACTACGATTCGCCGGCCTACGACGACTTCTGGGAGGCGGCGATCGACCTCGGGCTGCCGCTCTCCTTCCACATCCTCACCACCCGCGACAGCGCCCCGATACGCGGGCCGCGCATGAACGCGTTTCTCTCCGTCATCCGCGGCTGCCAGGACATCATGGGGACGCTGGTGCTGGGCGGCGTCTTCGAGCGCCACCCGAAGCTCCGCGTCGTCTGTGTCGAGGCCGACGCCGGCTGGGTGCCGCACTACATGTATCGCATGGACCACGCCTTCAAGCGCCACCGGAACTGGCTGCCGCCCGGCCAGACGCTCTCGAAGCTGCCGTCGGAGTACTTCGCCGAGAGCATCTACACGACGTTCCAGGACGACTGGGTCGCGTTCAAGAGCGTCGAGATGATGAACTGGCGGCGGCTCATGTGGGCCAACGACTTCCCGCACAGCGATTCCACGTGGCCCTGGTCGCAGCAGATGCTGGCCGAGCACACCGGCGACCTCACGGACGCGCAGCGGCGGGCGATCCTCTGCGACAACGTCGCCGAGCTCTACCGGATCGATCTCCGGACCCTCGCGTAGGATGGACGTCGGCGTCCTCGCGGTCGCCGGCCCGGGCCGAGCCGCCGACACCGCACGGCGGCTCGAGGCGCTCGGCCTCCACACCCTGCTCTTCCCGGACAGTCAGAACCTCGCGCCCGAGGTGTGGGGCCAGCTCATGCTCGCGGCGAAGGCGACCGAGCGGATCCGTCTCGGACCCGGCGTCAGCAACTCGATCACGCGCGACGCCGCGGTGACGGCGTCGGCGGCGCTGGCGCTCCAGGTGGAGAGCGGCGGGCGGGCGGTCCTCGGCATCGGACGCGGCGACTCGTCGGTGCAGCGGATCGGCAGGCGCGAGGATCCGGTCGCGAGCTTCGAGCGTTACCTGACGGCGGTGCAGGCCTACCTCGCGGGTGAGGCGGTGGACCGCGACGGGTTCGCGAGCCGGCTCGAGTGGTACGAGCACGCGAAGGTCGCCAAGGTGCCGGTCGAGGTCGCCGCGACGGGCCGCAAGGTCATCGAGGTGGCGGCACGCCGGGCCGATGCCGTCTGCCTCGCGGCGGGCGCGGACCCGGAGTACCTCGGGAGCGTCCTCGAACACGCGCGCGACGCCGCCCGCGCCGCCGGGCGCACGCTCCGCTACGGCGCGTTCGTGAACGCGGTGATCCACGACGACGTGGCCGTCGCGCGCGACGCGGTCCGCGGCTCCGCCGCGAGCTTCGCGCGCTTCTCGGCCTTCCGCGGCAGCGACCTCGCGCGCCTCCCCGCGCCACTCGCCGCGGCCGCGCGCTGGCTTCGCGAGAACTACGACATGCGGGAGCACACGCGGACGGGCGTGCCGCACACCGCCGGCATCAGCGACGAGTTCGTCGACTGGTTCGCGATCGCCGGCCCGGTCGACGTCGCGCGCGAGCGCTTCGGGCGTCTCGCCGCGCTCGGGCTCGACTTCTGCTACGTGATCCCCGGCTCCGCGGGCATGCCACGTGACGTCGCGGTGACGTCGCTGGTGCGGCTGGGGCAGGAGATCGTCCCGGCCGTGGCGAATGCGTGAAGCGGCTCGCCGAGGCGCAGGGGCGGGCTGACCGGCGCTCGAGGGATCTCAGCTGGTCGCATACCGCTCGCCGACGAGCCGCAGGAGCGCGCGCCGTCCCGGCCGCACGCCGACGTCCCAGATGATTTTGTCCGGCGCCTCGCCTTCGGCCCGCACGCGCCCCGCGTGGACGCCCCGGAGATGATGCCAGGCGCAGAGCGTGATCCGGTTCTCACGGTCGTTCCCGCCGCCGCGCGACCGGAAGACGACGTGATGATCGTGGAGCTCCCGCCGCGCGGTGCAAATCGGGACCGCGCAGCGCCACCGGTCGCGGGCGAACACCGGATCGCGATGCCGTGGCTGGCTCTCCCATTCCGATTTCACGTGCACGAGCAGCGATTCGAGCCCCTCGATGAGCGAGCCGTGCGCGTGGGCGGCGAAGGCGAGAATGGCGGTCCGGAAGAGCGCGACGACCGCCACGGGCGCCGAGAACGTGACCTCGGCGTCCGGAAATTCCCACTCCGGACGCGTACACAACTGCCGGTCCTCGAGCGTGAGCGACGCCCCGGGCGGCGGCGGTGCGATCGGCGCAACGCCGTCGCGGACGGTGAGCGCCCACTCGACCTCGTCGGCGAGCCGGCGCACGGGAACGGCGCCGGCGCGCTCGACCCAGGCGGCGGCGGTCGGCTCGGCGACGATGGGAAGCAAGGTAAGCGCCCGGACCCAGGACAGCTCGCCCGCCCTGTACGCCGTGCCGAACGCGTCGGCCTGCCACGTCTTCCGCTCGAGGGCGACGAGGGCGCGCGCCTTCCGGGCCGAGAGACCGAGCCGCTCGGTGACGTAGCGCTCGGCGGACGGAAACTCCATCAGTCGGTAGAGCCGGCGATCGAGAAAAACGCGGAGCAGGCGGCCGAGCTGCCAGTCGGCCCGACGCATCGCATGCAACGCCGCGCGCATCCGGCCGTCGAGCGCGAAGTGATCGAGCCCGTCGATGTCCGCGTCGAGACCGGCGATGTCGTCTGGGAGAGCCTCGCGGATGGCGCTCCAGTCGAGCTCGACGAACACCGACCGTGTCTCGTCGGGCGGCTCGGCCGCCGGCCACGCGTCGCCGCACGGAGGCCGCGCCGAAAGGCCTTCCGCCGCGATCGCCTCGGCCGCCTGTCCCTGGGTGAGATCGCTCCCGGCCATGCGGCGCGCAACCTCGACGACCTGGTGCCACAGGAGACGAACGCGCCGCGGACAGCGGAGGCGAAAGCGCGCGACGCCGTCGTCCTCGCTGTCCGGCGGCGTGCGGATCACGGCGGCGAGCGCGCGCACGGTCCGGCGCTCGGCACGCGCCAGCCATTCCGTCTCGTCCTCCGGCGTGGCGACGGCGGCAACGAGCCGGATCTGTGCCCAGTTGAGGACGCCGCCCGCGAAGGCCGCCCGCAGCCGCGGCAGGCGCTCGAGGCGCGCGCTCACGGTCGTGAGGCTCTGGAGCTCGCGCGCGGAGAGGCCCAGCCGCTCCCCGCTGTAGTCGCCGAGCCGGCTGAAGCCGAGCTCGTGATGGCCGCGGCGGCGAAGAAACGCCCGCGCGAGCCGGCCGAGGACCATCCGACCGCGCGTGTCCTGCGCCGCGAGCCGGCGGAGCCAGCCGTCGAGGACGAGCGCGGCGTCGTGCGGGCAGAAGCCACGCCCGTACGCTTCAGGCGGGACGAGCACGTCGGGAGGCACGTCCATGCGTTCAGCGAACATTAGGCGAAAATGGGACCCTTGTCAAGTAGGCTTTCTAACCTCGGCAGACTGAGCGCCGCCGTGTCGGAATTCAGCACGCGGTTCTGACCACGAGGACCAACCTCCTCCGGTCGGGCAGCGGCCTGATTCTAGTTGCAACGCCGTGTTTCGCTTTCCCGCTGGCGTGCCGCCGGCCACGGCGAGAGACGAGCCTCGTCTCGAGGCCACCGATGCGGCCGACGGCGGCGGCCTCCCGGGCTTCATCGAGCGGGAGTTCCGGGAGTTCCTGACGTGCGGGGCGCTGACGCGAGGCTTCGCGCGTGTGCGGTGCGAGGACTGCGCGTTCGAGCGCCTCGTGGCGTTCTCGTGTTCTCCGGAAGACCCGGGTTTCCCAGACGTTTGCACTGCGATCTCGCTCGATGCGTCGTCGAGCCTCAATCGGTTCCGCAACCTGAAAGTCGAGGCGAAACCGACCGGAAGTGTGGCCGTCAGTGACGCGGGTACGGGAAACTGCGGTGACAACATCACGTACCTAAGGGTACCGGCGCGTTCGCGCCGTGTCCGTGATTTCCGGCCGCCCCGTAGTCTCGATCGCCGACCGCCGCAGCCGACCTCGATTCCGGTCGCGCGGCGCCCTAGGGGATGCCGGCCGTACACGCCGGTCGCCCCGAGAACGGCGATGGTGGCTTCCACGCCGCCCGTCAGCGTATCGCGGCGACACCCCCGTGGAAACACGACCGCGCCGGCGGTGTCCCGCCGACGCGGTCATGCACGCGGGTAGGGGAGCGTCTACCTCGTCTTGAATTGCTGCTC
>VBKG01000357.1 GCA_005879585.1 Deltaproteobacteria bacterium | reverse complement strand
ACATGGTGTTCGTCGGCGTGGGGTTGGGCCCAACGGGGGAGCAGCAGGGGGTGTACGGCCTCGCGCTCGAGCGCGGGCATGCGTCTGCGCGAGCGCGGACGGCCTCACTACCGTGAGGCGCAGGCTCATCGCGTCCGCCAATGGGAGTCGCCATGCGTGACACCGCGAAGTTCGGCGCTGAGACCACAGCGAGCGAGGTCGCGGAAGGCATCGACCTGAGCGGCAAGGTGGCGCTGGTCACCGGCGGGTCGAGCGGACTCGGACAGGAGACGGCGCGCGTCCTGGCCGAGAGAGGTGCGCGTGTAATTCTCACCGCTCGAGACCTGCCAAAGGGCGAGGCGGTCGCGGCGGGGATTCGCGCGGCGACGGGGAACCAGCACGTGGAGGTCGAGGAGCTCGAGCTCGGCTCGCTGAAGCAGATTCGCGCCTTCGCGGAACGCTTCCTGGCGCGCCACCCGACTCTTCACATCCTCGTCAACAATGCCGGTGTCATGGCATGCCCACCGGCGAAAACGGCGGACGGCTTCGAGCTGCAGTTCGGCTCGAACCACGTCGGCCATTTCCTGACGACCTGTTTGCTCGCCCCGGCTCTGCGCCGCGCGGCGCCGAGCCGCGTGGTTTCCGTCAGCTCGCGCGGCCATCACATGTCTCCGGTCGTCTTCGATGACATCCAGTTCGAGCGTCGTCCGTACGACAAGTGGCTCGCCTACGGCCAGTCGAAGACCGCCAACGTTCTCTTCGCGGTCGGCCTCGAGCGACGTCTCGGGGCTCGCGGCGTGCACGCCAATGCCCTGCATCCGGGCGGCATCATGACCGAGCTCAGCCGACACCTGCAGTCGGAGGACTGGCAATTCCTGCAAGCACGCACCCGCGGGATGAAGTTCAAGTCCGTCGAGGCCGGGGCCGCGACCTCGGTGTTCGCCGCCACCGCGCCGGAGCTCGAGGGGCGCGGCGGTCTCTATCTCGAGGACTGTCACGTGGCCGCGGTGAACGACGCTGCCGACGCCCTCGACGGCGTCAAGTCGTACGCGCTCGACCCACAGAACGCCGAGCGTCTGTGGGAGGTCTCGGAGAAGCTGGTGGGCGAGCGCTTCGCGTTGAGCCCGTAGCCGCGACGAGGACTCAGACATTCCCGCGTCCGTTACCTTTATCAAGTCGACCGGGCTTGCCTGAGCGGACCCGCTCGACGAAAACGGTCTCCGTGATCGAACCGCTCGGCGATTTCGGCGGATGATCGTCGCCGAGCGGCCCCCCGGCGACGCCGCCGTCGTGCGCGCGGCGCCGGAAACTCCCGGATGCGCGTCGCACGCCCGGCGCTGGGTCCTCCTGGCCACGATCCTCGGGTCGAGCGTCGCGTTCATGATGGCCTCGATCATCAACGTGGCGCTGCCCGCGATCCAGGAAACGTACGGCGCGACGGTCGCCCAGATGCAGTGGGTGGCGAGTGCGTACACGGTGCTCCTGGCTGCGCTGACCCTCGCTGGTGGCGCGCTCGGCGACCGCTTCGGGCGGCGGCGGGTGTTCCAGGCCGGCGCCGCCGGCCTGGCGCTGGCCTCGATCGCGGGCAGCGTCGCGCCGGACGCACGTTGGCTCATCGCCGCCCGGGCAGCGCAAGGGCTCGCGGGGGCGCTCCTCGTCCCGAACAGCCTCGCGCTTCTGAGCGGCGCGTTTCCACGCGCCGAGCGCGGGGCGGCCATCGGCACGTGGTCGGCCGCGACGGCGCTCGTCGGGGCCGTGAGCCCGATGCTCGGCGGCTGGTTCGTCGACGCCGGTTCGTGGCGTCTCGCGTTCGCGACCGTGATGCCGCCGGCGCTCCTCACGGTGGCCGTCGCGGCGCGCCGTGTCCCGGATCCGCCGGTGATGCGCCGGGCGCCACCGGTCGACTGGCTGGGCGCCGCACTCGCGACCGTTGGCCTCTTCGGCGTCGTCGGCGGGATCATCGCGATCGGCTTGCGCCTGACGTCGGTCGTCGCGCTCGGTGCCGGCGCCGTGGCGCTCACGGCGTTTGTCCGCCACGAGCGCCGGACCGCGAGCCCGATGGTCCCCCCGGCCCTCTTCGCGTCGCGGGCGTTTTGCGGCGTCAACCTGCTCACGCTGCTCCTCTACCTGGGCGTCACCGGCGCGTTCTTCGTGCTCCCGTTCAACCTCGTGCAGGTGCAGGGCTACTCGAGCACCGCCACGGGCGCCGCGTTCCTGCCCTTCGCACTCCTCGTGGGCGTGCTGTCGCGGCGGGTTGGCGCGCTCGGCGACCGGATCGGCACGCGGCCGCTCCTGGTAGGCGGCCCCGTGATCACCGCGCTCGGGCTCGCGAGCTTCGCGGTGCCGGGCATCGGCGGTCCGTACTGGACGACCTTCCTCGGGCCCATGATCGTCACCGGCTTCGGCATGTCGCTCACGCTGGCGCCGCTCACGACGAGCGTCCTCGCCGCCGTCGGGCCGGTCGAGGCAGGCGTCGCGTCGGGCGTCAACAACACGATCGCGCGCGTCGGCACGCTCCTCGCGGTGGCCATCATCGGTGTCGTCGCGCTGGCGCTCTACGGAGGCGCACTGGAGCGGCGCCTCGCCGCCGCCACGGTACCGGCGGACGTGGCGCGCGTGCTCGTGTCCGCGCGACGAAGTCTCGCCGACACCACCATCCCCGAATGGGTCGCGCCCATCGAGCGGGCATCGTTGGCGGCACTCGTGCGCGACGCGTTCCTGGACGGCTTTCGCGGCTCGGTACTGCTCTGCGCCGCCCTCGTCTTCGTGGGAGCTGCGATTGCAGCCGCGACGATCGGGCCCATCGACCCGAACGCGGCAGAACGAGAGGGGACCATGCCGACGTGCGACCATCTCGACGCGATGAAGAACCCGGAGCCACAAAGCCGCGGATGCGAGGAGTGCCTGCGCATCGGCGACACGTGGGTGCACCTGCGGCTCTGCCTCACGTGCGGGTACGTCGGGTGCTGCGACTCGTCGAAGAACAAGCACGCGACGAAGCACTTCTGGTCGATGCAGCATCCGATCGTGCGCTCGCTCGAGTCGGGCGAGGACTGGCGCTGGTGCTACGTGGACGAGATCGCGGTGTGATGGGATGGGGACTACCAGTCTGCCGCGCGAAACGCGCGACCGTCGATCGGTTGTCACGCCTCGACCTACTTGAAGTACGGCAGGACCCGTCATCGGGTTGCAGCGCGCCGCGAGCCAGCGCCCCGCGATGGCATCCCGACGCTGGTCGCAACGCCCTGACCGAGCGGGCCCGTCGTCGTCTCGACGCCGGAGTTCCAGCGGTACTCGGGATGCCCGGAGTTCGCCTGCTGCACGGCGTCCATCGGATGGGAATGCCGAAGCGGTGCTGAGCTCTCGGTAACGTCTCGGTCCGCCTCTTGGAGTCGGAGCACCGCGAGCGTCTGCTCGACTGCCTCGGGAGTTCCCCAATCGCTCCAATAGACGCCGTCTACAGGCACGACGATCAGGTGGTCCGCGATTTTGGTGAGGAAGTCTGCCGAGAAGTTCCAACGTGGAACGTGCTCGTATCCGGCACCCGAGCGGATGACGCCACGGAGCCACTCGACGTCCGCGCTGCGCCGCTCCTGAAGCAGCGCGAGCAGGCGGCTCGGGTGAAAGACCATGACGAACGAGTTCCAAAGGGCGCCCCTTCGTAGCAGGTGCTTCGCCCGCTCGACGGACGGTTTCTCGTGGAATGCTCCAACCTGATACGCCGGTAGCAATTCGAGACCTGGCACAACGAGCGGCGGGCCCGGCTCGATGTAGCCGAATCCAGGCTCAGGGTGAGTGGGGCGGATGCCGAGCAGCGCGATTTTGGTGGGGAGCCTATCGACGAGGAGGATGGCGCGTTCCACGTGCTCGCGAAGGGCCGACGCATCGTCGACATAGTGATCGCTCGGAAAGACGACCACCGGAGCGCGCGGGTGCCGGGCAACGAGGTCGAGAAGCCCGAAGACGATCCCCGGACCCGTATCGCGGTTACCGGGCTGCACGAGGACGTTGCCGGGCGGAACGTCGAGCAGCTGTGGCAAGGCGAGCTCGAGGTGGCTGCGGTTCACGACCACGAGCGTCCGCTCTCTCGGCACGAGCGGGTAGATCCGCCCAAGCGTCGCTTCGAGAAGGGAACGGTCGCCCACGATTCGGCAATACTGCTTCGGGATGGGTGCGCCGGCGATCTTCCGCGTGAGAGCCTGTAGACGGGTACCGTCTCCACCGGCAAGGACGAGCGCCCACGCCCGTTCGCGCGGATGTCCGTGCGAGAGCTCAGTTCCGTTCGAAGCTGCGATCGCGGGCAGGGGCATCAGTCGAAGACCTGGTGACCGCGCGCCCGCATGAAGGCCCGGAACGGGTTCATGTGCACTTGGACATCGCAAGCCGCGTGCCAGCAGCGGCGCAAGTTCGGTGGCGCCTTGGGCGATCGCAGCCGGCTCTCCGTCGTCGAAACACGAGTGCCACATGCCGGAGCGTCGGCGCAGGCGCCGATACGTCGAGCGCCGTGACCGGCAACAGAGCTCGCAAGTAGACGGTCTCCGTCGCCGGCACGCGTCGTGCCGACGGGCGATCGGCACGATGCCGAAGGGGCGGCGCCACCGGCGCGTGACACCGGGATGGACGCGGGAGGAGCATACTAGCGCACTCACCCACGTCCGACGGGCCGGACGCGTGCGCGCTCGAACGCGGCTGCGCTTTGCGGCTTGATCAGCAGCGTCCTCGGGATTCCCCATGCTGCGGGGCTGGGGTACGCTTCAGCGGTGAGGTCGACGCTCTGTACGGCCCTGCTCGCGCTCGTCGCCGTGGCCGCGTTCGCCGGAGCGCCGCAGGAGCACGTCCGCCAGACGGTCGACGCCGTGTCGGCGGCACTCAACGATCCTCAGCTGCAAGGATCGAGCAACGAGCACGCACGGCGCGAGCGCGTCGCGAAGGTCATGCACGACTCGTTCGACTTCCGGACGATGGCGCAGGAGTCCCTCGGACCTCAGTGGGCGAGCCTCACGCCCGAGCAGCGGGACCGGTTCGTCGGCCTCTTCACGCAGCTCTTCGAACGCTCGTACGACAGGCTCGTGCTCCGCTTTCTCGGTGGCAGCGCCACGACGTACGGCGCGGAGTCGGTCGACGCCGGCCGGGCCACCGTGAAGACCGTGCTCGTCCGGAAGGGCGGGGACGAGCTGCCGGTCGACTACCGTCTTACCGCCGACGGCGGGCCCTGGAAGATCTCCGACGTCGTGGTCGACGGCGTGAGCCTCGCAGGCAACTTTCGCGCGCAGTTCACCAAGACGATCCGCGCCTCGTCGTATGACGCGCTCGTGCAGCGGATCGAGACGAAGCTGGCCGAAGAGCAGTAGATCTACGCTGCCGCCCGCTTCGGCGGCGGCGGCTCGATGACGAGCATGTCCGCCCTCGTGCGGGCCTCGGTCCGGCGCAGCAGCACGGGGAGCACGATCAGCGACGCGCCGAGCGTCGCGATCATGCCGAGCGTCAGCAGGAGTCCGAGCCCGAAGATGCCGCGGTGGGCGGCGATCATCAAGCTACCGAATCCGACCACGGTCGTGAGCCCGTTGACGAGCACCGCGAAGAACGTGCTGCGCGGAAAGCGCGGTCCGCCCCGGTGCCGCGCCTCCCCGTAGCGGAGCACCACGTTCAGGCCGAACTCGGCTCCCGCTCCGAGAATGAGCGGGAAGCCGAAGACGTTCCCCAGGTTGAAGGGCAACGCGAAGGCGAACATCAGGCCGACCGTGCAGATCGTTCCGAGCACGAGGGAGATCGTTGCTAGGATGCTCTCTCGCGTCCGCCGGACGATCACCGCGGTCAGGAGCCCGACCAGCAGGAACGCGTAGAGGGTGCCTTTCTTGTAGGCCCGCTCCATGTAGCGGATGGCCTCGAATGTGATGACCGGCGTGCCGGCGACGTCGGCGTCGACCGTCCGCAGCTCGCGGATGAACCGCTCGGCGCCGTCGCGGTCCCAGATATCGACCTTGGGCTGGATCTGGAGGAGGAAACGGCCGCTGTCCCCGACGAACTTGCGTCGAAGCTGACCCGGCACGTCGGCGAGCCCGATCGGAATGGGATGGAGATTTCGCTTGAGATGTCCGAGGGTCCGCGCGAAGTCCGCGCGGAGCTGATCCTGCAGTGTCGCGAGCGCGGGCGCGGCGGCGGGTGCCGCCTCGAGCTTTCGCGAGAGCGCAGCCGTCTCGTCCCGCAGCGCGACGACCTCGTCACGATCATGGCCGAACGGCGCCTCGCCGACAGCGAGATCGAGCCGCTGCCGGAGCGCCCGCACTGCCGCGAGCAGTCGGGGAGCATCGACGGCCTCGCGCCAGCCGACCGCTACGGGCTCGACGATCGGCGCGATCTCGGCGAGTATCTTCGCCTTCGTCTCCTGCTCCGTGGGAATGAGGGAGAGCACCGATTCGACCTCGGATACCGAATCGAGGGCCTCGAACGCCGCAACCCGCCGGCGGAGCTCGTCGAGCGACCCGGCGGTCGAGAGCGCGACGAAGCTCGAGCGGCCCGCGGACCGGAGAATGCGCTCCTCCCAGGCGACCGACTCGGTGCCACGCGCTTGGAGGTGGAGGAGATTGTAGTCGAAGCGGACGCCGCGCAACGCGACGAGCGAGAGCGCAGCGGCCACGGCGGCGAGTCCGACGACGAGCCGCGGATGTCGAGTGATCCGCGCGACGATCCGCGCGGGTCGCGGTCCGGTGTCACGTCGCCGCTCGACATGCCCCCGCCCCGTGACGAGCACGAGGGCGGGGAGGAGCGTCATCATCGAGAGCCAGGCGAGAATGATCGAGGTCCCGGCGATGAAGCCGAGCTCCCGGATGCCGGGGAAGTCCGTCAGCATGAGCACATAGAACGTGCCCGCCGCCGTGAGCGCGCCGCTCAGCATTCCGGGTCCCGCGCGCATCGCGGTCGTCTCGAGCGCCTCCCGCGGCGAGCGGCCGAGGCGACGCTCCTCGTCGTTGCGGAAGAGCAGGTAGACGCCGTAGTCGGTGCCGAGGCCGACGACGATCGAGATGAACATGATCGAGAAGATCGAGAGATGACCGACCACGAGGGTCACGATGCCGAGTGACCAGCAGATGCTCACGGCGAGCGTGGCGAGCACGAGGAGCGGCATGCCGAACCGTCGGAAGGCGACGACCAGCACGCCGAGCGTCAGGGCGAAGGCGAGCGCCGTCGCGCGCTTGCTGTCGCGGAAGGCTGCTTCCATCTCGTCGTTGCCGAGCACAGGGGCGCCGGTCAGCCCGGCTTTCACGTCGGGGAACTCAGCCTCGACGCGCGCCATCGTCGCGCGGAGGGGCGCGATCGCGTCCCGATAGTTCGTGAAGCTCGCCTTCTTACGCGTCGCCTCGACCAGCTCGTCGTCGCGGTCGAGAGCGACGACGTTCGGCGATCGAAGGCATACGCGCACCGGCTCGCGGCGGAGCTTCGTCGCGAACCCGGAGCGTTCCGGCACGTGACCTACCGGATCGACCCCAAGAAGTTCCGGGGTCGGGAGCTTCTCTATCTGAGCCCGGCGGACCTTCGCGACATCCATGACCAGGTAGTCGACCACCAGGGATTCCTCGCGTCGTTCGCTGCGCGGCCGACGCTCGACAGTCTGATCGACGGCATCCGGACGGAGATCGTGACCGCCTTCGTGCGCAGCGCCTTCGACCTCGGCCTCGACGAAAGCGAGAAGAAGGTGGACCTCAGCGCCGCGCGCGAAGTCCTGGACCAGATATCGACCCGGCTCGACCGACCTGCGCGCTACCGGTCACCATGGGGATCGCTCTTCTCGCTCAATCACGGCGATGACGAAGCGGGCTTCTTCCTCTCCGACGACAAGCGCCTCCTCTTCCTGCTGGTCGAGGCGACGCGTGAGAAGGCGAGCTTCACGAACTATCGGGACGCGATCGCGCCCCTCCGCGCGACGATGGCGCGCGTCGGGGCGGAGTTCCCCGACGTGAAAGCCGGGCTGACCGGCGCCC
>VBKG01000586.1 GCA_005879585.1 Deltaproteobacteria bacterium | reverse complement strand
AGCGCCACCGCCAGCCCGTCGTGTAGAGGAACGTCACGAAGTCGGCGAGGTCGGGCGGTAGCCGGCTGCGGACGGACTCGAATTCGTCCCGCTCGAAGAACCCGCGTCGCACATTGTTTTCGCGCAGAAGGGCGATGTGCGGTCGCGACGGAAGTGTCCCTGCCCCGACCGCGAGGGCGAACGCGCGCTTCAGGACCGACAGCTCGCGATTGATGGTGGCGTTCTTCGCGCCCTCGTCCTGCCGATGGACGACGTACCGTCGGACGTCGGTGGTGGTGATGGCGGCCATGCGGCGGCGGCCGAAGAACGGCGTGAGATGCAAGCGCACGTGCCGTTCGACGTCGACGAGCGAGCGCTTGCGGTTGATCCGGTAGTCGTCGAGGACGTCGCGGACGGCGGCGCGAAACGTGAGCCGGGGGATCGGCGGGCCCACGCCCGATCGGAGGGTCCGACGGTTGCGTTGTTTCAGACGTGTTTCGGACACCGTTACCTCGTCGGCGGTACTGCGCGGCCATGGATGCGTGCGGTCGTTTGATGGACGGCCGCGCGCGGGCTCGGCTGCAAGAGCGACGCCAACGACCTGCGGGGTCCGTCCGTCGCTGCGGGCTTCAGACGCGCAAAGCCGGCTTGCACGTGGGTCATTTACGTCGTAAATAGCCCACGATGTCTCCGCGCCTGCTGGCGGGCCGTCTCGCCGCAACGAGGAGCAGCGTGCTCCTGCTCGGGCCGCGGCAGGTCGGCAAGTCGACGATCTGCCGGGGCCTTGGCGCGCGCCTGTACGTCGATCTCGCGGACGAATCGGTGTTTCTCGGCTACGCCAAGGATCCCGCCCGGCTTCGCCGCGAAGTCGACGCGCTGCCCGGTGGCTCGCTCGTCGTCATCGACGAGGTGCAACGCGTGCCCGCCCTCCTGAACACGGTGCAGTCGCTGGTCGACCGTTCCGCGCGCCGCATCCGATTCGTGCTCACCGGGTCGAGCGCCCGCAAGCTGCGCCGCGGCGGCGCCAACCTGCTGCCCGGCCGGGTGATCCTCGAGTACCTCGATCCGCTGAGCGTCCTCGAGATGGAGGACGTCGACTGGGACCGCGCGTTACGCCTCGGCATGCTCCCGGGCATCTACTGGGGCGACGAAGAGGCAGCCGAGATCCTCGGGACGTATGGCGAGGTGTATCTCCACGAAGAGATCCAGGCCGAGGCCGCGACGCGCAATCTCGGCGGCTATGCGCGGTTCCTGGACACCGTCGCGCTCGCGAGCGGGCAGTGGCTGAATTACTCGAAGCTCAGCTCGGACGTCGAGGTGCCGAAGGAGACGATCCGCCGCTTCGTACAGCTCCTCGACGACACGCTCGTCGCACACCGGCTGCCGCCGTTCCGGCCCACTCGGTCGACGTCCCGCCGGCTCATCCAGCGCGAGCGGGTACTGCTCTTCGACGTCGGGGTCCGCAATGCGCTCCTCGGCCTCCACCGTCACCCACTCGGGCCCGACCGGGTCGGCGGCGTCTTCGAGCAATGGGTGATGCTGCAGGTCATCTATCTGAACCATGCCCTTCGTAAAGGATGGAAGCTGTCGAGCTACCGGACCGAGGCCGGGGCCGAGGTGGACCTGGTCGTCGAGCGAGCGCGCGATGTCGTGGCGATCGAGATCAAGGCGGGAAAGCAGGTGACCGCGGCCGATACCCGGGGGCTCCTGTCGCTCGCAGGTCTGATCGGGCAACGACGTCCGCTCGCGATGTGGGTCGCATTCCGCGGGGAGCGAGCGCAGCGGTTCGGCTCGGGGGTCGAGGCGTTGCCGGTGCTGGAGGCGCTCCGCAGGCTCGCCGCGGACTGAGGATGCCTCAAGACCTTCGAGGCACGCATCGATGTGAGGGCATGTGGGACGATGTCGCGGACCCGTCAGTACTCGTCGAGGTGCTCCATGACGATCACCTTGAGCATCGTCTGATATCCAAGACCCCGTTTCGCCCCTTTGGCTCGGAGCTTCTCGATCAAGTCATGGTCCAGCGTGATCGACGTCGTCCGGGAGCGCCGCAGCATCTTCCCGGCACCGGAGCGTCTGATGTCCTCGCCCAGGTCGCGCCGATCGAACTCCTTGAGCTGGGCGTCCGCGTGCTTGCGTTCAGTCTTCCTGCCGACGGGCTTCTTCATAGAGCGCTTTCTCCTTCCGGCGCATGGCGCGACAGCTGATCGGGCGCAGTCGGTCGCCTCGCCTCGTGAATACCAGCGACAACCGCCGTCCAGTGGCGTCCTCTCCGAGGGCGAGCCAACGCGGCTCGTTGTGTACTGGCTCGACGATGCGGCCAGCGAAGTAGAAGTCGCCGCCGATCAGCGCATGCACGTGTCGTGGCTCGATGCCATGTTTCCGGTTCTTGGTGAGGTTTCCGATGTCCCAATCGAACTCATCGTCCGCGCCCGTCAATCCGATCAGCCAGCTCTCCGTCGCTGGGTCGGCGGCGAGCTTCATGTACATACCATACGCATGAC
>VBKG01000585.1 GCA_005879585.1 Deltaproteobacteria bacterium | reverse complement strand
AACACGTTGCTGGCCGAAGAAGAGGAGCGGCTGCGCTCGCACGCCGTCCTGCGGGAGACCGCTCGAACGGTTCGAGCCCGCGAGGTCGATGATCGCCTTCTTTGACACCAACGTCCATATCGACGTGCTGCGCGGGATACGATCGCTCCCCGACATCCTCGCGACCATCGGCAACCTGCGGGTACGGCTGTCTCCGGTCGTGGCGAGCGAGCTGCTGCGCGGCGTGTCCGGGCACGGTACCCGGAGCGTGATCCGGTTGGTCCGCGGCCTGGTCCCCGTCGAACCGCCCTCTTGGCGGTGTCGTGCTGGCGCGAGACCGGACGCCTGCTCCCGCGCGTCTTCCTCGATCATGAAGCTCTCGGGCTGGCGCGACTCCAGAACGATCTGCTGCTGGCTCTTACGGCACGTCATACGGGAACACTCTTCGTCACCGGCGACGCCCATTTCACCGAGCTCCGACGGTACATCCCCTTTACGTTGAAGGTGTTGCCCCACTGACGTCGTGCCACGACGACGCGAGGCTTCCATGCTGCGAAGACGGCCACTGCGCTCGGTGGCGGTACGGACTCTCCGAGATTCCGCGCTTGTCGTATGCCTACGTGAGTGGTAAAGGCATACCAATGTGAGCATCAAGCGGAAGAGTCACAACCTCGACGCTGGCTTGCTGCGGCGCGCGCAGCGCGCCCTCGGAACGCCGACGGAGACCGAAACCATTCACCAGGCGCTGCGCGCGGTGCTGATCGGGGAACAGCTGGTTGCGGCACTCGAGTCAACGAGCGGACGCGTGGAGTTCCGCCCGGAGTTCGTCAAGCAGATGCACCGTGAGCGCCGCCGTCGCCGGTGACGTACGTGCTCGATACGAACGTGTACTTCCACACGCTCCACGACCCCGCGTACCTCGCACGATATCGGTCCGCCCTCCTGCAAGTCGCTCCGCACACCTTCCTCAGCAGCGTCGTACGTCTGGAGCTGGTGCAAGGTGCGCGAGGCGATGTCGGCCGTGCTCGGATCGGGAAAGCGGTCGAGCCCCTGGAGCGCGCAGGACGGGTCGTTGCGCCGACTCACGCCGACTGGACGCATGCAGGTGTGGTCCAGGGGCGGGTCTGGGACGACTACCCGTCATTGCGGAGCAAGAGTCTCCAGAACGACCTGCTGATCGTCTGCACCGCGCGCCGCATCGGCGCGATCATCGTCACCGAGAACGTGGCGGACTTCGATGCCATCCGCCCGTACCTGCCACACCACGCGCTCACCATGGAGGGACTGGCTTCCCAGCTCGGCGCCCGAGGTTAGGGCCGCGAGCTTGACCGGCAGGAGGAGGGCCGATAAGTAGGCGACCGCCACCCACGCCACCCTAGCTCAGTCGGTAGAGCAACTGATTCGTAATCAGTAGGTCGCC
>VBKG01000356.1 GCA_005879585.1 Deltaproteobacteria bacterium | reverse complement strand
GCATCGCAGTCGACGATGTGCACGCTAGCCTCCGTACGGTGGGAACCCGCCGACGTTGAGGCCGCTGGTGAGGCCGCCGTCGGCGACGATCGCCGCGCCGGTGATCGCCGACGACTCGTCGCTCGCGAGGAAGAGCGCGACGTTGGCGATCTCGGCCGGACGCAGGTTGCGCCCGAGCGCGTGCATCGCGGCGACGTCGTCGAGCGAGCGCCCGCCGAAGCTCGCGAGCTGCTCGAGCGCCGGCGTCACCACCGCGCCCGGACAGATGCAGTTGGCACGGATGTTCTTCCGGCCGTACTCGAGCGCCACCGAGCGCGTCAGGTTGATCATGCCGCCCTTGGCCGTGTTGTACGGGCTGCCGAGGATGCCGCCGTAGAGACCCTCCACCGACGACGTGTTGATGATCGAGCCGCCGCCGCGCGCGAGCATGCGCGGGATCGCGGCGCGCATCCCGTAGAAGACCCCGGTCAGCATGATGCGCAGGCTCCGTTCCCAGATCTCCGGGTCCAGCTCGCCCACGTAGCCGCCACCCGTCCAGTAGGCATTGTTGTGGATGACGTCGAGGCCGCCGTACGTGTCGACGGCGAAGGCGACCATCGCCTCCACCTCGGCGAGCGTGCCGACGTCGGCGTGGCAGTACGCGGCCTCGCCGCCCGCGTCGCGGACCGTTGCAACCACCCGCTCACCCGCCTGGTCGGCGATGTCCGCGCAGACGACGCGCGCGCCTTCCTCGGCGAAGCGGCGCACCGTCGCGGCGCCGATGCCCGACGCGCCGCCGGTGACGATCGCGACTTTGCCGGTGAGCCTGCCCATGGACGGCCGCGGTGTAACAAGCGGTCGTCGACGGCGTCAACCGGCTCGCTGTTCGCCCGCATTACCGCGTACGCTTCCGGCGAATCCCACAAGGTGGCAAAGGCACATGAGCGCGTCCTGCGTACCGGCGCCGCGAGCGTGTGGATCGACGGCACGCCGATCTACTTGCCTCTCGCGGGCGGGTCCGGCCTACTGGACTGGCCAGCCAGCCGAGCAAAGGGGGAACGATATGCGCAAAAGGCTCGCGCTCGCCTCGGGGCTGCTCTGGGCGCTCCTCTCCACGCCGAGCGCCCGTGCACACGACGACGACCACGGAATCGAGCTCTTCCTGAGCAACACCGGGGTCGACCTGGACGCGCGCGGCCGCGCCCGCCTGGACGAGGACGACGGACGCCAGCGTTTCGAGGTCGAGGTCGAGGATCTCACGGCGGGCGGCTACGCCGTCTTCGTCGCCGGAGCGCCGGTCGGCGCCTTCGACGTAGACTCCGACGGCGAGGGTCGCTTGCGACTCGAAGGTGAGCCGCTGCCGTTCGATCCCCGCGGCAAGACCATCGAGGTGAAGAGCGACCCCGCTGGCGTGGTGTTCTTCCGCGGCGATTTTCCGACGTCGAGGGAAAGGGCCCGCAGGAAGTTCAAGGTGCGCGAAGACTTCGTGAACACGGGCGTCGATGCCGACGCGGAGGGGCGGGCGAAGCTGCGCGTCAAGAGGAGCAAGATTCGCTTCCAGGTAAAGGCGAAGGACTTGCCGCAGGGGTCCTATGACCTCGTGGTGGGTGACACCCGGGTGGCTGGCATCCAGCTCGCGCCCGAGGATGACGAGCCCGACGAAATCGAGGGGAAGGTCAAGTTCGACTCGCGTCGCGCCAGAGGGAGCGTCCGGCTGTTGACCTTCGATCCGCTCTGCAAGCGTCTGGCCATCACCCAGACGGCTGCGGGGACGACGACGACCTTCCTCGTGATCGAGAAGTTCGGCGCCTCGGAGGACCTCTGCTCGCCGTGACGGGCGCGCATTCGGGGGTGAGCCTAGATTCAGACGTCGCAACGGCGCGGATCATCCGGCGCCGGTATTGACGCTGCTCCCTGGTGGGACGATCCTCTTCGTCGCGCATTCGTGCGCGAGGGAGCCGTCGATGTTCCGCCGCGTATTAACCGGGTCGTTGGTCGTCGGCGCGCTGCTCGTCGTCGTCCTGCCCGGCCCGCTCGCCCTGGGTGCTCCGTGCGTCCAGGCCTGTAAGCCGCACATCGCTGCGTGCATCGGCGCAGAGTGCCAGGGCCTCAAGAGGAGAGCGCTGAGGCGCTGTCGGCGCACCTGCGCCCATGGGATCGTCAGGGACTGCTTCCGCGACCTCACGATCTGCGGGGCGACGACGGCACGGCCGACGCCGCCGACGCAGCCGCCAGCCAGTGGTCCGTCTCCGCCGACCGGTGGTTGGTAACGCCTGATCGATATCGGCGCCGCGGGGCGGCGCTCGTCGTGCTCCTCGGCCTGGCGCACGCGGTCTCCTGCGGCACGGGACGCGACCGCGCCGGGCCTCCCGATCCGCACGCCGATGCGCTGGCGCGGCTGCGGGCGTTCGAGACGGCGCGGCGCGACCAGACCGATTTCCGGACGCTGCCGACGTCGGACGAGATCCTCGGTCCCGATCCGGTCGCGATCCGGAGGCTTCCCGGAAGCCCGCTCCTCGTCGGCGTGCTTCGTGGCCGCTCAGCCGTCGTGCTGCTCGACGCGGAGCTGCAGGAGCTCGACCGGGCCAGAACGCCCGCCTCCCCCACGGGCCTCGCGGTGAGTCCCGCCGGAGAGGTGTTCGTGAGCGGGGAGCTCGAGGCTGCCGTCGCACGCTATGCCCCCAGCGGTGGCCGGCTCCTGCCGATGGGGACGATTCCAGTCGACGGCGTGCACTCGATCCGGGCGATGGCGTACGGACCGGAAGGAATCCTCCACCTCGTCGAGGACCACGACCATCGGCTCCTCACCATCTCCTTGACGGGCGAGATTCTCGACGGCGCCGACAGTCCCATCGGGCTCGGGCCGAGGATCGTCGTGCGGACGGCCGGGTACGTTGTGGTGAACTGCGTCCTCTCGCACGAGGTCGTCGTGCTCCCCGTGGATGCCCGCGGCGTGCCGCGGCGCGAGGCGGCCGTGCGCATCGCCCAGAACGGCCCCTTCTGGGCGATCGACGCGGTGGAGGTGGCCGACGGTCTCCTGCTCGCGATGGGCGGGGTCGAGGATCACCCTCTCGACCGCCGGCAGGGATCGTTCGGCTACATCGACTCGTTCGCCTACGTCTACCGGGTGAGCGGAACGCCGCCGACGGCGCAGCGGGTCGTCGCGCTCAACGCGTCGGCCCTGGGCGTCGTGACACCGAAGGTCGTGAGCCTCTCCGCCGACGGCGGCCGTGTTCACGTTCGCCTCGTCATGGAGGCCCGGCTCGACGACGGGCGAGCCGTCCTTGCCGATCCGTTGCTCGACGCCTGGGTCGTCGACGAGGGGAGGCACGAGCGTGTCGTGCCGGTCGCGGATGCCGGCGCCGTTCCCGCACGCAGCCTCGAATCGCGCGTCGGCGAGGCCCTCCTCTTCACCACGCTGATCGCGCCCTGGAACCGCACCAAGGGCTCGGTCAGCCGCTTCACGTGCGAGACGTGCCACTTCGAGGGCTACGTCGACGGCCGCGTCCACGACCCCGGCCGCGGAGACGTCCGGGTGACGACCCGCCCTCTCCTTGGCCTGTTCAACAACCGCCCTCACTTCTCGCGCGCTCTCGATCCCGACCTGACCGCCATGGTGCACAACGAGTTCCGCGTCGCGGGACTCCGGAGCCGTCACGATCCCTGGTTCGCCATCGGGACCGCGCAGGCGCCGTGGCTCGCGTACCTCGGCGTCGGTCCCGAGCCGCTATCCCCGGAGATGTTGCGGCGGGCCCTCATGGTGTTTCTGATGGAGTTCACTCATCGTCCCAATCCCGCGGTCCTCGGGCGTTCGGTGTGGTCGGCCGAGGAACGCCGAGGGGCGGAGATCTTCAGGGATGGGTGCGAGCATTGCCACGAAGCACGGCTCGTGACCAACCGGCCCGATTCGCGCGTCCCCTTCGGCGAGTGGGAGCGGCTCACGATGACGCGACAGGGCCCGATCGTCTGGGCGCGCGACACCTACGAGAAGACGGGCGTCGTGCCCTACGTCCACGAGGCCGGGACCCGGGTGCCTTCGCTCCGCCGCCTCTACAAGAAGCGCCCGTACTTCACGAACGGCTCCGCCGCGGATCTGGACGACGTGCTCCGCCGGGCCTACGTCTCGCATGGATCCTTCCTTCACGAGACCGCAACGCCCGGAAGCCTCGACGGCGCATCGCGCGCGGCGCTCCGGGCGTTCCTCGATCTGCTGTGAGTCCGAGATCGACCTACACGACGCGGTCGCGACGGAGTCGCGCGATCTCTTCCGCCCCGAACCCGAGGCTCGCAAGCACGCCGTCGGTGTGCTCGCCGAACTTCGCGGGCGCCGTCCGCAGCGAGGCCGGCGTCTCGGAGAGCTTGATCGGCGTGCCGAACGTCAGCGTCCCGTCGTGCTCGACGACCATCCTGCGGTGGCGCACCTGCGGATCAGCGAAGGTCTCGTCCAGCGTTGCGACCGGAGCGAAGCAGTCGTCGACGTCCCCGAGCTCCGTGACCCATTCGGCGAGCGCCTTCGCGCGAAACGCGGCGCGGAAGAAGGCGAACATCTCGTCGCGCGTCGGACCCTCGTCCCATTGCGTGGGGATGAAGTCCTCGCGTCCGAAATGGCGGCAGAGGGTCGCCCAGAAATGCTCCTCGTACGCGCCGACGGTGACGTGCCGCCGGTCGCGCGTCTCGTAGACCGCATAGCAGGGGAAGTAGCCCGTGAGCTGCGTCCGCCCGCGCTCGGGCGGCCGCCCCGACAGCAGATAGAGCAGCGTGTGGTAGACGTTCCACGCGACGGCGCCGTCGAGCATGGCGACGTCGACCAGCTGGCCGCGGCCGGTGTGCTCGCGGGCGAGAAGGGCCGTCAGGATGCCGACCGCGGCCATCAGCGACCCGGCGCCGATGTCGGCGATCTGCACGCCCGGGATGACCGGCGGCCCGCCCGCCTCGCCGACGTAGTTGAGCACGCCTGCGGCGGCGAGGTAGTTGACGTCGTGGCCGACGCGGTCGCGGTACGGGCCGTCCTGGCCGTAGCCGGAGATCGCACAGTAGACGAGCCGCGGGTTCAGCGCCGACAGACGCTCCCAGCCGATCCCGAGGCGCGCCATGATGCCCGGCCGGAAGCCCTCGAGCACGACGTCCGCATTCGCCGCCAGCCGGAGGAAGATCTCGCGGCCCGCCTCGAGCTTCAGGTTGAGCGTCATGCTGCGCTTGTTGCGGGCGAGGAACGGGATGCCGGTCGCGAACGGATCGTCCGGCCGCGCGATCATGAGGACGTCGGCGCCGAAATCGGCGAGCAGCGTCGAGCAGAACGGGCCCGGCAGCTGGCGCGAGAGGTCGAGGACGCGGAGGTGACCGAGCGGCGTCACGCGCGCGCCGGCACGAGGCGGATCACGACCACCGGCCGGCGAGTGACCCAGCGGCGGAGAGCGGCGGCGGTGGGCGGGCGCAGGACCGTGCGCGCGAGCGCGTTCAGCGGACCGAACGGGGCAGCCGGGAAGAACGGGTTCGCGGAGACGATCGCCCGCTTGTGGAAGACGTCGTCGACGATCTCGGCGCGTCCCGGGACGCGCCGGCCGCGCGCGGTCACCTCGACCTGCGGCTCCTTCCGGAGGTTGCGGAACCAGTCCGAGCGGGTGCCGTACGTCGAGATCACGATGATGTCGCCGTTCGTGCGCGCGCAGGGCAGCAGCACCTCGCGCGGCAGTCCGGTCCGCCGGCCGCGCGTCGTGAGCAGCACCCAGCCGGGTGCGCGCGAGAAGTAGCTGCGCAGCGTCGCGATGAGCACGGCATGCGCGCCGCGGAGCGCGCGCGGCACGAAATGAAACCGCGCGGCGAGTGGCTCACGCATCAGCCGCCGACCAGATGGCGGGCAATCGTCAGCTCCTGGATCTCCGTCGTGCCCCCGCCGAGCTCCATGAGCTTCGCGTCGCGCGCGAGACGCTCGACCTCGTACTCCTCCATGTAGCCGTTGCCGCCGAGGACGTGGATCGCCTCCATGGTGATCTGCGTCGCGGCCTCGCAGCAGTAGAGCTTCCCGGCGCAGATGTCGGCCATGCCCATGCGCACCTTCCGGCCGGCGAGGAAATCGGCGAAGACGAAGTTCCGCATATTGCAGAGAAGGCCGTACATCCGGGCGAGCCGGCGCTGGATCAGCTGGAAGTTGCAGATCGGCTGGCCGAACTGCTCGCGCTCCTTCGAATAGCGAAGCGCAAGCTCAAAGGCCCGGTCCGCGAGCCCCAGGGAGAGCGTCGGCATGCCGGCGCGCTCGTCGGCGAGTCTGCCCTTCACGTGATCGCGCTCGCGGACCCCGCCGCCGAGGAGGTTCTCCCGCGGGATGCGCACCTGGTCGAGGTACACGGCCCCGGTCGGCGAGGCGTGGGTGCCCATCTTCCGGAATGGCTTCGAGACGTCGAGCCCCGGCCGTTCCCGCTCGACGAGGAACGGCTGGATGTTTCGCGACCCGTTCTCTTCGAGCTTCGCGTAGATCACGAAGACGTCGGCGTACGGTGCGTTGGTGATGAAGGTCTTCTGGCCGTTCAGCACGTACGCGTCGCCGTCGACACGCGCCGTCGTGCGCATCGACCCGAAGGCGTCGGAGCCGGCGCCGGGCTCGGTGAGTCCCCAGCCCCCGACCACGTCGCCGCTCATGAGACCGGGCACCCAGCGCTCCTGCTGCGCCGGCGTGCCGTGCCGGCGGATCGTGCCCGCCACCTGCCCGTAGCTGACGCCGTAGGACACGAGCACCCCGGCGCACACGCGCGAGATCTCGATCGCCACGGCTGCGGGCACGAAGAACTCGAGATGGTCCTCGGGCGACGCCTCGCGCATCGCCTCGGTGAACTCGCCGTCGCCGGCCATGCCGAGCCCCCGCGCCAGGTTCTTGATGCAGGCGTAGGGCGGCTCCTCCTCGTGCTCGAGCTTCTCGACGTGCGGCTTCAGCTCGCGGTCGACGATCTTCCGCGCGGTGTCGCGGATGACGCGCTGGGTGTCGTTCAGCTCCGGGTAGGCATCTGGCATGACGAATCCTCCGCGAACGTTTTGGCCCAGGCGTAGTCCGGCTTGCCGCTCGGGCTCCGGACGATCTCGTCCGCGACCACGAGGGCGCGCGGGATCTTGTAGTCGGCGAGCGACGGGGCGCAGTGCGCGCGGAGCTCGTCGATCGTCGGCGTCGGCCGCGCATCGCGGAGCGACACGACGGCCGTCACGCGCTGCCCCCAGCGCGCGTCGCGCACGCCGACCACCAGCGCGTCCTCGACCGACGGATGGCCCTTGACGACGCGCTCGACTTCCTCGGCGTACACCTTCTCCCCGCCGGTGTTGATGCACGCGGAGTCGCGCCCGAGGAAGATGAGGCGGCCGTCCTCGGCCCAGCGCGCGCGGTCTCCGCCGATGCAGTACCGCACGCCGTCGATCACGGGGAAGGTCTTCTGCGTGCGCTCGGGGTCGCCGAGGTAGCCGAGCGGGAGATGGCCCTTCGTCGCCATCCAGCCGACCTCGCTCGAGCCCGGCTCGACGAAGCGGCGGCGGTCGTCGGCGAGCAGGACGGAGTTGTCGCGCAGCTGATACGCCGACTGCCCGCCGGGTCCCGAGGCGGCGTCCCAGCTCATCGCCTGGAGCCCCGATTCCGTCGCGCCGATGCTCTCGACGAACATCGTGCCGTCCGGCAGGAGCGCGGCGAGCTCCTGCTTCACCGCCGGCGAGAGCACCGCCGCCGTGCTCGAGATCACGCGGACGGACGACGCGTCGTAGCCGCCCTCGCGGAGCGCGGCCAGGAGCGGCCGCGCGAAGGCGTCGCCGACGAGCGACATCTGGTCGACGCGCTGGCGCTCGATCGTTCGCCAGGTCGCGTGCGGGTCGAAGCGCCGCACCTCGTCGGGGAGGACGACGGTGCCGCCGCGGTGGAAGGTGTTGAACGTCGCCCACTGCCCGGCGCCGTGCATGAAGGGCGGCAGCACGAGGAAGCGGCCGCCGAGCCCCGCGTCGACGTGGCGGAGGAGCTTCTCCTCGCTGTCGAGCCGCTCGAACCCCGGCACGTGGCCGCCGAGCCCATTGAAGAAGACGTCCTCGTGCCGCCAGAGGACCCCCTTCGGCATGCCCGTCGTGCCGCCGGTGAACAGCACGTAGAGGTCGTCGGCGGAGTAGGGGAGCTCGATCGGGTCCGCGCGCTCGGCGGCGAGCCATGCTTCGTAGTCGACGGCGCCGGGCAGGAGCGCGTTGTCCGAGTCGTCACGCACCTGGACGAGGTGGCGGAGCGCCGGCAGCCGGTCGCGCACCGCCGCCAGCAGCGGGGCGAACGTCGCATGGTAGATGATCGCGCGCGCGGCGCTCGTCTCCAGGATGTAGTGCAGCTCATCGGCGACGTAGCGATAGTTGACGTTCACGAACGCAGCACGCGCCTTCCACGCCCCGTACATCGCCTCGATCCACTCGTTGCCGTTGTGGCAGTAGACGGCGATGTGGTCGTGGCCCGACTCCCACGGCTGGAGGTCCGGTCGCTCGCGACGACAGCCGAGGCCGAGGCGCAGGAGGGCGCGGCCGAGCTGGCGCGTGCGCGCGGTGAGGTCCGCGTAGGTGAAGACACGGTCCCGCCACACGAGGGCCTGCCGGTCGGGCATGTGGCGCCCGAGCAGCTCCTGGATGGCGGCGAGGTTGACGAGCATCAGTACGGCTCGCCGCTCTTGTGCCGGAAGCTGAAGTCGGCGGCGACGAACAGATCGACGTCCGGGTAATGCACCTCGTCGCCCGGGGTCCGGTCACCGACCTCGAGGTAGAGCGCCGGCCTCGTGGTGCGGTTGATCAGGTGATGGCCGGCCGCCATCCCGGCGTGCAGCGTCTGCTCGCCCGCGTCGGTGACGAGCACGAGCTCTCCTTCGACGACGTAGACGAACTCGTCCTGTCGCGTGTGCCAGTGGCGCTGCGCCGACCACGCGCCGGGATCGAGCCGCGTCAGGTTGACGCCGAAGTGCGTGAGGCCGAGCTCGCTGCCGAGCGCCCGCTTGCTGCGTGCGACGCACGGCGCGCGGAGCGGCTCCGGATACCCCGAGCCGGTGCGCTCGGCGACCGTCGCGGGATCGAGCGCGGGCGGTGTCGCCATGCCCGGACCTCCTCACCGGCCCTTGAAGACCGGCTTCCGCTTCTCCTTGAAGGCTTTTGTCCCCTCGCGCGCATCCTCGGACATCGACGCGGGAATGCCGATCTCGAGCTCCTTCTCGAGGGCCTCCGCCGTCGGACGCCCGAGGCCCGCGAGCACCGAGCGCTTCACCGCCTGGACGGCGATCGGCCCGTTCTCGCAGATCACCTCGGCAAAGCGGCGCGCCTCGGCCATGACGCGCGCCGCCGGCACGACGCGGTTCACGACGCCGATGCGCAGCGCGTCCGCCGCCGAGAACTGCTCGCCGGTCAGCAGGATCTCCATGGCGTTGGCGAAGGGAATCTGCCGCGCGAGGCGCGCCGTCGAGCCGCCCATCGGGAAGAGGCCGTGCTTCACCTCGGCGATGGCGAAACGGGCGTCCTCGGCGGCGACGCGGATGTCCGTCGCCTGCAGCATCTCCATGCCGCCGGCGACGCAGTAGCCCTTGACGGCGGCGATGATCGGCTTCGACACGTCGAAGCTCCGCATGAGCCCCTTGTAGATGAGGCTCACGTCGTTCTTGATCCGCTCGTCGAACTCGTCCTCGGCGGGACGGAGTCCCTGCATCATGCGGACGAGCCGATCGAGGTCGGCGCCGGCGCAGAAGGCCTGCTCGCCGGCGCCGGTGAAGATCGCGGCGCGGATGGCGGGATCGTCGTTCACGTCCTGCCAGGCGTCGGCGAGGCGGCAGAGCATCTCGGCGTTGATTGCGTTCCGGACCGCCGGCCGATTCATCGTGACGACGGCGATCGCACCCGACTTCTCGTAGAGGACGGCCGGCTCAGCGCTCATCGCTCACCACCCACATCGCGAAGTACTGCGACCCGCCGCCGTACGCATGGCCGAGCGCGGTCTTCGCGCCGTCGACCTGATGCGCACCGGCACGGCCCATCACCTGGAGCGCCGCCTCGCCGAGCCGGAGCATGCCCGATGCGCCGATCGGATTCGTGCAGAGGACGCCGCCCGACGGGTTGATCGGCAGGTGCGCGCCCATCTTCTGCTCGCCTCGGTCGATCGCCTTCCACCCTTCGCCGACGTCGCAGAAGCCGAGGTTCTCGAGCCACATCGCCTCGAACCAGGCGAACGGGACGTAGATCTCGGCGGTGTCGATCTCCTTCCACGGA
The DNA here is from genome assembly GCA_005879585.1 of Deltaproteobacteria bacterium. Taxonomy (GTDB): domain Bacteria; phylum Desulfobacterota; class Binatia; order DP-6; family DP-6; genus DP-3. The sequence continues at coordinate 9,741 of VBKG01000356.1, read as the reverse complement.
TTCTTGATGCCGGCGCCGTCGTAGACGGCCTTCGCGCACATCTTCCCGGCCCGCGGACTCACCTGGTCGCGACCCGGAGCCCACATCGCCTCGGCATACGAGGCGCCCGATCGGATCCAGGCCGGCTTGTGCGGCGTCCGGCGCGCCACGTCTTCCGAGCCGATCACGAGCGCGCAGGCGCCGTCGGACGACGGGCACGTCTCGCCGTAGCGGATCGGATCCCACAGCACCGGCGAGTTCATCACGTCGTCGAGCGTCATCGGCTCGCGGAGATGCGCGTACTCGTTCCGTCCGCCGTTCTCGCGCGCGTTGACCGCGGTCATCGGCCCGATGTGCGGCGGGCATTTGGTCCGGGCGATGTACGCGCGCACGTAAGGCGCGAAGTAGCCGCCGGCGCCCGCGACGATGGGCTGCATGAAGGGAAGGTTCGGCGACAGCGCCCACATCGCGTTGCCCTCGGACTGCTTCTCGAAGGCGACGGCGAGGACCCGCTCGAAGAGCCCGGAGCGCACGTGCGTTACGGCGGCGAGCGCGGTCGACGCGCCGACCGAGCCGGCGGTGTGTACCCGGATGAGCGGCTTCAGGTGCGCACCGAGGGCGCCGGCGAGGAACTGTTCCGGCTGCATGACGCCCTCGAGCATGTCCGGCGCTTTCCCGACCACGACGGCGTCGATGTCCCGGTGCTCGAGCCCCGCGTCGAGGAGCGCGCGGTCGACGGCCTCGCGCACGAGCCCGGCGATGCTGACGTCGGCACGCCGCGAGGCGTGCTGCGTCTGTCCGACGCCGAGGACCGCCGCTTGCCGGCTCACGTCCATCTCCGCTCGTCGCCGAGCACCCAGACGACGTTCTGCTGGAGGCAATGGCCCTGGGCGCCGTGCGCGATGGCCCGCCGCGCGCCCGCGACGCCATGGCCGTCGGCGCGCCCCGCGAGCTGCCGGAACGCCTCGCCGAGCCGGATGAGCCCCGCCATCATCACCGGGTTGCCGACCAGCGGTCCGCCCGACGGGTTGATCGCCGGGCGCGAGCCCGCCGCATCGAGCCCCATCGCCTCGCAGAGGATCAGCTCCTCGGCGGGCGTCGTCGCGCAGAGCTCGACGACGTCGACGTCGGCCGCCCGCGCGAGCCCCGCCATCGCGAGCGCGCGCTCGGTCGCGAGCTTCGCCCCCGCGCTGCGCGAGAGGTCCCGGCCGCCGAGCGTCTGGAGCTCGATGCGCTGGTCGACGCCGCGGATCCACGCGGGGCGGTCGCACATCTTCTCCGCCTTCCCCTCCGCCGCGAGGATCAGGCAGACGGCGCTCTCGCCCACGGGCGGCAGGTAGCCCTGCCGCAGCGGCTCGACGGCCCACGGCGTCTTCGCGAGCTCGTCGGCGGTCGTGGGCTCACGGAGCTGGGCGTCCGCGTTCCGCGCGCCGGCTGCGCGCCGTCGCGCGGCAAGCGCGGCGAGCTGCCGGTCCGTCGCCCCGCTGCGCGCCATCCAGGCGCTCGCCTGGAGCGCGGCGGTGGACGTGGGATCGAGGCCGATCGCCGCCTGGTAATACGGGTCGAGCTGGAGGTTCAGCACGCGATCGGGTTCGCCCTCCGACGTCTTGCCGTAGCCGCAGACGAGCGCCGTGTCGGAGTCGCCGGCCTGGATGCGCAGCCAGGCGTAGTACGCCGCGAAGCTCGCATCCATCTCGAGGTGCAGGTCCGGCTTCGCCGGCCACGAGCCCATCACGTCGAGGGCGGCCACGAAGCCGAACGGCCGGCCGTCGAGGTAGTCGGCGGAGCCGGCGGCCTGGAAGTCGATCGCGTCCCGCTCGACGCCGCACTGGTCGAGCGCCGCGCGCACCTGTCCGTAGAGCATCTCGGTGGCGATCCGGTGCGCGTCGCGCGCGACGATCGGAGCCTGCGCGAAGCCGACGACGGCGACGTTCCGGAGGGACGCCATCAGAGCCGGTGCATGAACGATGCGAGCGGCGCGTCGGGCTCGCCCGTCGGCCGGAAGTGGACGATGTCCTCGTGGCTCCCTTGCCGCTCGCCGTCGGGCTTCCAGACGGCCTCGACCCGCATCCCCATCCGGACTGCTTCGGGGGCGCATTCCTGGACGAGCGCGTAGATCGAGATGTCGGCGCCATCGAGCGCGACCGACGCGGCGACGTACGGCAGCTCGATCGCCCGGCCGATGACCGGGATGTTGACGATGCAGAAGGTGGTGACGATGCCCCGATCGGCGACCGGGACGAGCTCGTCGCACGGCGCGAAGCTCTCCGGCGACGCGACGATCGGCGGCACGAAGACCTTGCCGGTCCGCGAGCACTTCGAGCCGAGGATCGTCTTGTCCTTGAGCGCGGCGAGGTAGCGCGCCTTGTAGTCGCCGGCGACGTAGCAGTAGGGCAGGTGGACCTGCTTCTCGACGTACTTGACCGGCTCCTTCGGCGGTTCGCTCGCGCTCACGTGATCACCCGGAAGCAGGCGATGTCGCGGATGGACCCGGTGCGGTCCGCGTCGGGCGCCCACACGGCCTCGACGCGCGTGCCGACACGCAGCCGCTCGAGGTCGTCGCGCACCACGTGCGCGAGCGCCGTGTCGGCGCCGTCGAGCTTGACGAGCACGAACGCGAACGGCTCGGCGCACGGATGAAGCTGCGCGATCGGCCGGTACACCCTGGCGACCGCCGTGACGACGCCGGTGGGCTTCACCTCCACCCACTCGCCGCCCGCCGAGCCGTCGGTCTCCGAGTAGCCGACGGGCGGGACGACGACGCCCTGACCCGCCACCCGCTGGCCCCAGATGCGCTTCTGGTCCTTGAGGCCCGCCAGGAAGCGTCCGATCACCTCGCCGGTCGAGTGCTTGTAGGGGAACTCGGTGACGACGCGCTGCTCGAGCGGCTCGGTCACGTCTGCACCATCGCGCCCATGCGGGCGAGCGTGTCGACGCATTCGTTCACGAGGTCATACATGATCTCGCGCACGGGACGCACGGAATTGATGCGACCGACGATCTCGCCGATCGGCGTGCCGACCAGCTCCTTCGCGCCCGACGATTCGACGTGCGCGTACCGGTGGATGCGGCTCACGGCCTCCGCCGTCGCCATGAACTGGAGCGGCATCGGCAGCGTCCCGGGCGACTCGGGGCCGTCCCACGCATCGGTCCACGCGGTGCGGAGCTGGCGCGCGGGCTTCCCGGTGAGTGCGCGCGACCGGACGGTGTCGCGCGACGTCGCCTTCAGGATCTTTGCGAGCGCGACTGGATGGAGGTCGCTCTCGGTCGACGCCATCCAGATCGATCCCGTCCACGCGCCGTCGGCGCCGAGCGCGAGCGCGGCGGCGACCTGCCGCCCGCAGCCGATGCCGCCGGCGGCGAGGACCGGCGTGGGCGCGACCGCGTCGACCACCTCGGGGACGAGGACGAGCGTCGCGATCTCGCCGGTGTGGCCGCCCGCCTCGTTGCCCGACGCGACGACGATGTCGACGCCCGCCTCGACCTGGCGGCGCGCGTGCTCCGCCGTGCCGATGAGCGCGGCGACGAGCACGCCGTGCTCGTGCACCTTGTCGACGACGTCGCGCGGCGGTGTGCCGAGCGCGTTCACGAGCAGCTTGATCGGATGGCGGAGCGCAACCTCGACCTGCGAGCGGGCGCCCGTGTGTGTCCAGGCGAGCAGCGACTCGTACGCGGACTCACCCTCGGGCAGTGGCGGCACCTTGTAGCGCTCGAGGGTGTCCTGGATGAAGCGCCGGTGGCGCTCCGGGATCATCTGCTCGAAGGTGGCCTTGTCGAGACCGCCCTGCTCGGCGCCGGCGTACGACACGGGCATCACGACGTCGACGCCGTACGGCTTCCCGCCGACGTGCTCGTCGATCCACCGGAGCTCGACCTCGAGCGCCTCGGGCGACGGGAAGGCGAGCGCGCCGAGGACGCCGAGGCCGCCGGCCTTGCTCACCGCCGCCACGACGTCGCGACAGTGGCTGAAGGCGAAGATCGGGAACTCGATGCCGAAGGTGTCGCAGAGCCGGGTGCGCACTAGCGCCGCTCCGGCGTGAAGCGGACCGGCATGTGCTTGACGCCGCCGATGAAGTTGGAGCGAAGCCGCGTCGGCGGGGCGGCGAGCTCGATGTCGGGCAAGCGACGGAGCAGCTCCTCGAACATGATGCGGATCTCGAGACGCGCGAGGTTGGAGCCGAGGCAGAAGTGCGGGCCGATCCCAAAGCCGAGGTGGTCGTTCGGATGCCGGCCGACGTCGAAACGGTCGGGATCGGCGAAGTGCTCCTCGTCGCGGTTGGCGGAGCCATACCAGAGCGTCACCCGCTGGTTCTCGCGGACGGGCTGGCCGAGGATCTCGGTGTCGTGCATGGCGGTGCGGACGAAGTACATCACGGGGGAGACCCAACGGACCATCTCGTCCACCGCCGTGGGGAACAGCGACGGATCGCGCAGGAGTCGCGCGCGTTCCTCGGGATGCTCGATGAGCGCGAGCATGCCGCCCGAGATCGTGTTGCGCGTCGTCTCGTTGCCGGCCACGAGCAGCAGGAGGAAGAAGGAGTTGAAGTCGATCTCGGAGAGCTTCTCGCCCTCGACCTCGGCCTCGAGGAGCACGCTCACCATGTCGTCGCGCGGGCACCGGCGGTGTTCGGTGGCGAGCTCGTGCGCGTACATGTAGATCTGCGCCGCGGCGGCCTTGCCGGCTTCGTTCGACCCGTTGCCGTACTCCGGGTCGTCGAAGCCGATCATCGTGTTGCTCCAATCGAAGATCTGGTGCCGATCCTCGGTCGGCACGCCCATCATCTCGACGATCACCTGGAGCGGCAGCTCGGCGGCGACGTCGGTCACGAAGTCGCACTCGCCGCGCGCCGCAATCTTGTCGATGATCCGGTTCGTGATCTCGCGCATGCGGTGCTCGAGCCGGTTGGTTATCTTGGGCGAGAAGCCGAGGTTCACGAGGCGGCGGTACTTCGTGTGGCGGGGCGGGTCCATGTTGAGCATGATGGTCGCGTTCGAGGCGGCCTCCTCCTCGTTCCAATCGCGGAGGATCGTCCCGCGCCGCGCGTTCGAGAAGGTCTTCGGATCGAGCGACACGTTCCAGATGTCGCGGTAGCGCGTGAGCGCCCAGAACCCGTCGCTCCCGCCGTTGCCGTTCCAGAAGAGCGGCGCCTCGCGGCGGAGCACCCTGAAGGCCTCGTGCGGCGGCCCTGCAGCGAACAGGTCGGGGTTCGAGAGATCGATGTCCGCAAGCCTCATCCGCGCCTCCGTGCGCCTGGTGCCACGCCGAGCAGCTGCGTGACGGCGGCCTTCAGGAAGCGGCGCTGGCGCGCGACGGCCGCGGGACTCCGCGGATCCTCGTCGACGATCACCTCGAGCAGCGCCGCGTTGGCGAAGTAACCGAAGAGCAGGTGGTAGAGGCCGGTCGCGAGGTGCGGCAGGTCGGCCGGCTCCCATGGACCGACGGCGCCCTGGAGCAGCCGGAGTCCGTGGGTGTACAGCGGACGCAGCAGCGTGCGGACCGCGGTCCGCAGCGACCGGCTGTCGTCGAGCCCCGCGCGCTGGATCAGCCCGCGCGAGCGCCGCTTCGTAGAGCGCGCGCTTGTCGGTGAAGTGGTGGTAGAGGCTCGCCTGGTTGCGCAGGCCCGCCTCGGCGGCGATCTCGCGCGTCGAGACGCCGGCGAAGCCGCGCTCCGCGAAGCAACGCTCGGCCGCGTCGAGGATGACGTCGCGTGTCGACGGCGGTTCCGGAGCTGGGACCGCCGCCGCGCGCACACTCATGCGGGCGGCTTATCCGAACAAACGTTCGTTTGTCAACGGGGCAACCACCAGCGCGCGAGCTGGATCTCCACCGCGGCAAACGGCTCCGGCCGACCCACCTCGTTCGCTGCATGTGACGAGACGACGGTCCAGCGATCGGCCTCGAGGCGAAGCACCTCCAGCGTGCGCGCGAGGGGGTCGACGAGCCAGACCCACGACACGCCTTCCTGCGCGTAGCGACGCATCTTCACGATTCGGTCGTGGCGGATCGACGACGGCGAGATGATCTCGGCGAGCCAGTCCGGCGCGACGGCGATGGCCGGGGCGTCCGGAACGATCGGCATGCGCGCGCAACGCCACGCGGCAAGGTCGGGGACGAGGACGTCGTCGCCGAAGTGCAGCTCCGGCTCGGGTAGTATCCACCATCCGCCGGGACCCGATCGCGCCTCGATGCCATGAAACGCGGGCAGCAGATCGGCCGCGATCTCCGCCGCAGCAAAGACGTGCGGCGTCGCCGGTCGCGGAGTCACCACCAGATCTCCGTCGACGATCTCGGCGACCATCGTATCTGGCACGAGGAGCAGATCGTCGTACGTGGCGCGCCGCTTCGTTTCCACCGCGTCGTGAGCCATACCACGTTCACCCGAACGCCGGACAGCAACAGCGATGCCGCGCGGAACTTCGCAACTATCGCAGTGCACGCGGGCGGGAAGAAACACGCTGTTTCGCGCCGGCAACAGCCCCGAGCGCGTCAGCGGTGAGCGGTTCAGAGCCCGAGGCGGTGGACGAAGCGCTGCGCACCACCGAGCGCGCGGCTGAGGGGACGCACCCCCGATCGACGAGTGACTTTGGTGGGCGCACTGTCCGGATCCGGGTCCTTCTGGACGAGCTGTATCCCCACCTCCGCCGTCGCCCCCCGTTGTACCCGCACGTCACGCATCTGCGCCTCGAAGAGCGGCGCGGTCGCCCGGAGATGGTAGGCGCCTTCGTCGAGAACCTGCCGTGCGTGGCCGTCGTCGCCGGGTTTCAGGGTCGCGATCAGGGTGTCCGTCGGTGTCAGGATCTCGACGGTCGCTCCGGCGGGGGGCTTGTCCGCCTTGGCGCTGCGGACTGCGACCAGGATCTCGCCCGTGCGCGGCGCCGGCTTGACGTACTCCATGCCCGAATACAGCGCACCCGAGAGCGATGCGAGCCCGGCGAGCAGACTCACCACGGACTGGAGCGATGCGAATCCCTTCCCCACCACTACACCCCCACATTGGGATAGCGGCGGAGCCGGCGTGTCTCAAGCGGCGTTTCGCCATACGCTCCGGTCATGGCGATCCCGAGGGGGCAGCGGGCGCTCCGGGCGTGCCGGTCAGTGCTGTTGCTGTGCTGCCTGCGGTCGCCGGCGCCGCTCTGGGCGGCGCCGCCGTGCACCGCGGAGCTCGGCCCGGGCGGCGACGTGCAGGCGGCGCTCGACGCCCTGCGCCCAGGACCGGTGGCGCTCTGTCTCGGTGCCGGCGAGTTCCCGGTGCATCGGTAGACAAGCTGTTGGCGGCCGGCACACTCCGCGCGCATGTATTGCCGGCGATCGCGCGGCAGCGTAGCGTCGCTCTCAATGGCCACGCCTGCCCCCGTGGAACCCGTCGTCCGATACACGGTCGAGCGCTACTCCCGCCTCGTGGAGGAGGGGGTGCTCTCGCCCGACGAGCGGGTCGAGCTGCTGGAGGGGGTGATCGTCGGGATGGCGCCACACAGCCCGCGACATGCGGCGGGGATCAGTTGTGCAGGCCAGGCGCTTCGCGTCGCACTGGAAGACCGGGCGGCCGTACGCGAGCAACTGACGCTCGTGCTCGGTCCGTACTCGGCCCCAGAGCCAGACATCGCAGTCGTTTCCGGAAGAGTCGAGGACTACTACCGTGCGCACCCGAGGGCCGCGCTGCTGGTCGTCGAGGTTGCGGAGACGTCGCTCGCCGCGGATCGCCTCACGAAAGCGCCGATCTACGCTGCGGCGCGTATTCCGGAGTACTGGATCATCGACCTGCGCCACGACCGGATCGAGGTCTTCCGGGACCCGGACCGCAAGCTCTCGCGCTACGGGTCGATCACGACCACGGTACGCGGTGAGCGGCTCGAGCTCCTGGCGTTGCCGGGTGTGAGTGTCGCGGTCGACGACTTGATCCCTGCGCGGTAGGCGGCGGGTCACGTCACGTCGCGCTCGACGTAGCCGTGCTCCAGGATGCCGTACCCAACACGCTCGCCGCTCCGATACCGCGTGATCCCGTCCTTCAGCCACGTACGGCCGTACTGAACGGGACAGTTGACCAGCACCTCCTCGCCGACGACGTGATGCTCGCGGCCGCGCTCGTCGCGGAGGCGCGCCTCGACGCCGAGCTGTCGCGTGCCGCCGTCGGCGGTCTCCACCGCAAGCTCGACACCGCTGAGCGCGAGCAGCTCGCGGCCGTCCCACACGCAGCCGATGCGGACGTCGACCTCGGGGCCGAAGTCGATGCGGACGGCGTTGAACCAGAAGTCGCGGCCGAGCTCACCGCTCAGATAGTTCCAGCGGTGGAACTTCGACCAGTCGCGCTCGCCGCCCCAGCTGTGATCGCGATGTCCGAAGCAGTCGATCGGGTAGGTGACGCCCGCGAGCTCGAGCGTCCCGCTGACGACGCCGCCCTGCTCGATGTGCCCCGGGTACTGATCGAAGCTCACGCCCGGCGGGTGGGGATACACGTACGTCGGGCTGATTGCCTGCCAGACGACGTCCATCCCATGGTTCCCGTGCCGGTAGCGCAGCCGAAAGCGCTCGCGCGGCACGACCCATTCGATCAAGAGGCCGCCGAGGCCGAGACGGCCGGGCTCGACGGGCGGTACCGGAAGTCGATGGTCGATCAGGCTGTGCACCACCTTCCCGCGGTGGGTGAGGAAGAGGAAGAGGTTCGCCTCGCCGAGGTTCGCATGGATGCCCGCGCGGAGCACGACGCCGACCTCGCTCGCCGGATCGTAGAACGGGAACCAGAGGCTCTCGTTCCAGAGCGGGAGCGAGTCGGGGCCGGGCGTGTGCCGGGCGTCGTCCTCGGCCGTCGCCATGTGGCTGGTCGTCGCCATTGATCAGCTCCTCCCCGGCGGTGGCAGGTCGAGCAGCACCGCCAGTCGCTGGTGACACTGGGTATTCGTCTCGTAGTCCGGCCACGGCGGTGCGATGCCGACCTCGGTCATGCGGCCGGCGATCCGCGCCATGATCGCGCCGAACCGGAGGGCAGCGAACACCTCGTTGAAGAACGCGTGCTCGACCGGACGGCCGGTGACCGCCTGGTAGCGGCGAATGGTCTCGTCGCGGCCGGGAAAGCCGTCGAGCGGCGGGAGCCCGTAGCCCTCGCCCGTCGCCCAGTGCATGAAGAGCCACCAGCCGAGGTCGGCCTCCGGGTCGCCGAGGAACGCCATCTCCCAGTCGAGGACGCCGACGACCTCGTCCTCGCGATAGATCAGGTTCGGCAGGCGCGCGTCGCCCCAGCAGAGTGTCACGTGGCGTGGCGCGTAGCGGTGCTCGCGAAGCCAGGTGAGCGCGCCAGCGAGGATCGGCTGGGGCGCGCGGCCGCGAACCGTCCATTCGAGGTAGCGAGTCCAGTACACGAGCTGGCGGTCGATGGCATCGGTTCCGGACCCCGGAGGGTCCCGGAAGCTGAGACCGAGCGTCTGCCATTCGAGCGCGTGGATGCGGGCGAGCGTCTCGAGACCGCTCCACCAGATGCGGGCGCGCCGCGCGGGCGACGCCTCGAAGCAGAAGCCGGTGGCGTGGTACGGCGGCACCTCGGACGGCAGCTCGCCGGTGATCGCGTCCATGACGTAGAACGGTTGACCGAGGAAGCGCGGGTCCATCTCGAGCCACCGCACGCGCGGCACGGGGACATCGGTGGGTTCGAGGCACCGCATGATCAGAGCCTGCGCCGCGATGTCGTACTCGGGAAAGACCTGGAACGCCGTGGGTGCGAAGCGGGCGACCAGCCGCTCGTCGGAGCGCCGGCCGTCGAGCACATACGA
>VBKG01000343.1 GCA_005879585.1 Deltaproteobacteria bacterium | reverse complement strand
AGGCTGCTCGCGCGGGCCCGACGCGCCTCCGGGCGCCGTAGTCATCGCGCACTTCGGCGACAGCACGTGCAGCACGGACTACCTGCCGCCGCCGTCGCACGTCGACCAGGTGCTGAACGCGCGGCTCGCGGAGCACTATCGTGGCCAGCCGATCGTCAACGTGAACGTCTGCAAGAGCGGCGACTACGTCTTCCGCTTCATGCACGAGCGGCGGCCGTGGCTGTTGTGGCGCACGCGCTACGAGCGCGACGTCCATCGCTCGGTGCGGCGCATGGACATCGCGCTCATCCGCTACGGGTACAACCGCCGGCGCGGCGTGTCGCTCGACGAGTTTGGCCGCAAGCTCGAGGAGCTGTGTGACCGATTGCTCTACGACTACCCGGGCGTCCACGTCGTCCTCGAGACGAACGCCTACATCGACCCGGTCCGTAACGCGAGCGATCAGCTGAACGAGGAGTACGACCGGGCCTACGACGTCGTGCGCCGCGTCGCGCGCACGCGGCACTACCCGCTGGTCGACCTGTTCGCGCGGTTCGAGCGCGAGGTGCGCGCCGGAAACTGGGACCTCTGGATCCGCAACGACAAGCTGTCGCAGGAGCGCTTCGGCCGGCAGATCGTCGATGATTCGAAGGACGCCGAGATGGCGGGAGTGCCGGAGTGGTTCCGGAACCCGCATCCCAACTCCCGCGCGGTCACGCTGACCGCCGACGAGGAGATGAAGACCCTCGTCGCGACCTGGCCGGACAGACTTCCTCGTGCGCCAGGCGAAGCCTGAGAGAGGAGGAAGAGAACCCCCGCGTCGTCCGACACGACCCAGCTCTTCTTAATCCTTTCCCGATCCCGCCCGGCTGCGCGAAGTAGCACGGCCGCCCTGGCCTAGCCCGCGGGCTTGCCGTGCCGTGCATCGATGCACGATGCCGGGTACAGCACCATGCGGTCCTTCCAGGCATGCGCCTCGCATGCCGCCGATGTCCTACCTTGAGCCCGGGCGAAACGACGATGAGGCGAACCGCCACACTCCTTACCTTTCTGGCCGCCGCGGCACCGGCCGCCGCGCACCACACCGGGACCCCCCCGATCGTCCGTCTGACCCTGTCGGGCGACACCACTTTGCCCCGCGCTCCGGCCTTCGGTGATACCCTGGCGTTCGCCCCGGACTCAGGGCCAAACATCTACAGTCTTCACCTGTTCAGCCGACCCACCATCTTGATGCTGGTCAGCGCCGGCGGCAACAGCGCCAATCCGTCGGCCGCGATCGCACGTTCGGTCGCCTTCGACTCGGATGGCAATCCCCTCGGGAGCAACGACCCGGGGCGACAGATATTCGTGCGCGATGGCGGGCTGCTCGAGCAGCTCACCCATGACCCGAGCGGCACGAGTGCCAATCCTGCCGTGAACTTGCGCGGCAACCGCGTCGGGTTCGAGTCGGCCGGGAACCTCGCCGGACAGAATGGCTCCGGCGCCCTCCAGGTCTACTTCCAGAACGGCGATGGAAGCGTGGTCCAGCTGAGCCGCGGGCAGGGCACGAGCCGCAACGTGTCGCTCAGCCGGTCGGGTGGCACGATCGCGTTCGAGTCGACGAGCGACCCGGTCACCGGTCTCGACACCGGCGTCTCCCAGATCTGGCTCTCGACCATGGACCCCACTACCAGCCACCCGATCACCGCCGGCTGCGGTCCGAGCCGCAATCCTTCCGTCAGCGACGAGGGGCGCTTCGTGGTGTTCGAAAGCGACGCCGACCTGGCCATGGGCGGTGCCGACACGGGCGTGCCCCAGGTTTTCGCCTATGACACCCGCACTGGCGACTACGCGCAGGTCACGCAGGAACCCGACGGCTGCACGGCACCCATGTCGCGCAGGCACGGAGGCGACTTTCGGGTCGTCTTCACGTGCGGCTCCGAGGGCGTCCGTCAGGGCTTCTACCACTATCTCCGCGCCGACCGCCGCTACCGGCTGCCGATCAGTGAGGGCGACACGAACCGCGCCGTGACCGGCATGGGCTACTACTTCGTCGCCGTCAGCACCACGGCCGACCTGATTGCCGGGACGGGCACCACCTCCGGTCACCAGCTCTACATGCTCAACCTGTACAAGCGGCCGGCCCAGCTAGTGAGCGGCAACGCCATCTGGTTCCCCGAGCGCGGCCTGCGGCCGTTGCACTGAGCGGCCCGCGCCACCGGCGCAGCAGGGGCGCCGCCGCTGCGAGCAGCCCGGGCGCTCGAGAGCCGATGGCTCGCGGCGACGGGCCGGCTCGCAATCACGCTACACACAGTGCACGTGCTCTCGCTACGCGGCACGCCGTGGTTCTACCATAATACTCGCGAGCGCCGACGTCGTTAGGAATTCTGTGACGTCCTGCTCCTGTGCATACAGATAAGGCAGGTCATACCTTGAACCCCCTGGAGCGCGAAAATCCCGGAGCTTGTCGCGCGGCATCGTCCGAGCTAGAGCTCCGGATGAGGGATTTCAGAGGTCGCCAGGAATGAGCTCAATGAGGTTACGGTCGCTCTTTTCCCGAAACACCAACAAGGGTACATCCGCGGCCGCCGATCAAACGCGTGTGCCCGACGCGAATCCAGGCGAGCCGCCGCGCGAGGTGGAGCTGCCCCAGGAGATAGTGAAGAGCCTCCAGCTACATTTACAAACGGTGGGTCGGGCGAAGGGGCGGAATCTCGATGCCAACGGCTTCGACCCAGATCTGGATCTATATGAGACTGGCTACCTCGACTCGCTGGGTGTCTCCGAGTTCCTGGTGCTCGTGGAAAAGCAGTATGGGATCGCACTGCCCGATTCGCTGATAGGCGGACGGGCAAACACCCTGACGAAGCTCGCTGCTCACATCGCAGGAGCGCTCACCGGGAAGTGACTCGCGACAGGGAGAAGGAACTTGGAGTGGTCTGAGCGTAGCTTCCCCGTCAGTATGCCTCACATGATTCCGGATCAACTGTCGGAGGTGGAATTACTCAAAATCCTCGCGGAGGCGCAGTGGCAGTACATTTCCACGGTCCTTGAGCGCCCACAGCAGAAGATCGTAAACGATCAGGGTGAGCGCCTGTATGGTTCAGTCATCAACGTCGACGTGTGTTTTCGAACGAAGACGCCGATGGATCTCGGCGAGGGAACGCACTTGCACATCTATAATGCCGCGCAGTTCTATTCCAGACGTTTCGTGGAAGGATTCTTCTGCGTCAATGATGCGCCGCTCCCTCCGGTGACGCTCCAAGCCATCCGCTCAAAGGAGGATCTCGAGAAGCTCACGGTGCCATGGGCCTATATCACCATGGCGTTCGTGGCGCGCGAGGAGAGCAACCAAAGGTTGAAGACCTTCGCGCCGGCGGGCGCCGAATACGGCAAGGAATTCACGACTGACGTCGTGCCGTCTGGCATCCGTGATCACGAGATGGTCGAGCGCACGGGAGCCGTGACCCTTCCCGGGTTGGAGCTTGCGCTGCCCGTCGAGAATCCCGGACGTGACGAGGTAACGTACGACATCGTGCCCGAGAGCGATCTCAATGGCGCAGGGTTGCTTTACTTTGCTCGATACGTGGCCATCGCAAACTACGGGGAGCGGCTATTCTTGCGCCAGGGCTCGCGCGTGCAGATCACCACGCGCTTGATCCGGCTCCTTACGACGATCAAACGGAGGGTATTCTACTTTGCCAATGCCAATGAAAGCGATTCGGTGAAGATACGGATCAACGCCTTCGTGCTACGGCCCCAAGAACGTGCCGCCGTCTCCGCCACCAGCGTAACGCCGCTCACGTTCTATTTCGTCACTGAGCTGCGGCGAGAATCGGACGGGACGCTCATGGCCAAACTCGTTACGCAAAAGGATCTCACCATTTCGAAGGGCATCAAGAGCCTGATCCTTGAAGCCGGTAGAATAGCGCAGCAATTTAGATTGCCACCGGAAGAGTGAGGTGTGCGCGAGGGATACCTGACCGTCGCATGGCGGAAGTGGTTGAATCGCCGAGGTGGACGGTCGTCGTGCAGCGAACCCATGAGCCGAAGAGCCGGATGCGTGAATCGCGCACGTCCGGATCCGTGGGAGTCCTGGGTGGGCAACTGCCCGAGGCGACCCGACCGGCACGCGAGGGCTAGTCCCGCCGGTCGCAGGCATCGGCTCCCGCGCCGCGAGCGCGCCGGGGCGCAGCGCCGGCGCCACTGCGTCGGCCAGCCGGCGGCTGAACACGGTGCGGCCCCCCCCGTTCATGTGCACGGGGTCGTCGTCGAAGCCGGCGGTGTCGAGCGCCGTGACGCGCAGGTCGATGTACGCCATGCCGTGCTCCTCGATCAGGCGGCGCGCCTCGTCGTAGGACTGCTCGCTCCAGTCGGCGCGCATGGTCGGGAATGCCACGAAGCAGAGGCGCGTGCCGTGCCGCCCCGCTGCCACGAGCAAGCGCTCGAGCGCCACCAGCGAGCGTTGCTTCCGGACGCGCCGCGGGTTCGCGAGCTGGTGGCCGAGCAACACGGTCTGTTGCTGGTACGCGTACGTCTTGTAGTTCGGGAAAAGGCGCCCGAAGACGAGCTCCTGCATGCGATCGCGCGCCGCGTAGCTCGCCCAGAACGTCGAGAGCAGGAATTCAATCCGTTCGGACGTCGTCGTGAGGTCGGTGCTCAGCACTTCGGGCCAGTCCGCGACGGTCGTGAAGAACCGTGCCAGCCGGCCGATCTCCATCTCGTTCTTGTCGTAGAGGCTCCGGCCGACGAAGGACACGACGACGAGGTCCGTGTCGTTTCCCGCCCGCCAGAAGTAGCGCTGGAGCATGTAGTACCAGGTGTTCACGTAGGAGTGGTCGGCGCTGAAGTTCTCGGCGTGCACCTTGATGTCGTGCAGGCTGCCGAGCCGGGCCGCGAACAACGCGGGATCGACGTCCTCGTGCACCACCGAAGAGCCGATGATCGGAATGCGGACGCCGGGCGACTGGGCGAGCGCCGCGGCGCGCGGCCTGTAGGACTGGAACTGCTGGAACTCCTTCGACGTCTTGATGAGCTTCAGGCGGGTAACAGCCTCGACCGCGAGCAGCGCGACCGCGAGC
>VBKG01000342.1 GCA_005879585.1 Deltaproteobacteria bacterium | reverse complement strand
CCGAGCGTCATCGTCGTGAGGACGTTCCGATAGTCCGCGCGCCGTCCGCGGCGGCTCCCGCCGAGCGGGAAGTAGAGATAGTCGCGCAGCCAGGTCGAGAGGCTGATGTGCCAGCGGCGCCAGTGATCGCCCGGGCTCACGGCGAAGAACGGCGTGCGGAAGTTGATGATGAGGTCGAATCCGAGCCACTTGGCGATGCCGCGCGCGACCGCCGAGTATCCCGAGAAGTCGCAGTAGATCTGCAGGGCGAACGCGTAGAGGCCGATCAGCGTCTCGGGGCCGGTCGGCATCGTGTGGCTGGCGGGGTCGAACTGGAAAAAGATCATGTTCGCGATCGGCGCGAGGTTGTCGGCGACCACCACCTTCTTGAAGATGCCGATCAGCACGAGGAGCAGTCCTTCGGCGGCGCCGCCCGGGCGGCGGTGGCGCGGCTGGATCACCTGGGGCAGGAGCGTCGACGCGCGCATGATGGGTCCCGCGACCAGATGCGGGAAGAAGCAGACGAAGAGCGCGAAGTCCCGCAGGTCCTCCGTGGGCGTCGCTTCCCCGCGGTAGACATCGATCGTGTAGCTCATCGCCTGGAACGTGTAGAAGCTGATGCCGGGCGGCAAAATGATGCCGAGCAGGCGCACGTCGACGTGCTCGACGCCGATCGCGTGCAGCAGGCCGACCAGGCTGCCGAGGAAGAAGTCGCAGTACTTGAAGAAGCCGAGGATCGCCAGATTGGCGACCATGCTGATCGTGAGGAACGTCTTCCGCCGCGCCCGTTCGGGCAGCGCATACAGCCACGGCAGGATGGCGGCATAGCCGAACGTCACCGCCGCCGTACCGAGCGGCACGATGAAATCGCGGACATGGCGCGGCAACGCCGCGACCACGGCAGCTGCGTCGAGCTGCGCGACGCCCTGCCACAGCGCTGCGTAGTGGACGTTGCTGCAGAGGATGAGGGCGCTGCCCACCAGCAGGGCCGCGAGCCGCACGCGGCGGGCTCTCGGCAGCTCGACGCCGGCGACGCCGAGGCCGCCGATGAAGTCGATCACCGTCGAGATGAGGATCAGGAAGAGGAACCGGTAGTCCCAGAAGCCGTAGAAGACGTAGCTCGCGACGAGGAGCACGTCGTTCTGCTGCCGATGGGTGAGGCGCCAGTACGCGGCGTACACCGCCGCGAACAGCAGCCAGAAGGTGGGGTCGTTGTAGTTCATCGCGAGCTCACGATGAACCCGTCTCCCCGTGCCGGTGCCGCCACGACATGGCGAGCACAGCAGGAACCATACCGCCGGCGGCGACCGTTCGACGGGTGAGAAAGGAACCTAAGCGCGCGGGGTCACTGACGTTTCACGGCACCGAGGTGCTGCTGCGAGGGGTCGAAAAGGGGGACTAAGGGGTGAGCACGGATGGCGGGGTTGCAAGAGACGCAGACCCGCACGGTCGCCCGCGGTCTCCGGGGCGACGGGGAGAGTTACGCGCCCTCCGCGCTACGCCGATTCCTCCCGCTTCGCCTCGCGCTCGAGCTCGTCCTCGAGCGCCTCGATCGAAATCGTGCGCAGGCGGCGAAGCGGTAGAGGAATGAACGGAACCGGCCACTCGACGGGGATCTCGCCCACGTGCTTCATGCGGTGAAGCGGCGGTGGCGTGCCGTCTTGATAGGCAGGATCGATGGCCGGATCCAGCGGTCGCAGGCGATAGAGCGAGCAGTTCGACATCATCGCAACGACCCCTCCCTCCTCGTTCAAACCGGTCTCGACTGTAGCGCCGGGCCCAGCGACGGGCAAGTGGGAGCGGGGGGAGACGCTGGCGCGCTTGCCCGAAGCGCGCGCCGTGCGATACCTTGCCCGGGGCACGAGGTGAACCAGAGGGACGCGGCCGGTGGGGCCAGACGACAGCGATCTCGAGGAGTTCGACCGGGTGGTCGCCGCGCGCGACCCGTCCATGCACGACCGGGTGGGCCCCGCCATCATCGCCGGCAGGGCACCGGCCGCCGTCGTCCGCCGCGTCGCCCTGGAGGACTATCATGCGGCCCGCTGGGTCGCGCCCGAGCTGGCGCTCCTGGTGGCCAACGCGCCTGACGCGTACGCCTTCACCATCGACCATACGCGTCATTACCGCCACTGGGCGGAGCGGTTCGCGGGTCTCACGGGGTTCGGCGACGGTACCGGCGAGCTCGCGCGCCGGCTCGGGCGCTGCCGCGAGGTCGGCCTCAGCGACGACGACGTCCGCGCATACGAGCCGATTCCCGAGACGATCGCCACCGTCTTCACGCTGCTCTACTACCTGCGCCGCTCCTACGAAGAAGGCGTTGCCGCGCTCGGCTATGCGGGGCACTGCATCGGCGTCGCCGGCGGTGCCCCCGAGGCGACGCGGCGCCACGCCGCCGAGCTGCTTCGCCTCGCCGGCCTCTCCCGTCCCGCGCGCGACCGCTGCGGCGAGGCCGTCCGGAACGTCCTCCTCGTCGCCGAGACGCGCGTGCGCGCGATGAACCGATGGCTCGACGCCTGACCGAGCGCGACGTCGTCGCCGACGGGATCCGGATCCATCTCGTGGAGGCCGGGGAGGGTCCCGCGTTGATCCTCCTCCACGGTCTCACCGCCAGCCACTTCACGTGGGAGCACACGATTCCGGCCTTTGCCGATCGATGGCGGGTGATCGCGCCCGATCTGCCCGGCCACGGCCGCTCCGACAAACCCGACGCGCCGTACACGATCGACTTCTACGCGGGCGTGATCCGCAGCCTCGCGCGCGCGCTCGACGTGGAGGAGGCGTTCGTCGTCGGCAACTCGCTCGGCGGACAGATCGCCGTCGAGCTCGGCCTCGCGTATCCGCGGTTCACCCGCGCGCTCGTGCTGGCGGCGCCCGCCGGCGGGTACGCGAGCGGGATGCGCGCCGTCGGCTGGGCGATCGAAGGGCTCGCGGGGCCGCGCACGCTGCGGCTGGCCTTGCCTCGCGCCCTCGAGTTCTGCTTCCACGACGCGCGACAGCCTGCCTACGTCGCGCGACGGACGGTGCTCCTCGAACGGCTGACGCACGAGGATTATCCGCGGTTCGCGCGCGCGGTGAGCCGCTCGCTGCGCGGCGCGCTGGCGGCGGGACGGCAGCCGCTCGAGCGTCTCTTCCAGCCGACGCTGCTCGTCTGGGGACGGCACGACCGTCTGGTGGCGCTCTCCGGAAGCCGCCGCCTGCTGCGCGCGGTGCCGCACGCGAGGCTCGCCGTGCTCGAAGGATGTGGCCACCTGCCGATGGTGGAGCAGCCGGCGCGCTTCAACCACGTCGTCACGGATTTCCTGCGCGTCGTCGAGGCCTCGCCCGTGCCCGGCGCCGCGGCCGCACGCGGCGCGCGGCCGGTTGCACCCCGCATGGATGTTTCCGGCCGCCTGAGCTGAGGATGGCGACGGCCCCGCGGAGACAGGCGGCGCGCGCCTCGCGGGTGGGGCGACGGCCGGGACGCGCCGCGGGCGTCGACCCGGTCACCACGGAGATCGTGCTCGGCGCCTTCGAGACCATCTGCTACGAGATGGCGGCCCACGTGAGTCTCACGGCCACGACGCCGATCCTGAACCAGTCGAACGAGCGCAACGCCACGATCCTCGACGCCACGGGCCAGCTCGCCGCGCTGTCCGTCGGCATCCCGCAGTTCATGCTGTCGTCGACGCTGCCCGTCCGCTTCGCGGTCGAGTTCTTCGGGCCCGACGGCCTTTTCGACGGCGACGTGATCGTCGCCAACGACCCGTACCACGGCGGCGGCCATCTGCCCGACTACAACGTGTTCGCGCCGGTCTTCCACGCGGGCGAGTGCGTGCTGATCGCGTCGATCCAGTGCCACCACGCCGACACCGGCGGCGGCGCACCCGGCGGCTACAACGTCAACGCGCCCGACATCTGGGCCGAGGGCGTGCGCTATCCGGCGCTGAAGCTCGTCGAGAACGGGGTGAAGCGGCGCGACGTCGAGTACATGATGGCCGCGAACAGCCGCACCCCGACGTTCCTCGGCGACCTCCGTGCGCAGGTGGGCGCGGCCGAGCTCGGCGTCCGGCGGCTGCAGGAGGTGCTCGCGCGGTTCGGGACGGAGACGGTGCGCGCAGCGGTGCGGGCGATCATCGCCCACGCGCGCCGGCGCTTCCGCGAGGAAGTCGCGCGCTGGCCGGACGGTGTCTACGAGTCCGACGCCTACGTCGACCACGACCCGCACGGGAAGCGGGACATCCACGTGCACTGCGCGGTGACCGTGCGCGGGAGCGATCTCACGATCGACTTCACGGGCTCCGACGACCGGCCCGATATCCAGGCGTACTCCACCTTCGGCAATACACGCGGCTACGTGGTCGCGCAGCTCGCCTCGATGATGGACCCGTCGATCCCCAAGAACGAGGGCTTCTTCGCGGCCATCGAGCTGATCGTCCCGAAGGGGTGCTGCCTGAACCCCCCCGAGGGAAAGTCCGTCGCCGCCGGCACGCACCACCCTGGGACGGAGGTGGGCGAGGCGATCGCCAAGGCGCTGGAACGCGTCGTCCCCGAGCGCAGCTGCCCGCAGATCTACAAGATGGGCATGCCGACGGTGATCTTCGGCACCGATCCGCGCGACGGCAAGGTCTTCATCGATCACTCGGTCGATTCCTTTGCCGCGTACTGCGGCGCCGTGCGCGGGCAGGACGGCTGGGGCGCGATGAACGTGTCCTTCGGCAACCTGATCCGCGCCACCGCCGAGATCAACGAGGCGATCTTTCCGGTGCGCCAGCTCGCTCGCGACTACGAGACGGACAGCGGCGGGGCGGGGGCGTACCGCGGCAACTGCGGCAGCCTCTACCGGAAGGAGATCCTGGTCCCGGCGACGGTGTACACCTACGTCGTCGGGAGAAGATATCCGATGCCGGGCATCGCGGGCGGCAGGCCGGGATCGCCGAACCGGCTCGTCGTGCGGGCCGGCGGGTCCGAGGCGTTCGAGGTGGGCGAGCGGGCCGAGTACGTCCCGCACGCCGCCGGCGAGCGCTACGAGTACCACTACGGCGGGGGCGGCGGGTGGGGCGATCCATTGGACAGGCCCCCGGAAAGAGTGCTCGACGACGTGCTCGACGAGTACGTCTCGGTCGGGGCCGCACGCCGCGACTACGGTGTCGTGCTGACCGGCTCGCTCGACGACCTTACGCTCGCCGTCGATCACGACGCGACGGCCCGGCTGCGCGCCGAGCGGCGCACGGTGCGCGGCGTCGATGGCGCGTGAGGTCCTCGCGGCGCGTGCCGCGGCCGGCTGATGCGCGCGCATACCGAGTACCTGTCGTTCATCGGGGAGTGATCTGCGCCGCGCGGTGGAACGCGGCGATCGCCGAGCCCGCATCGAAACCCCGTCCCCAGACGGCGCGGCCGTGCGTGCGGAAGAAATGCTCGACCTGGCGCCGGAAGAGGAACAACTGCGTCGACCGCGGGCTCGCGCGTAGCGACGTGCCGCAGAGCCGTGCCAGTGCGCCGCTCGGGACGTGAGCACGGCGCAGCACGTACCGCAGATCCTCGACATCGGCGTCGAGGTATCGCGCGAGCTTGTAGACCGCCCAGCACGCCGGGTCGAGTACGTGCACCGAGAGCCGACCGAAGCGCCGGTGAGGCCGGCTGCGGCGCCGCGTGGGTGGGATGGTGACGGACGACCACCGGTCGATGTCGTTCGAGTACTGGACGGTCACGCCAGTGTCGCGCGCGGCGGTGATCACGGCGGACTCGACCTCCGGCCACAGCGGTTCATCGTGCGCGGACACGACGAGGCCGAAGTCGGCGTCCGCCGTGGTGCGTCGGCTGCCGAGCAGCATCGCCTGCGCTCCGCCCGTTAGGATGAGGGTCACGCGGCAGGGGAGCTGTCGGCCGACAGCCGCGAGAAACCGCTCGAGGTCACGCTTGGTTAGGGCCGACCTCCGCACGGCTTCCCCAGGCCGCGAGGTGCTTGGCGGCGCGGTCGAACAGGAGACGTAGCAGCGGGGAACGGTAGGGCGTCCGGCGCCGGGTGCGGCGCGCGCCGGGCGCCCCGACCGCCTCGAGGCGGTTATGCATACAAGCGGCAACGGCGTCCGCGAGCGCGTCCGCCCGCCGCCCCTGGCCGCGACGCCCGCTCACGACTGCGCGCGCGATCGCGTCGATCGCGTGCCGCTCCGGGGTCCCGCGCTTCACCGTGGGCGCAGCATGCCGACGTGCGCGACGCGGCACAAGCGCGTGGCCTTGTCGCTTCCGCTACATTCGGTGTACCGACCAGCCCGGATGAAATACCGCATCGGCATCGACGTCGGCGGCACCTTCACCGACCTCGTGCTCGCCGCCGGCGACCGCATCCGGCTCGCCAAGCATCCGACCACGCCGGCCGACCAGTCCGACGGCGTCCTCGGCGGGCTCGCCCGGCTCGCGGATGCCGAGGGCCTCAGCGCGGAGACACTCCTCGCCCGTACGGCGTTGATCGTGCATGGCACCACCACCGCCGACAACACGATGATCGAGATGTCGGGGGCGACCGTCGGCCTCGTCACGAGCGAAGGGCACCGCGACGAGATCGAGATCCGCCGCGGCTACAAGGAGGACATCTGGGACCCGGCGCTACCGGCTCCGCCGCCGATCTGCCCGCGGCGACGGCGCTACGGCGTGCCCGAGCGGCTCGACTTCGAGGGCCGCGTCGTCGTGCCGCTCGACGAGGAAGCGGTCCGGCGCGCGCTCCGTCGCATGAAGCTCCAGGGCGTCGATTCGCTCGCCGTCGTCTTCCTCTTCTCGTTCGTCGACGCCGCGCACGAGCGACGCGTGCGCGAGATCGCGGCCGAAGAGCTGCCCGGCGTCATGGTGTCGCTCTCGCACGAGGTGATGCCGTCGGCGCCCGAGTTCGAGCGCACGAGCACGACGCTCGTGAACGCCTACGTCGGCCCGCGGATCGAGCGCTACCTCGGCACGCTCGACCGGCGGCTCCGCGCCGCCGGCTTCGCGGGCGAGCTGCTCGTCATGCAGTCGAACGGCGGGGTCATGCCGGGGGGCTACGTCGCCCAGAAGGCGGTCGCGGTCATGGGCTCGGGTCCGGCCGGCGGCGTGAACGGCGCGGCCGCGGTGGCGGACGCGGCGGGCATCCGCGACTTCATCTCGGTCGACATGGGCGGCACGAGCTACGACGTCTGCCTGGTGCGCGCGGGCACGCCCGAGGTGAAGGCGGGGTGGAACTGGCATCATCGCTACCTGATCGGGCTGCCGATGATCGACGTGCAGTCGGTCGGCGCGGGCGGCGGGTCGATCGCGCGCGTCGTTTCGGGCACGCTCAAGGTCGGTCCCGAGAGCGCGGGCGCGGTGCCCGGACCGGTGTGCTACGGCCGCGGTGGGGTCGAGCCGACGGTGACCGACGCAAACCTCGTGCTCGGCTATCTCAGCTCGGAGCGCTTCTCCGGCGGGCAGATGCGCCTCGACGTCGAGCGGGCGCATGCGGCGCTGCACGACCGCGTCGCCGGTGCGCTCGGCATCTCGGTCCTCGAGGCCGCCGAGGGCATCTTCCGTCTCGTGAACGCCAACATGGCGAACGCGGTCCGCAAGGTCTCGGCGGGGCGCGGCATCGACCCGCGACCGCTCGTGCTCGTCGCCTTCGGCGGCAACGGGCCGGTGCACGCGGGCATGCAGGCGAGGGAGCTCGGCATCCGGCGCATCTTCGTGCCCAAGCTCGCCCCGGCGTTCTCCGCCCTCGGCCTGTTGCTCTCCGACCACGTCGTCGACGAGATGCGGTCGTACGTGACCCCGGTCGGCCGCGTCGACCTCGTGCGCGCGAACGCGCTGCTCGCCGAGATGGAGGCTGCCGCGCGCCGCGCCCTCGGCCGCCCGGCGCGATTCGAGCGGCTGGCCGCGCTCTGCTATCCGGGCCAGACGTTCGACATGCCAGTCCCACTGGTGGCGCGGAACGGCGCGCTCACGCCGCGCGGGCTCGCCGACACCGTCGCGCGCTTCCACCGCATGCACGAGGAGCTCCACACCTACGCGTGCCGCGACGAAGAGCCGATCCTGCGCGCCCTGCGCGTCAAGGCCGTCGCCACCGACGAGAAGCCAGCGCTGCCGCGGGCCGAGCGCGGACCCGCGGCGAAGGCGCGCGCAGGGGCGCGGAAGGCGTTCTTCGGCGGCCGTCTCGTGCCGACGCCGGTCTACGATGGCACGAAGCTCGGCCCCGGCGCGACGATCGACGGGCCGGCACTCGTCGACGAGCCGTTCACGACCGTCGTCGTCTACCCGGGCCAGCAGGCGCGCGTCGACCGTTTCGGCAACTACGCGATCAGCGTCGGGAGGGCCTGAGCGTGGCGGCGATCGAGGACCTCTCCTTCCCGTCGTCCACCGGGCGGCCGATGCGGGCGGCGCTCGCGCGGCCGGCCGACGGCGCGCGACGGCCGGCGGTCATCGTGATCCACGAGATCTTCGGCCTGAACGACGACATCCGCCGCATCACGGCGCGCGTCGCCGATCTCGGCTACGTGGCGCTGGCGCCGGACCTCTTCGACACGGGAGCGGCGAAAGTGCTCTGCGTGCTGCGCGCCTTCCTCGCGCTCCGCCGCCGCGAGGGGCCGGCCTTCGCGGACCTCGAGGCGGCGCGCACGTGGCTCGCGCAGCGGCCCGAGGTGGACGCTGCTCGCACCGGCGTGGTCGGCTTCTGCCTCGGCGGCGGCTTCGCGCTGCTGTACTCGTTGCAGGCGCCGCTCAAGGCGGCCGGCGTCTTCTATGGCGACGTGCCGAAATCTCCCGAAGAGCTTCACGGTGTCTGTCCGGTCGTCGCGGGCTACGGTGGTCGCGACCGCTTGTTCGCCGGCCAGGGGCGGCGGCTCGACGAGATGCTCGCCGCGCTCCACGTGCCGCACGACGTCCGCCTCTACCCCGACGCCGGCCACAGCTACATGAGCCGCCACACGGGCCTCATGGCGACGCTCGCCGCGTGGGGGCCGATGGCCGTCGGCTTCGACGCCGACGCCGAGGCGGACAGCTGGCGGCGGATCGAGGCGTTCTTCCGCACGCACCTCGGCTGAGCGTTACTGTCGCCCTCACGCCGCCCTGAAGGTCCGTCGATATGCCTGCGGGTTCGTGCCGACTATCCGACCAAAGCGCTCGCGCAATACGGCCGATGACCCGAATCCCGCCTCCGCGGCGACACGCTCGACCGACAGGTCCGTCGTCTCGAGCAACCGTTGCGCGCGACGGACGCGCGCGCCCGTGACCCAGAGCGCCGGCGTCGTGCCCGCTTGCTCACGAAACCGGCGACTCAGCGTCCGCGTGCTCATCGCCGCCTGCCGGGCGATCACCGGCAGGCTCAAGTCCCGGCCGAGGTTCCGCTCGAGCCATGCGAGCAGCGGACCGATCGACGCGCCGTCGCTCGTCGGCGGCTCGTGCACGATGAACTGCGCCTGACCGCCGGCGCGCTCGAGGGGCATCACCGCCATCCGCGCGACCTGCGCCGCGACCTCCGCTCCGAGATCACGACGCACGAGGTGGAGGCACAGGTCGTGGCCCGCCACGGCGCCCGCCGACGTCAGCAGGTTCCCGTTGTCGACGTAGAGCACGTCCGGGTCGACGTCGATCGCCGGATGGCGGCGCGCGAGCTCCGCCGCGCTCCGCCAGTGGGTCGTCGCGCGCCGGCCGTCGAGGATACCCGTCGCCGCGAGGAGAAAGGCGCCGCTGCAGATCGACGCGACGCGCGCGCCGCGCTCGGCGGCGCGGCGAATCGCGCGCAGCAGGGGCTCGGGAAACGGCCGGTCGAGATCGTCGATGCCCGGGACGATGACCGTGTCGGCGCGACGCAGGCACGAGAGCCGCCAGGGAACCCGCAGCGCCAGGTGCGTCGATTTCACCTCGCGTGCCGCGCTGCAGACCCGCACGTCGTACGGCGGCCGACCCTTCGAGTCGCGGGCCCGCCCGAACACCTCGCACGGCGTGGCCAGATCCCCGAGCACCACGCCGTCGAAGGCCACGACCGCGACCAGGTGCCGGGTGCCGCCACGCTTTGCACCCTTTGGCGCAAATCCTGCGAACATTGTCTTTTGTGCCACTCGCCGAGTATGCGCCGTTTCGTATGCTGGGCAACAGGACGGAACCGCGATGCACACCGCGCCGCCGCTTCACCTGGCCGACTACCTGGGTCCGGCCGCCGGAGCGATCGTCTTCGTGCTGCTCATGTCGCGCGTGAAGGAGCCGGCCCGACACAACTTCAACGCGATCCTCGTCGCCGGCGCGGGGGGCGCCTACCTGAGCGGGGGATTCGGCCTGTGGGAGCTGCTGTATGCCGCCGCCGCGGCCGTCGTCGCCTACCTCGGCCTCCGCTCGTATCGGTTCATCGGCCTCGCCTGGCTCATGCACGCGGGCTGGGATCTCCTGCACCACTTCTACGGCAACGCGATCTGGCCGTTCATGCCGACGTCGTCGTTCGGCTGCATGATCTTCGACACCGTCATCGCGGTGTGGTTTCTCGCCGGGGCGCCTTCCATCGCCGCGGGCGCTGCGGAGACGTCCATCGCGCGTCACGCCGTCTCGACGACGCAGTCCCGTGCGGTCTGAGCGTGCGACCGGGCGCGACGGTCAGCCGGCCAGGTCCTGCAGGACCTCGCCCACGTGCTCGCGCGCCGCGACCTGCGGATAGTGCTTCAGCACGCGTCCCTCCTCGTCGATCAGGCACGAGACGCGGCGCGCGCTTCGCGCCGACGCGTCGTCGGCGGCGCCGTACTTGATCGCGAGGCTCTTGTCGGTGTCGCAGAGGAGTGGGAAGGGGAAGCCGAACTTCTTCGCGAAAGCCGCGTTGTCCTCGGGCCCGTCGAAGCTCGCGCCGAGGATCACGGTGTTCAGCGCTTCGAAATCGCGGATTCGATCACGGAATCCGATGCCCTCGGCCGTTCAGCCGGGGGTGTCGGCCTTCGGGAAGAACCAGAGCAGCACCTTCTTCCCGCGGAAGTCCGCGAGGCTGATCCGGCGGCCGTCGCACGACGTCGCCGTGAACTCGGGGGCGGGATCGCCGGCCTTCAGCATGCGGGCACTCTGCCCACACTCCGGCGCGGCGCGCAACGACGGTCAGCGTCCCTGGTAGCGGACGACGCCGTCCTGCTCGTGGCGAAGCGCGCGGCCCTCGCGCCGCAGCAGCTCCAGGTGGGCGAGCGTCTCGACCGTCGCCATGAACACCTGGAAGCGGTTGTCGGCGGCGATGGCGAAGGCGTCGAGCGCCACCTCGTACGCGGTGAGTGGCCGGCGCCGGATCAGCTCGAGCATCGCGAGCTTCCGGACGCGGTGGAAGTCGATCAGCTGCCGGGCGCGGCGGCGGTGGTCCTCGTAGACGGCGCCGTGCGCCGGACAGACGAGCTTCGCATCGAGCTTCTGCACCTTCTCGTGCGAGCCGAGGAAGTCGCCGAGCGGGTTCTCGGGACCGCCCGGCCAGAGACCGACGTGCGGCGTGATCTTCGGCAGGAGATGGTCGCCGACGAACAGCACGCCATCGGGCCGGAGGAGGAGGCAGCAGTGGCCCGGCGTGTGGCCGGGCGTCCACACGACCTGGAGCGAGCGCCCGTCGCCCAGCGGCAGCTCGTCCTCGTCCGCGATCAAGTGGTCGGGCTCGGCGGGCGCGTACCAGGTGCCGAAGAAGCGGCTCGGCGGCGGTAGACGGCGGTCGGGCGGCACGACGGGCACACCGTGGCGGGCGAGGTACGCGGTGTTCTCCGCCGGGATCTGGCCGATCGCCACCGCGGCCTGGGCCTCGAGCGGGTGGGTGTAGACCTCGGCGTGCGCCAGCTCGCGATACGGCCCCGACGTGCCGAAGTGGTCGACGTGATGGTGCGTCGCGACGAGGCGGCCGATCGCGTGCGGGTCGATGCCGATCTCGTCGAGGGCGCCGCGGAAGGCGGCGACGCTGTCCTCGGTGTTCATGCCCGTGTCGATGAGCGTCCAGCGGTCGCCGGCGCGTACGAGGTACACGTTCACGATGCTCGGGCGCATGGGGAGCGGCAGGTACACCTGCACGACCCCGTCGAGGATCTCCCGCGCCTTCGCCGCCTCGGGCATGCTACTCGTGAAGGCGCTCCTGAACGGCGAACGTGACCCGCAGCTGGACACGCCACGCGGTCACCGTGCCGTCCTCGACGAGTGCGGTCACGCCCGCGATCTCCGCCTGCCGGATGCCGTCGATCGTCGTCGCGGCACGCGTCACCGCAAGTCCGACGGCGTCCTCGATCGAGTTGGTGGACGTGCCCGTCAGATGAATCGTCTTCTCGACCATGGTGTGTGTACCTCCTTGCCGGACCGGACGAGCTGTCGGAAGAGGGTTCGGCCACCGGAGCGCTTAGCATGCGCCCCTGCCGTGGGATACCGACGGAGCGCGCTATGAAGCGGTCGCGGACGGGATCGGCGTACCGGAGAGCAGACGCGCGCGCTCGACGACGCGGAAGAGACCGCCCATGTCGACCGGCGGTGCGACCGCCGCATGCCGGCCGAGCGCGCCCATCACCGCGGCGATCAGGCGGCCGGACTCGAGCTCGTCGGGACCAATGACGTCGAAGTACCCGAGCTCGCCGAACCGGCGCGCCCGGGTCAGCTCGTCGCCGCGCGTGTCGGTGCGCGGGACGAGCACCGCACGCTGGCCAAAGGACAGGAGCTCGCACACGCGGTCGTATCCCGCGGTCGACACCACGAGGTCGGCCTGCGCGTAGCGCCGCTCGATCGCGGGCGCGGCGTCGAGGAAGGTTACGTCCGGCAGCATGCCGAAGCGCTCGAGCAGCGCCGTCCGCTTGTCGGCCGGCATGACGCCGCCGAGGACGACGGTGGTGCGGAGCGCGCAGCGGCGCGGCAGCTGGAGGAGTCCCTGCAGGTAGTGCTCGATCACGCGGCTGCCGTCGACGCCGCAGCCCGGGAGGACGAGGACGTGCGGGCCGACGCGGTCGGCCGGAAGCGCGCGTGGCGCATGAACCGGCTCCGCCAGCGCATCGCCGCCGGCGGGCAGGGCGTCGAGGTAGCCGCAGAAAACCGTCTTCTCGGCGACGGCGTCCGGGAACGTATGCTCCTGGACGGTGTCGAACACGTCGCGCACGCCGTAGACCCACACCTCGTCGTAGTAGCGGTCGATCGTGTGGAAGAGCAGCGGCGACCGCCGCGCGCGTGTCGGACTGGCAGGGATGTCCTTGAGTCCGAGCACGACGCGCGGTCGGCGCCGCCGTTTCCGGAGGGCCGCGAGCGTCCCCAGCAGTTCGCTCTCGGCCCCGGCCGGACGCTGATCGACGATGATCAGATTGGGATCGAAGCTCGACGCGGTCGCGCGCAGGATCGCCCGCCGCATCCGGCGGACGTCGGGATACCATGCGGCGTCCTCGGGCGGCTGCTCCTCGTCGCCCGTCTCGTGGCCGAGCCATGGCAGCGCGACGTGCTCGACCCCGGCGGGGAACGGCAGCACCTGCGCCGCCGGCGACCCGGTCACGACGACGACCGCGGCGCTGGGAAGGGCGCGCTTGAGTGCCTCGGACACGAGGCGCGTGCGCCACATGCTGCCGAGGCCGACCGCGTCGTGCGAGTAGAGCAGGATCTTGGCGCCGCGTTCGGGCGGCGCCTCCTGCCCGGTGTGGTGGCGCCGAGTGAAGCGCAGCACACGAGCGCCCGTTCGCCGCTTCTCGATCAGGGCGCCGTCCATTGGCGCGGTCACGCGTGTGGCGTCGGCGATCATCGATGGATTTCTAAGCAATATCCCGTCCACCCGTCTCCCGACCGCACGTCCGTCGTCCGGTGGTCCTGCGTCGCTGCGCGTCAGGGCAAATGGCGCGGAGCTGGGCGACGTCACCCAGACGGCGAGCCGCGCGCAACGCGTCAGGCGTCGGGAGCGCTCGCCTCGCCGATCGAGGCGAGGAGGAGCGAGAGGTTCAGCGGCTTCGAGAGGACGGCGTGGATGCCGAGCTCGCGCGCGCGATCCGCGACGTCGCGGCTGCCGTGCGCGGTCATGAGAATGGCACGGGCCCCCGGCTGCTGCCCGCGGCTCTGCTCCCAGGCGTCGAGCCCGTCACCGTCGGGCAGGTGGAGGTCGAGGAGCAGCGCCTCGAAGCGCTCGCGGCGGGCGAGGTGGAGGAAGCTCGCCACCGTCGCGACGGTCTGCACGTCGTAGCCCCGGCCGGCGAAGAGACGTACGAGGTGCTTCGTCAGCAGCTTCTCGTCTTCGAGGATGAGTATCCGGCGAGCCACGACTCTCGCGGGAGCAAGTGAAGTGCCAAGAGGACTAGGCGAATTCCCGAGCCGCGCTTGGGGACGGTCTGGGGCTTCTCGCGCGCCGCTGCGCGGAAGGACCCGATTTCCCTCGCGCGGCAACGAGCGCGAGCATCGCCGCGCCGCTCGCGAGCTGCGCGAACCCGTCGCCCCAGCGGTCGTACGGCGTCATCTCGTCGCGCAGTGGTACGCTCACGACCCACGCGTCCCGGACGTGCGTGGGAAACCGGGCGACGATCCGGCCGGACGGTCCCACGACGCCGGTGATGCCGGTGTTCGTCGCGCGGGCGACGGCGCGGCGCGTCTCGACCGCGCGGAACACGGTCGCGGCGAAGTGCTGCTCGAGGCCCGCCGAGCTCCCGAACCAGGCGTCGTTCGAGACGTTCACGAGGAGCCGTGCGCCGGCGCGCACGAGGTCGCGTGCGAGCTCCGGATAGATCGCTTCGAAGCAGATGAGGACCCCGAAGCGGTCCGGCCGAGTGAACACCGTCGGGACGATGCCGGGCGTGTACTCGCCCGGCGCGTCGAAGCGCCACCCGAGCCCGGGCAGACGTGCGATCGGGGCGTACTCGGCGAAGGGAACGAGGCGGCGCTTGTCGTAGAAGGCCAGGGGATCGCCGCCGGGGGAGAGCAGATAGGCCGAGTTGAAGAACTGCACCCGGCCGTCGCCCGCCGGCGCGTAGCGCGGTCCGCCGACGACGAGCGGCGGACCGTCGGCGCCGAGGACCTCGGTGACGGCGCGGCCGAGCTGCGGGTTCGGCGCGAGCAGGAAGCTCACCGCGTTCTCCGGCCAGACGACGAGGTCGGGACGCAGCGGCGCGGTGCGCCGGGTGGTTTCGACGAAGATGTGGAGCGCGTCCTCCGCGCGCGCGACGTCCAGACGCCACGCATTCGGCGCGTTGCCCTGGACGAGCGCGACGCGCATCATCGCCCCGCCGTCATCGGGCACGGCGTGCAAGCGAAACGCGCCGTATCCGGCGTCGAGCGCCAGGAGCGCGGCGCCGAGCGCCAGCGCACGCAGCCGCTCCGCGCGCGGTGCCACGACCGCCTCCCCGGCGGCGGCCGCGGCCGCCGCGAGCACGAACGACACGAGGAATGCTCCGCCGAGCTCCGCGGGTTGGATCCACAGCGGGTGCGCGTAGAGCGCGTGCGCGAGGAGGTCCCACGGCGCGCCGAAGAGGCGGGCGCGGGCGAGCTCGAGCGCGGTCCAGCAGGCCGCGGCGCCGAGCACCCGCACCGAGACCGAGGGCAGCACCGCGAGCCGGGTGAGCGCCACGCCGAACGCCGCCGCGGGCAGCGCGCCCATCACCTGGGTCACCGCGAACGCGAAGAGCACCGCGCCGAGCGAGCCTTGCGTGAAGTAGTCGTGGGTCGCCGCGGCCACCCAGGGGACGACCGCGATCGCCGGTGCGATCGTCCCGGCGACCCAGCCGAGGCCGAGCCCCGCCGCCGCCCGCCGCCCGCGCGTGGCCGCAACGAGCGGCGCCAGCGCAACGAAGCCGAGCGGCCACACCGCGAGAGGCGCAAAGCAGGCGCCATGCAGAGCTCCTGCAAGCGCCGCCAGCGCCACGGCCGATGGGGCGCTGAATGGATGCGCTCTGTCTAAAGAGCTTGGCACGGCTCTTGTACCGGCACCGGCGAGGAGCCGCCGGGCTCCTTGGGGATCGCTGTCCCATGCGCGTGATGTTCATCTGGCCTCGGACCCGTGAGTTCCCGGTCTACGAGCGTCTCGTACCGACACTCACGATTCCGTACCTGGCGGCGCTCACGCCGTCGCACTGGGAGATCTCGTTCGCCGACGACAACCACGGCGAGGTCGACCTCGACGCGCGTCCGGACCTCGTCGCGATCAGCGTCAGCACGATGAGTGCGGTGCGCGCCTACGAGCTCGCGGACGTCTTTCGCGCGCGTGGCGTCCCGGTGGTCCTCGGCGGATGGCACGTGACGCTCTGCCCCGACGACGAGGAAGCGGCCAGCCATGCCGACGCCGTCGTGGTCGGCGAAGCCGACGACACCTGGCCCGCGCTCCTCGCCGACTTCGAGCGCGGCCGGCTGAAGCCGCGGTACGTGAGCCAGAACGGCACCGACCTCGCCGCCTACCCGCTGCTCGACCGCGGCCTGCTCCGCGGCCGCGGCTATCTCACCACCAACCTCGTCCAGGCGACGCGCGGCTGTCCGTACCGCTGCAGCTTCTGCAGCGTGTCCACCGTGAACCCGAAGTACCGGCGGCGGCCGGTGGACGACGTCGTCGCGGAGGTGGCGCGGCTTCGCGGCCGCGCGGTCTTCTTCATCGACGACAACCTGCTCATCAATCGGGAGTATTCCCGGCGGCTGTTCGGTGCGCTCGCGCCGCTCGGCAAGAAGTGGATCGGCGAGGTGTCGATCGACATCGCGGACGACCCGGAGCTGCTCGATCTCGCCGCGGCCAGCGGGCTCGTCGGCGTCCTCGTCGGGTTCGAGTCGATCGTGCCGCAGTCGATCGGCGAGATGAACAAAGAGCGGACCAACGCCGTCGCGCGCTACAAGACGCAGATCCAGGCGCTCCAGCGGCACGGCATCGGCGTGCTCGGCATGTTCACCTTCGGCTTCGACCACGACCCGCCGGACGTCTTCGAGCGGACACTCGCTTTCTGCGACGAGGCGGACATGTTCGCCGCATCGTTCGGCATCCTGACGCCGTTTCCCGGCACGCCGACGTTCCAGAAGCTCGACGCCGAGGGACGTATCCGGAGCCGCGACTGGCGTCGCTACGACCTCCAGCATCTCGTCTACGAGCTGCCGGGCTGGAGCCCCGAGCGCCTCGAGAGCGCGGTGCGCGACGTCGAAGCGCGGTTCTACGGCTGGCGCGCCTTCGTCCGCCGCACCGCGAAGCTCCGCCGCTACCCACGCCTCCTCCGGCCCGCCACGCTCTTCCTGTATCTGGTCGTGAGCCTGCAGTACGCGGCGACGTTCCGCCGCCGCCGGCTTGGGCCCGCAACGGTGCGGCCGTGATGAGCCGGTTCCCGCGCCGCGCGGACGCTGTGCTGTTCCTCGTCCTCTCACTGGCGAGCGTCGCGCTTTCCGCGGTCGCCCTGGTGGGCTCGCTCGCCGAGGTCGGACACACCTTCGCCGGCTTCGTCGTGTGGGACAACCTGTTCGTCGTCCCGCTCGGCCGTCCCGGCTGGACCGGCACGGTGGCCGGCGTGCCCTTCCGCTCGCGGGTGGTGAGCGTCGACGGCGATGTGGTGACGTCGCGGCACGACGTCGAGACGCGGGTCCGCGCCGCACGCCCCGGCACGCTGCACGAGTTCGTCTTCGAAGGGCCCGGCGGCCAGGAGCGTCGCAGCGTGCGCTCCATGGTGTTCACCCTGCGGGACTGGGTCGCGACGCTCGGCGTGTACGCGCTGAACGGCGTTGCGTTCCTCGCGGTCGGGCTCGCCGTCTTCTACCTGAAGCCGGAGTCGCGACAGAGTCGCGCCCTCCTCGCGTTCGGCGTCGTCTGGGGTCTCTACCTGCTCCTCGACCTCGACCTGTTCACCGCCGACCGCTTCCACGGGCTCGCGCTGCTCCTGGAAGGGCTCGCACCGGCCGCGATCCTGCACCTGGCGCTGACGGTCCCCGAGCCGCGGCCGCCCGTCCGGCGAAGCGGCCGCCCCCTCGGATGGCTGTACGCCGTCGGCTTCGCGGTCGGGATGGCCCAGCTGTGGTTGTTCCGGCGCTGGTACGAGGGCCTCTACGTGCTGAACGCGATCGTCTTCCTGGCGATCGCGGCGGCATCGCTGGCCGGCATGGCGTCGGTCGCCGTCGCGGCTTTCCGCGGCCGCACGCCGCTCGCACGCCGCCGCGCGCGCGTCGTCCTCACGGGCGCCGTCGTCGCGTTCCTGGTGCCGGTACTGGGCGTCCTCGCGGTCTTCCTCTTCGGCCAACGGCTGTCGTTCAGCCTGCTGACGTTGACGGGCTTCCTCTTCCCGCTCTCGATCGGCTACGCGATCGCCCGCCACGACCTGTTCGAGGCCGACCGGTTCGTGAAGCAGGCGCTCGTCTACTCCGTGATCACGGCGCTCGTCTCGCTCGCATATGCCGGGGCGCTGCTGCTGGCGGACGGGCTCGCCGCCGGCCTCGTGTCGTCGCGGAGCCCGGTCTTTCCGATCGCGTTCGTGCTCGTGGCGCTCGCGACCGCCGTTCCGCTGCGGGACCGCATCCAGCGTGCCATCGACCGGCTCTTCTACCGCGGCCGGGTCGACTACAAGGACACGGTCGCGCACGCGAGCGAGCGCATGACGACACTTCTCGACCGCCGCGCGATCGTGGAGCACCTCCTCACCGCGCTCCGGGAGGTGCTGTTCATCGACGGGGCGACGGTCTGGGAGCGGGAGAACGACGTGTTCGTACGCCGCGGTGGCCGCGCCACGCGACGCTCGCTCCCGGCGAGCGATCCCGGCCTCGCCGCGTTCGAGGCACGCGGCGGCGTACTTTCGCGCGACGAGGTGGAGGAGGCGGCACGTCTCCGGCCGAACCGCGACGCGCTCCGGAGCCTCTTCGACGCGCTCGACGCCGTGCTGCTCGTCCCGCTCCTGCGCCGCGGCCAGCCGGCGGGCCTCCTCGCGGTGGGCGGCAAGTCGTCCGGCCGGCCCTTCTCGGCCGACGACGTCGACGTCCTCACCACGCTCGCCAACCAGACCGCGATCGCGCTCGCCAACGCCGCGGCCCTCGAGCAACTCCGCGACGCGCAGGAGAGCCTCGCCCGCGCCGAGCACCTGGCCGCGATCGGCGAGCTGTCCGCGGGAGTGGCGCACGGCATCCGCAACCCGCTCGCCGGCATCCGGCTCGCCGCCCAGCTCGGCCTCGAGCAAGTCCCGGCGACCGAGCCGGTGCACGAGAACCTGCAGGACGTGCTGGTAGAGGTGGACAAGCTCGAGGCGCACGTCCGCGGCATCCTCGACTTCACGCGGCCGTTCGAGCCGCACGTCGAGCCGACGCACCTGGCGTCGCTGATCGAGGCGTTGCTGCGGACCCTCGCGTCGAGGCTCGAGGCCGGCGGTGTGACCGTCGACCTCGATGTCCCGCCGGACCTGCCGCTCGTACGGGCCGACCCCGCCCACCTCGGTCAGGCGATCCAGGAGCTGGTCGTCAACGCGATCGAGGCGATGGGGCCGGGCGGCCGGATCGCGATCAGCGCCGCGGCATCCGGCAACGGCGCCGGGCGCGTGCGTGTGGAGCTCGCCGACACGGGCCCCGGCGTGCCCCCGGAGATGCGCCAGCGCGTCTTCGGGCTCTTCATGACGACGAAGTCGACGGGAACCGGCGTCGGCCTCGCCGTCGTGCGGAAGATCATCGAGCGCCACGGCGGCACCATCGCGCTCGACGCCGCGGTCCCGCACGGCGCCCGCTTCGTCCTCGATCTGCCCGCGGCGTAAGGGGCGTAACGCCAGCGGCGCCATCGATAGCGCTCCCCTCAGGGGGCAACGACCCGGAGCTGCACCGGCGCGGTCGTGACGACGCCACGCGCGTGGTTCGCCACCACCATGCGCACCGGATAGGACCCGGGTACCGGAACGCGAATGGGACGGCGCCGCGAGAACACGCCGTCGCCCGGCGTTGCATCTCCGAAGAGCCCCTTGTCGTTCAGGGCGGCGACGCGGTGGAAGCCTTTGCCGCGGTCCATC
Organism: Deltaproteobacteria bacterium; assembly: GCA_005879585.1. Taxonomy (GTDB): domain Bacteria; phylum Desulfobacterota; class Binatia; order DP-6; family DP-6; genus DP-3. The sequence continues at coordinate 27,077 of VBKG01000342.1, read as the reverse complement.
TGGGCGGTCACCCGCGTCATGCGGTCGGTGTCGGAGACGCGTCCCATGATGGTGAGGAAGAAGCGCCCGGCGCCCGCCGAGTCGGGCGAGACCGACAGCTCCGACACGGCCGGCGATCCGTCGGGGTAGACGGGCAGCGAGAGGCGGGCCGGATCGGAGACGTGGCTCGCGGTGTCGCGCGCAGTGAGCGACAGCTCGAGCGTGCCCTCCGCCGACGGCGTCACGTCGATCGGCCCGGTGAACACCTGTCCGGGCGGGAGGGTCAGGCCGGGGGGCGGCGGTCCCTCGTGGAGCAACACGGTCCCCATGGGGCTCCCGTTCAGGGTGATGGCGCCGGTGACGCTCTCCGCGTCGCGCTGGGGGTCGTCGACCACGACGACCACCGTGTCGTGCAACGGATGGCCGACGACGACGGAGTCGGGGTGGCCAGCGAGCTCGTCGTGCGTAATGCTCGGCACCTCCGTGGCGGCCGGCCCCGGCACGAACCGCACGGCGAGCGTCTCGACCGGCACACCGCCCACGGCGACCGTGAGCGTCGATGCGGTTCCCGAGTCGCCCATGCCACCGGTGTCGTCGAGTGCCACGTCGACGCCGTCGGCGCCGCCGATGGGCACCGTCTCACGCGTGGGGTCGCCGTCGGTGTCCGGCTCGGCGATGACGAGCCCCGGGCCGGCGATGAGGGTGGCCTGCGCGCCGGCCGGGGGATCGGTCACGTTGTCGAACGCGTCGACCGGCACGAGCCGCACTGGTACCGCGGTGCCCCGGCCGTTGTCGGGGACGTCGACCGAGGAGAGATCCTCGTACAGGGCGCCGGCGGCGCCGCGGTAGAGTGGGACCGCGGCGCCCACCGGGAATCCGGCGGCGGAGGACGGCCGGACGCATCGCAGGCGCGACATCGGCCCGCCCGCGACCGCCACGCGGTCGATCGTGGGGCTCGAGCCGTCGGTCGGCAGCGCGAACGGCGTCCCGAGATCGGGGTCGTCCACGGGCGGCTCGAATGCCGGCTCGAGCTCGATGCCGAGGCGATGTGCGGGCTCGGCCGGACCGCCGCGACCATTCGCCTCCACCACGCGGTCCGGATCGTAGCGTGGAAAGAAAGGCATCCGAGTCGCGACGGGCGGCCCGTCGGGGACGCTGCCGAAGAAGAAGCTCGGGCTGAAGGATCCGACGTACGCGATCGCCGTGAGGACGACGCGGAGACCTCCTGCAGACGCCGGCGCTCCCTTCCAGATGTAGAGCGTGCCCTGCGCCACGCCGTTGTGGAAGAGCGAAACCTGGCGGCCGATGAGGTAGTCCGACTCCTGGAGCTCGCGCGCATCGTCCGCGACGCCGTCGTCGTCGGCGCTGGTCGGTCCGATCACGCCGTCGCCGTCGAAGTCGGCGAACGCGAGGACGAGCACGGGGATGCCGTCCATCTCGGGTCCGAGGAGCGGGTTGCCCGTGGCCGTCGCGCTGCTTCCGTCCGACACGGCGACCGTGAACGGGATGCCGCTGCCGGGGACGAGCGCCGGGCTGCCCGCGACCGCGGTGCGCGGCGACGTGGCGGGAGGCGGGATCGAGGGGCCGATCATCACCGTCCCGGCGCGTACCACGAGGTCGACGTCGCCCGTCGTGGACCGGTCGACGATCGGCGGATCGTACTTGCCATCGGGCTGCGGGAGGATGAGCGGCGTGCCCGGCAAAATCGGATAGGGCCGGCCCGTCGACGAGTCGACGGGGTCGTGGTCGAAGATGGGGAAGTGGGCGGCCGGCACGGCGGCGGCAAGGCCGACGACGAGCAGGACGGCAGTCACGCGGAGCGGTGCGCGGCGGAGATGCATGTCAGGGTAGCGTGAAGTCGATCGGGTTCGACAGGACGTTGCTGTCGGGCAGGATCGCATAGACGACCGCGGTCGTCGGGCCCGCGACGAAGTCGGCGGGCAGGGCGACGCGGATCCGGTCCGCGACGAGCGTGACGATGCGCACGGCCGCGGGAGCGGCGGAGCCCTCGTGATCGACGGCGTCGATCTCGTCGGTCGTCAGGTGGCCGTCGGCCAGCTCGGGGCTCGTGCCCGCGACGACGGCGCCGGGAAGCCGGTAGCGCACGAACCGCGAGCCCTGGAAGACGACGAGGCTCAGCGGATAGGCGACCTGCACCGCGTTGGCGAAGTCGAGCGAGCCGTCGAGCGTGACGGCACGCTGGCTGCCGGCGGCGGAGCCGGTGGCGGCGGAGAGCACGAGTGCCGGGCTGGTTCCCGAGGCCAGAAGCGCCGCGGGGGCGGCCGCCGCCAGGGCGAGCCCGACCACGGCGATGCGCAAGCGATGCGTCACTCTCTCATTCTCCCAACCCAAACTTCACGATCCGGTAGCGGAGCGTGTCGCGCGAGATGCCGAGCAGCCGCGCGGCCTCGCTCTGGTTGCCGCCGGCCTTCTCCATCGCCGCGACGAGGACCGCGCGCTCCACGGCCTCGAGGGACAGGCCGGCGTCCGGGAAGTCGACGCGGATGCCGCCCGAAGCCAGGACGCTCACCGACGAGCCCGCCTGCGAGCCGTTCGGTAGGCCGAGGTCCTCGGCGCGTACCGGGTCGGCGTCGGAGAACAGCACGACGCGCTCCATCGTGTTGGCGAGCTCGCGGACGTTGCCCGGCCACGCATAGTGGCGCAGCGCGACCTCCGCGTCGGGCGAGAGCGCGCGGAGCGGCAGCTTGTAGCGGCGCGACGTTTCCTCGAGGAGCGCCCGGGCGATCAGCACGGCGTCATGGTCGCGTTCCCGCAGCGGCGGGATGCGGATCACGGCCACCGAGAGCCGCTGGTAGAGGTCCTCCCGGAACTCGCCCGTCCGCGTCGCGGCCTCGAGGTCGCGGCTGGTCGCGGCGATCACCTGGACGTCGATGCGACGCTGCGTGGTCGCACCGATCCGTCGGACGGCCTTCTCCTCGATCACCTTCAGGAACTTCGACTGGAGCGAGGGGGAGATGTGCCCGATCTCGTCGAGCAGGATGGTGCCGCCGTGCGCCGTCTCGAACAGGCCCGCCCGCGCCGCCTTGGCGTCGGTGAACGCGCCCTTCTCGTGGCCGAAGAGCTCCGCCTCGACCAGGTTCTCGGGCAGCGCGGTGCAGTTCACCTCGATGAAGGGTCCCTCGCGCCGTCCTCCGCCGGCGTGCAGCGCGCGCGCGACGTGTCCCTTGCCGCTGCCCGTTTCCCCGAGCAGGAGGATGGTGGGTGCCGGCGCACCGGGCGCGCCGGTCATGCGCATCACCCGCTCGACCATGCCGCGCAGCCGGTCGATCGCCGCGGACTCGCCGAGGATATTGCACGCCGCCGCCTGCCGCTCGCGATGATAAGAAATCTCGCGGCGCTGCCGCGTGCTGCGGAGCGCGCGGTCGACGCGCAGCCGTAGCTCCTCGAGATCGAGTGGCTTCTGCACGTAGTCGCGTGCGCCGAGCTGCATCGCTCGTACGGCCTCGGCGACCGTTCCATACCCGGTCATCATGATGACCGGCAGATCCGGATCCTGCGCCAGCAGGTAACCGAGCATGTCGAGGCCGCTGCCGTCCGGCAGTCGGAGGTCGAGGAGCGCGACGTCGGGGGGCGTCTCCGACGCGATGCCGCGAGCCTCGGCGATCCCGGCCGCGTGCAGGACGTGGAAGTCCTCGCGTGCGAAGGCTCTCACGAGGTTCCTGGCGAGGACGGGCTCGTCCTCGATGACGAACATGGTGGTCATCTGCGGCACTCGCTGCAGCACCCTGTACTCGTAGCCAGACGGTCCCCGCAATTTCGGAAACCCCGTAGCCGAGTCCGGCGAACCCCCCAGAAACGACGGTAAGCCGCTGCGTGAACGCACTGAGCCGCGGCGCGTCGGACCACGCCCTCGTTGCGTTTCTCGGCGTACTGCCGACGCGCATCGGGAAACTCCCAATTTACGGTACCGCTTTCCGAGCCGTAGCGTCCGCTGTGCAGAGATACCAAGCGCTCGCCATGCGGCACGTTTCGAATCGCATCGTAAGCTCGAAAGCTGGCAAGCATGCATGCGATGGCATGACGAGCTGTCCACTCACCCAGCCAGTGGAGGATTCGTCATGAACACCGCATTCCGTTCACGCCCGGCCAGGCTCCTGCGGGCCGCCGGGCCCCTCGTGGTTGCCGCCGCGCTGCTCGGGGCGGCCGGACCCGCCCTCGCGGGGCTGAAGGCACTCCGGAGGGTGCCCGTTCCCCTGCCGCCCAACCTCGGCGCCTTCGTGGTGAACCGGGACGCTGCAATCCAGCTGGGCAAGGCGCTCTTCTGGGAGACGCAGGCGGGCGGCGACGGCGTGCAGGCCTGCGCCTCGTGCCACTTCCACGCAAGCGCGGACGACCGCACCGTCAACACGGTCAACCCGGGCGCCAACGGAGTCTTCGAGACAGTGCCTGCGGGCGGCACCCTGACGGCCGCCAACTTCCCCATCACCGTCAATGATGTGGTCGGCTCCCAGGGCGTGTTCAAGCGGAACTTCATCGGCCTGAACCTCCCCAGCTCCGTGGACAGCTGCGGGCCGATTCTCAGCAGCCCGTTCGGCAACAATCGCCAAGTCACAGGCCGGAACACGCCCCTCAGCATCAACGCGGTCTTCAACTTCCGGAACTTCTGGGACGGCCGCGCGAACAACGTCTTCAACGGCGTGAACCCCGCGGGACCGACCGACCCCACCGCCCGGGTCCTGCGCGTGACCAACGGCGTGCCGGCACCGGTCCAGATCGCCCTCCCCAACGCCAGCCTGGCATCCCAGGAAGTCGGGCCGCCGAACAATGGCGTCGAGATGTCGTGCGCGGGGAGGAGCTTCCCCCAGCTCGGCCGCAAGCTCCTCGCGCTCCGGCCGCTCGGCCAGCAGCTCGTGGACCCCACCGACAGCGTGCTGGGCCCGCTCTCCGGGTTCCCGAGCCTCGGCCTCAACACCACCTACGCGGCGCTGATCCGGGCCGCGTTCGATCCGGCGTGGTGGAACTCGAGCGCGGTGGTGAACGGCTTCACGGTCATGGAGAACAACTTCTCCCTGTACTGGGGGCTGTCCGTCATGCTCTACGGGTCGACGCAGGTCTCGGACCAGACGCGCTACGACGCGTTCCTGGACGGGAACACCGGCGCCCTCAACGCCCAGGAGCAGCTCGGGCTCTCCGTGTTCAAGGGGAACGGCCGGTGCACCAGTTGCCATGACGGCGGCGAGCTCACCAGGGCCACCGTCGGCCGGGCGATCGAGCTCGGTGTAGCGGATCCCCTCGAGGGCTTCTTCAACACCGGCGTCCGGCCGGTCGCGGACGACGGCGGCGACATCCTGCAGCCGGGGCAAGGCAAGTTCAAGACACCCGGCCTGCGCAATGTGGAGCTGAGCGGCCCCTACTTCCACACCGGCGACAAGGCGACCCTGCGCCAGGTGGTCGACTTCTACAACCGGGGCGGCGACTTCCCGAATCAGTTCACGGACAGCGCCATTCGGCCGCTCGGGCTGACCGAGACCGAGAAGAATGCGCTCGTCTCGCTGTTGGTCGCCATGACCGACGACCGGGTGCGCTTCGAGCGGGCGCCGTTCGATCACCCGTCGCTGAACCCCCCGAACGGGCCGAGCGTGCCCGCCGTCGGCGCCGCCGGCCGGGCCACACCGCTCGGTACCTTCCTTGGCCTGAGCCCCTCACAGCCGTAAACCGCGCTCGGCGCCCGTGCCGGTCGCCCCACGGACCGGGGTCGAAGCCTCGCGCTTCGACCCCGGTCCTCTTTCTCAGCCGCCCCTCGCCAGCCGTGCGAGAAGCGTCGCGTCGGTCGGGAAGGCGAGGGGCGGAGGCTCCGACGGGTCGAACCAGCCGACGGCCACCGCGTCGTCGCCGGCAACCGGTGTGGCTTGCGGGTCGACCAGCTCGGCCGCGAACCAGATGCCGACGGTCGGCTTCTCGGGGTCGTGGAAGTTCGAGGCGACCTGCAGGACCTCGCCCACCGTCACCTCGACGCGCGCCTCCTCGTGCGCTTCGCGCGCCGCCGCCGCGCGGACGTCCTCACCCCACTCGACGAAGCCGCAGGGGAAGCACCATGCGCCCGCACCGTGCTGGTCCGGCGCCCGCTGGACGAGGAGCACGCGCCCGGCGGTGTTGCGGACGACGGCTGCGGCGCCGACGCCCGGGTTGGCGAAGAAGACGAAGCCGCAGGCAGCGCAGGTCGGTCGCGGCCGCCCGCCGCGTGCGACGTGGGCGAGCCGGCCGCGGCACGTCGGGCACCACGCCCAGTCGTTCCCGCGCGCCATGCGTAACCTTATATCGGGAGGGAGCGACGGTTCGCACATCAACCGCGCCGGCACGGTGCTGCGAGCGCCGACACCCGCGCCGCATCCGCGCGCCGCGAGCCGTAGCGCACCGTCGGCATGGCAGGTGCACCGTCGCGGCGGTCATGCCGGCGCGCGCCGCCATTCTCGCCGTCGCGCTCGCGGTCCCGATCCGGCGGCTGTCCCGGGCGCTCTCGCGGATCGAGCGCGGCGGTGGCTGTCCGATGACGGCGCCGAGCACCGAGCTCGGCATGCTCGTGACGCAGCTCCAACACACGGCCGACGGGCGCGCGGGACTGCTTCCCGGTGCGCGATGAAGGCGACGTCAGCCGAGGAACGCGCCGCCGTCGACGTGGATCACGTGGCCGGTGACGAAGCGGGCGTCATCGCTCGCGAGGAACAGGAAGACCGGCGCGATGTCGGTTTCCGGGTCTCCGAGGCGCGCGATCGGTCGGCCCGCCATCGCCTGACGGAACGCCTCCGGATCGCGCGCCGCCCAGTCCTGGCCGCGCTTGGTGGCCGCGGCCGGGGCGACGCAGTTCACGGTGATGCCCTCGGCGCCCCACTCGCGCGCCGCCGTCCGCGACAGGGCGACGATGCCGGCCTTGGCGGCGCTGTAATCGCCGAGCCCCGCGTCGCCACGCTCGGCGGCCAGCGACACGACGTTGACGATCCGGCCGCCGCCGGCCGCGGCCATGTGGGGATGGACGGCGCACATCGCCCACCACGTGCCCTTGACGCCCGAGGTCCACGAGCGGTCGAACTGCGCGTCGGGGACGTCGGCGAGCGGCGCGCGCGGCCCGAAGCCGTGGGCGTTGTCGACGAGGATGTCGACCCGTCCGAAGCGCCGGACGGTCTCGGCCACCATGGCCTCGACATCGTCTTTGCGTCCGACGTCGGCCGTCACGGCGAACGCGTCGCCGCCCGCCGCGGCGATCTCCGCCGCCGTGCGCGCCCCGCGGTCCGCGCGAACCTCTGCGACGCAGACCCGCGCGCCCTCGCGCGCGAAGACGAGCCCCACGGCGCGGCCGATGCCCTGGCCGGCTCCGGTGACGATCGCGACCCGGCCGGCGAGCCGCCCGGTCACGCGAGGCGGGTCACTCGAGCCAGCGGTTCAGCGCCAGCGCCCGCCATTCGTTGGTGAGGATCGTGTGCTCGACCGCCTGCCGCACGCGGCGCTGGACGTAGCCGCTGAGACACACGCGCTGCATCAGCTCGAGGGCCTTGTCGCCATGCTCCTGCTCGGCGTACGCGTGCACTTCGAGGTCACGCACGCGGACGTCGTAGTGTCGCGCGAGACCCTCGTAGAGCGTCTTGGCGTAGCCGCTCATGCCGGCGACGCGCTCGCGGGCATAGCCGAGCGCGCCCAGCGCCTCCTCGTAGGAGCGGCGCGCGTAGTAGAGCAGCGTGTAGATCGAGCCGATCGTCTCCGGCATCGGCACGTACGCGCGCAGCTCGTCGTCGGAGATGCCGAGGGCGCGGGTGTAGTCGACCTTCATCACGACGTGGTTCGGGTCGCGCAGGTAGCCGGCCTCGTCGGCGAAGTTCTGCGCCCAGTGCGCGTAGTGCTCGGAGTCCTCGAGCGTGAAGGCGTCGGTGTCGGGCGCGTTGGCGATGAGGATCGGGAACTCGGGCGTCATCCACAGGCCGAGGTAGTAGAGCTCCTTCGCGTAGCGCCGGACGACGTCGAAGCTCGCGGTGCCGTTGCCGATCGCCGGGATGACCTTGTTCTGGCGATACGGGTTGTGCGCGTCGATGAAGCGATCGAGGCCGGCGAGGAACTCGTCGACGGGCAGCGCGTCGTCGCGGGGCCGGTCGCGCTTGATGACGTCCTTGAACGGCGCGCGCATGCGAGTGTCGGTTGAACGGCCGCGGGCAATGTAGGAGCATCGCGCGATGAGTGTCAACCCGAACGCCGGCGGAGCGTCGCCGCTTGCCGGCGTGCGGGTACTGGCGTTCACGCAGCTCGGCGCGGGGCCGTACGCGATGACGCTGCTCGCGGACCTCGGCGCCGACGTCGTCAAGGTGGAGGACCCGAGCGCCGGCGGCGACGAGGCGCGGCGCGTGCCGCCGTTCGCCGACGCGGCCGCGGCCGACGGCCTCTACTACCAGGCGCTGAACCGCGGCGCGCGCAGCCTGACGCTCAACCTGCGTGCGCCCGAGGGCCGCGCGTTGCTCCAGCGGCTCGTCGCGCGCGCCGACGCCGTCTACACGAACCTGCGCGGCGACCTGCCCCCGAAGCTCGGCCTCGATTACGCGGCGCTGCGCGCGGCCAACCCGCGCGTCGTCTGCTGCACGCTGTCGGGCTTCGGCCGCACCGGGCCACGCGCCGGCGAGCCGGGTTACGACTTCATCCTCCAGGCGTACGCCGGCTTCATGAGCGTCACCGGCGAGCCCGACGGTCCACCGACACGCTCGGGCGTCTCGGTGGTGGACTTCGCGGGCGGCATGCTCTCGGCGCTCGCCCTCATGATCGGCCTCCACCGGGCGCGCGAGACGGGCACGGGCTGCGACCTCGACGTCTCGCTGTTCGACGCCGCGCTCTCGATGCTGAACTACCTGGCGGTGTGGACGCTCAACCGGGACTGGCATCCGGCACGCCTCGCGGACGGCGCCCACCAGAGCCTCGTCCCGAGCCAGCGTTTCGCCACCCGCGACGGCTGGATCGTCGTCATGTGCATGAAGGAGAAGTTCTGGGAGCGGCTCGCGGACGCGCTCGACCTCGGCGCGCTGCGCGACGACCCGCGCTTCCGGAGCTTCGCCGACCGGCTCGCGCACCGTGATGCGCTCGTCGCGCTGCTCGCACGGACGTTCCGCACCCGCACGACGGCGGAGTGGCTCACGCGGCTCCGCGGCCGCGTGCCGGTCGCGCCGGTCCACTCGGTCGAGGAGGCGCTCGCCGACGAGCAGACGCGCGCCCGCGCGATGGTCGTCGACGTGCCGCATCCGGTCTTCGGCGACCTCCGCGAGGTCGGCTGCCCCATCAAGATGGACGGGGTGACGCCACGCTACCGTGCGGCCGCGCCCCTCGGGGCGGACACGGCGACGTTGCTCGACGAGATCGGTGTCACGCCCGGCGAGATCGAACGGTTGCGTACGCTCGGCGTCGTTTAGGAGCGCGACCCGAATTGGATTCTCCGCGCGCGAAGCGCGCGGCCGAGCGAAGCGAGCTGGGGAGTGGGGCCCGTCGGGCTTTGCCCGACGGGCGAGGGGACAGAGTCCCCTCGTGAGCTAGGTCGGCCGGCGAGCGGCCGATGCGTGTTGCATCGGCCCGCTCGTCACCGGCCAGGGCCGGCGGTCTGATCTGGCGGACTGGACCGGGGCCGCTCGCGTCACTGTCCTGAAAGAACCGTGCCGGCCGGCGAGCTTGGATCCGCGGGCGCTCTGGCTCGCGATGCGACCGCTCGTTCGGGGCGACGCCGGAACTACTCGTCGCCGTCGAGCAGGCCGTCGCCGTTCGTGTCGGGGTCGAGCGGATCGGTTCCGCGCTCGATCTCCTGACCGTCCGACAGCTTGTCGTGATCCGTGTCGTAGGCGAGCGGGTCGGTTCCGATCTGCAGCTCGACGTCGCTCGTGAGGCCGTCCTGATCGTGGTCCTCGGTCAGGTCGTCGGCGGGAATGCGCAGATCGGCGATCGGCGGCTCGACGGTCACGGTGTTGCTCGGACCGTCGTCGGTGACGATCGCGATCGGGTCGCCGACGTTGATGTTGTCGGAGTACGGGTAGATCGGGTCGGGCTTCGCGGTGCCGCGCGCCGGGATCATGATGCGCGTCGGCAGCATCTGGATCCCGCCGTAGGGGACGCGCAGCAGCACGTCGTGGTCGGCGAGACGGACCCGCGTGCGCGCCCGCTTCCCCTCGCGGTCGATCAGGTTGCAGCCGCCGATGGCGACGTAGCTGAGATGGTACGTCACGCCCTTGAGGCGGGTCTTCATGTTCACGATGGCGGCGGCCATGACCTGCGGTGCTCCGCCGGGACAGTTCATGCGCTCGAACGACAGCAGGTTCGTCTGTCCGACCGCCGTCTCCACCGCGAGCTTGCCGACGAGCTTCTGCGCCCGCGTCCACGGCATCCGCAGGTAGAGACGGACGCGCTTGTTCAGGCGGCGTCGCGCGGAGCTCCAGACCAGCTGCCGCGTCTGGACGAAGTTGATGCGGTTGATGCTGCCGACGAAGTTCGGGAACAGGTTGGTCCCCTCGATGACGAGCGCGACGTTGCGGGACCGGACTGCGAACGGATCGACGAACCCCTCGAGCGAGAAGATCGTCGGCTCGTCCTTGTTCGGGATGCCGTCGTGGTCGTTGTCCTCGTCGCCGTCGAGGACGCCGTTGCCGTCGGTGTCCGCGTTGTTCGGGTCGGTTCCGAAGAAGCGTTCCTGGATGTCGTTGAGCCCGTCGTTGTCCTCGTCGAGCGCCGGCGGCGCCCCGCCGACGCACCAGGCGTGCGCGGAGACGCGGAGCGCCAGCAGCGGGAGGACCGCGAGCAGTCCGACGAGGAAGACGCGGCTTGGGGGACGCATGGAGGCGTCGCCTGCTCTTAACCCAGCTATCCAGTCGAACGCAACGCAAAAGATGTGCCCGGAGCGCCCACGGTACGGACGGCGATCACGCACGTCGAGGGGCTGCCTGCGACGCTATTTTCGCCCCCTACCGCGGCCAAACGTTCGCGGTATGCGGGAGCAAGAGCGCGACGAGCAGCGCCGCCGAGAGCCAGCTCATCGTCTCACCGAAGCGCACGTAGATCGTCCGGCCGGCGCGACCGGACGGTGGACCGAGGTGCAGCGTGTCGGCGCGGTGCACGCGTCCCGCCGGATCGACGAGCACGGTCGCACCGGTGCCCGACGCGCGGACGAGCCACCGCCGCGTCTCGATCGCGCGGAAGCGGGAGAACGCGAGCTGCTGTGAAGCGCCGGTCCCCAGGTCGCGGTCGCTCGTCAGGTTCACGAGGACGTCGACCCCCTGCTCGGCGTAACGCCGGGCGAGCGCGGGGAAGATGGCTTCCCAGCAGACGAGCGGCCCGATGCGGAGGCGGTCGGTGGCGAGCGGGGCATCGGCCGTCCCGGCGCTGAAGGGGCGCGGCACGGTGGAGAGCGCGGGGAGAGGCGAGCGCTCCCCGAACGGCACGAGGCGGCGCTTGTCGTACGTGTTCCGGAGCCGTCCGTCGGCGTCGAAGAGGAGCACCGAGTTGAAGTATCGTCGGGCCCCTCCGCTGATCTCGTGGCGCGGCGCGCCGAGTAGGAGCCAGCCCCGCGTCCGCGCGGCGCGGGCGACGGCGCCAGCGGCAGAGGGGTCGTCGGACAGGTAGCCCGGAACGGCCGCTTCCGGCCAGACGGTGAGCGGTGCGGGCGGAGCGGTCGCGCTCGCAGCGACATACGCGGCCAGCGGATCCGCGGCGAGATTGAGCCCGCTCACGACGGCCAGATCCGGCTCGCCGCCGGGATCGAAGGCGGGGAGGGCGTACAACCGGATCCCGCCGAAGAGGAGCGTCGCGGCGACCGCCGCCGCCGACGTCAGGAGGCCCACCGTCCGCGCCGGACGCGGCTCGGCCGCGGCCGCGGCGGGCAGCAGGACGAGAAAAGACAAACCCGCCACGCCGGTCAGCTCGGCGAGCTGGGCGAGGGGCAGGACGTCGTGCTGGGTCTGGCCGAGGAGCGCCCACGGCGCACCGCCGAGCACGCCGGTCCGGAGCTGCTCGAGCAGGACCAGGGCGGCGGGGGCCGCGAGCCAGCGGGGTCGCGGCAGCCAGCCGTAGACCAGAGCGAGCGCCGCGAGGTAGGCTCCGCCGTACGTCCATGCCGCGGCGGCAGTGAGCGCCGCGGCGGCGGCCGGCCCCGCGGCGAGATGTTCGCGGGTCGCCGGGTAGAGCCACGAGCCGACGGTGCCGAGCGACCAGACAAACCCCGCGAGCGAACCGAGCGCGAGACGGCGCTGCCACGACGCGTCGCGCACGGCGCGGAGCAGCGGCCACGCGGCGAACCAGGCGAGCAGGGACAACCCCGCGGGCGGGAAGCTCGCCGCGAGCGCGAGCCCGCTGAGCGCCGCGGCCGTCCATGGCGCAGATATTGCTCCCCTGGCGCGCGGAACGCGCCGATCATGCTGTTGACCGACCGTCGGTTCCTTCACCCGCTCGTCGCGGCCGTCGCGGGCGTGACCCTCGTCTGCCTGCTCGACTCGACCGCCTGGGTGCGGCGGCCGTTCATGGGCTTCCTGCTCGGCCGGAACCGGATCGTCGCACCGAACGCCCTCGGCCACTGGACCGGCTTCCGGGCGGGCGTGCCGTTCGGCGCCAAGCTCGTCGCCGCCGACGGGCAGCCGGTGGAGCGGGTGGCCGATCTGGTCGAGGCGACGTGGGCGAATCATGTCGGCACTCCGGTGCGCTACACCTTTCTCACACCCGCAGGGCGCACGGAGCGGACGGTCCCGATCATGCGCTTCGGGCTCGCCGACTACGTCTCCCTGTTCGGCGTTCTGCTTGTCAACGGCGCGGTGTTTCTCGTCCTCGGCTTCGTGGTCGCCTACCTGAAGCCCGGCCGGCCGGCGAGCGCGGCGATGCTCGTCTTCTGCACGGCCTGGGGTCTCATGATGGTGGTGACGCTCGGCGACTTCTACCGGTTCCACTTCCGGTCGCTGTACGCGGGCGCGCAGGCGGTGGCGCCGGCGGCGCTGCTCGTCCTGGCACTCACCTTTCCCGACCGGCCGTTGCCGCGCCGCGCGGGCCCGCTGCTCGTCGCGCTCGCCGCCGTCACCTGTCTGCACGCGGGCCTCGACATCGGGCTCTACGACCGCGCGCCCGAGCTCTGGATGCGCTTCTTCGACTGGAGCCTCGTCTACTTCGCGGCGATGGCGCTTGGTGCCTGCGCGCTGATCGTCGCCTGGTATCGCGGCGCCACGCCCGAGGACCGGGTGCGGGTGCAGGTCGTGGCACTCGGCAGCCTGGTCGCGATCGGCGCGCCGGCGGGCGTGGAGCTCGCGGCGGCGGCGGCGCGCGTGCCGCTGCCGGTGAATCTCCTGCCGGTCACCTCCGCGCTGCTGCCGCTGACGCTCACCTACGCGATCCTGAAGCACGACCTCCTCGACCTCGACCCGCTGCTCACGCGGAGCGTCTTCTACGTCGTGTTCAGCGTGGCCGTGACGGTGGGGTACGTCACGCTGCTCGGCGTCGCGCACGCCCTCGGGCCGGGCGAGGTGCCCGGCGCGACGGCGTGGACGCCCTTCCTCTTCACGCTCGTCGTGGTCGCGATCTTCACCCCCGTCCGGCGCGCCGTACAGCGCCTCGTCGACCGCATCTTCTTCCGGACGCGGTACGATCCGGAGGCGACCGTCGAGGCGGTCAGCCGGACGCTCGCCGCGTCGCTCGACCGGAGCGAGATCGTCGCGGCCATCGCCCGGACGCTGGAGCAGTCGGTGGCGCCGATTCCCTGTCTCCTCCTCCTCCCGGACGGCGACGGGATGCTGTGCGACCGGAGCGGTATCGGAGTCGCGGCGGACGATCCGGTGCTCGGCGCCGTCCCCGGGCCGGGCGCTTCGGTCGTGTCGCTCGCCGCGGGCGCGAGCCGCGGCGCGCGCGTGCTCGCCGCAGCCGGCGTCAAGCTGATCGTCGCGCTGCGCGTCGAGGACAGCCTCGAAGGTCTGCTCGCCGTCGGACCGAAACGATCGGGCGCGGCCTACGGCTCGCACGATCTCCGGCTGCTCCGGACGCTCGGCAACCAGTCGGCCATCGCGCTCCGAAACGCGGCCTCCTATGCGGCGGTGCGCGAGCTGAGTGCGACGCTCGAGCAGCGGGTGGTGGAGCGCACGCAGGATCTGGCGCGCACCCACGAGGCGCTCTTCGCCGCCCAGGCGCACCTCGCGCGTGCCGACAAGCTCGCCTCGCTCGGCCGCCTGGTGGCCGGCATCGCGCACGAGATCAACAACCCGGTGGCGTTCGTGAATGCCAGCGTCGACCTGATCCACACGGCGGCCGTCGACCTGCGCGAGCGCCTCGACGGCGCCGCCGACCCGGCCTGCACCGAGCGGCTCGATGCGCTCACGCAGAATGCCACCATCTGCCGTGACGGCGCCGCGCGGGCCGCGCGCATCGTCCGCGAGCTCACGGCCTTCGCCCGCGCGCCGCACCATGGACGCGAGCCGACGGACCTGCACGCCGGCCTCGACCGCGCGCTGCAGCTCCTGCGCGGCGAGTACCGCGACCGGATCGAGATTCGCCGCGAGTACGGCGACATCCCGCGTCCCTTCTGCAATCCGGGACAGGTCGACCAGGTCTTCATGAATCTCTTGACGAACGCGGTACAAGCGGTCGAAGGACAGGGCGAAATCCGCTTGCGGACGTATGCAGAGAACGGCAGCGTGTTCGTCGAGGTCACCGACAGCGGTCCGGGGATCGCGCCGGAGCTCTGCGAGCGCATCTTCGAGCCCTTCTTCACGACCAAGGCGGTGGGCAAGGGAACGGGGCTCGGGCTCGCCATCGCGCACTCGCTGGTGGCCCGCCACGGCGGCGACATCCAGCTGCAGAGCGCGCGTGGCCGCGGCGCCACCTTCGTGGTTCGCCTGCCCGTCGAGCCGCCGCCGTTGTCGGCGGAGAACACATGAGCGCCGAGCCGACGCCCGCGCTGCTGGTGGTCGACGACGAGGAGCCGGTCCTCGCCCTCGTGCCGCAGCTCTTCCCGGGCGAGTTCCCCGTGCTCACCGCGCGCAGCGGCGAGGAGGCGCTCGCCCGGCTCGCCGAAGCCGAGGTGGGCGTGGTGATCGCCGACCAGCGCATGCCCGGGATGGCGGGCACCGAGCTGCTCGCGCGCGTCGCCGAGGAGAAGCCGGACGTCGTCCGCATCGTGCTGACCGCCTACGCCGACGTCGGGAGCCTCCTCGACGCGATCAACGCCGGGCGCGTCTATCAGTTCGTCACCAAGCCGTGGGAGAACGCGGAGCTCGTCCAGATCGTCCGCTGCGCCATGGAGACCTATCGGCTCCGGCGGCGGAACGCGCGGCTGCTCGACGAGAACACGCGCCTCGTCGCCGAGCTCCAGGCGGCGAACGAGAAGCTCGAGTTCGAGAACCGGGCGCTCCGGCGGGAGGTGAGCGACCGCTACCGGCTCGGGAATCTCATCGGCTCGAGCCCCGCCATGCGCGACGTCTTCCGGCTCCTCGAGAAGGCGAGCCAGTCGTCGGCCACGGTGCTCCTGGCCGGCGAGACGGGCACCGGCAAGGAGCTGGCCGCCGGCTCGATCCACTTCAACAGCGTGCGCAAGGGACGGAAGTTCGTCGCGCTGAACTGCGGGTCGATGCCCGAGCCGCTGCTCGAGAGCGAGCTGTTCGGCCACGTGAAGGGCGCGTTCACGGGCGCGCTGCGTGACCGGCGCGGGCTGTTCGAGGAGGCGAACGGCGGCACGATCTTCCTCGACGAGATCGGGGAGATGTCGCCGACGATGCAGGTGAAGGTGCTGCGCGTGGTGGAGGACGGCATGGTCCGGCCGGTCGGCGCGTCCGAATCCGTGCGCGTCGACGTGCGGCTCATCACCGCGACCAACCGCGACCTCAAGGCCGACGTCGAGGCCGGACGCTTCCGGCGGGACCTCTACTACCGGCTGAACGTCTTCCCGGTCCCGCTGCCGCCGCTTCGCGCGCGCGCCGGCGACGTCGCGCTCCTCGCGCAGCACTTCTTCCACCGGTACAACGCGCACGCGGGGAAGCAGCTGAAGGGCATCAGGCCGGCAGCGCTGCGCTGCCTCGAGCGATATCCCTGGCCGGGCAACGTGCGCGAGCTGAAGAACGAGCTCGAACGCGCCGTCGCGCTCGCTGAGCCCGGCGAGGCGATCGACCTCGTGCACCTCTCGACGGAGGTGGCGGGCGACGCGACGCTCGCCGCCACCAACGGCGACGACGGGAAGCTCCGCGATCGCATGGGACGGATCGAGCAGCTGCTGATCATCCAGGAGCTCCGCCGCCACGGGGAGAACCGCACCCAGACCGCGCGGCGGCTCGGCATCTCGGTGCGGGCGCTGCAGAAGAAGATCGGGAAGTACGGTCTCCGCGAGCGCGCCGGGTGAGGACGCTGCCGACGGCCGCATGTTTGCTGCCGATAGGGAGCGTGCTTCCTATTCTCGATCCCACGTCGCTCCCAGAGCCGGTCCGCTGACCCTGCCCAGGGCCCGGGACCTTCTCGGTAACTGCGTACCGCACGTTCCCGAAGGGTCCCGGCGAACCCTGCCGTCGCGGCAGTTACCGCCGCGCCGAACGGAATCGAGACGCCCGCCGTATGCCCGCGGCCACTGGATGCCCACCCACCCGCCACCAGACAACGTCCGCTGCCAACCTCGCAGCGCCTCGACCTCGTTCGCCAACGATGTCGCCGGCATCGACCTCGGCACATGGTCCCGCAACCATGCCCTGAGCTCGCTCCGAAACGCCTCCTCCGCCGGCGTGAACGACAGGTCCACGCTGCGTAATTGCCCGCCGAACGCCGGGGCGGTCAACTCGTATCGGGGACGTCGCTCACATACTGTTCAATCGCCGCAAGCACTGCGCGGGAGAACGCGGCGTAGATCGCTGCTCGTCGGCGCCGTGGTTCACCGGCTGGCGCTGGCGACCCGGGTCCGTCGCGCCAGCCGGTGAACCACGGCGCCGACGAGCAGCGATCTACGCCGCGTTCTCCCGCGCAGTGCTTGCGGCGATTGAACAGTATGTGAGCGACGTCCCCGATACGAGTTGACCGCCCCGGCGTTCGGCGGGCAATTACGCAGCGTGGACCTGTCGTTCACGCCGGCGGAGGAGGCGTTTCGGAGCGAGCTCAGGGCATGGTTGCGGGACCATGTGCCGAGGTCGATGCCGGCGACATCGTTGGCGGACGAGGTCGAGGCGCTGCGAGGTTGGCAGCGGACGTTGTCTGGTGGCGGGTGGGTGGGCATCCAGTGGCCGCGGGCATACGGCGGGCGTGGGGCGTCGGCGGTCGAGCACTACATCCTGCAGGAGGAGCTGGCGGCGGCGCGCGCACCGGAGATCATCAACCGCATCGGTGTGAACCTGGTCGGGCCGACGCTCATCGCGCACGGCACCGAGGAGCAGAAGCGGCGCTTTCTGCCGCCGATCCTGCCCGCCGACGAGCTCTGGTGTCAGCTCTTCTCTGAGCCGGGCGCCGGCTCGGATCTGACCGCGCTCCGGACGCGTGCCGAGCCGGTGACCGGCGGCTGGACGGTGACCGGCCAGAAGGTGTGGACGAGCTATGCGCAGTTCGCGCGCTGGGGCATCCTGCTCGCGCGCACCGGCGGCCCGAAAGCCAAGGGACTCAGCTACTTCATCTGCGACATGCAGGCGCAGGGCGTACACGTGCGGCCGCTCCGGCAGATGACGGGCAGCGAGGAGTTCAACGAGGTCTTCCTCGACGGCGTCTTCGTGCCGCGCGTCCAGCTCATCGGCGCGGAGAACGACGGCTGGGCGATCGCTGGCACCACCCTCGCGCACGAGCGCGGCACGTCGCCGCGCCAGCTCGTCATCCACCGGATGCTGCTCGACGACCTCCTGCGCCTCGCGCGGGAGGGCGTCGACGGCGCGGCCCCGCGCGGCCCGGATCCGGCGGTCCGACAGCGCCTCGCGCAGCACTTCATCGAGGTCGAGATCACGCGCCTCAACAACTGGCGCACGCTGTCGCGGCTCGCGCGACGCGAGCCGCTCGGCCCCGAGTCGAGCGTCGTGAAGCTCTTCTGGAGCGAGATGAGCCAGCGCATGCACGACACGCTCATGCAGCTCCTCGGGCCCGCCGGGCTCTGCTGGCAGCCCGGCCCGCACGCGGTGGCCGGCGGCCGCCTGGCGCGCTCCTATCTCTACTACCGCGCGGCCACGCTGTTCGCCGGCACGTCCGAGATCCAGCGGAACATCCTGGCCGAGCGGGTGCTCGAGCTGCCGCGCGGGCGATGAGCGCTGCCGAAGAACTCGTCGGTTGCCGCGTGGTCCTTCGCCCGTTCGTGGTGGACGACGTGCCCGCCGTGCTGACCTATGCCTCCGACCCCGAGGTCACGCGGCACCTCCAGTGGGACGCGTACGACGACCCGGCCACTGCGGCTTCGTTCATCCGCTCGACGCTCGGCGGAGGCGACACGTGGTTCGCGCGCGCCATCGTGCTGCGCGACACGGCGACCGTGATCGGCGGCGCCGATCTGCGCGTCGTCTCGCCGGCGGACCGCCGTGCCGAGCTCGGCTACGGCCTCGCGCGCGCGTACTGGGGGAACGGCTACGCGACCGAGGCGGCGGGGCTGCTCGTTCGCTTCGGCTTCGACCGGCTGAACCTCCTGCGCATCCAGGCCGCGTGCGCGGTCGAGAACGAGCGGTCGATTCGGACGCTCGAGCGGCTTGGGCTGCGGCGCGAGGGACGGCTGGCGCAGTACCGCTGGAAGGCCGGCACGGCGCGTGACCTCTTTCTCTACGCGATCACGCGCGCCGACTGGGCCGCCGGATAGTCAGCCTGAGCTACGACGGCGAACGTGGCGGACACGGCCCGAACGGCTTGCACACGAGACGCCCGTTCGGGTTGTAGCAGCACGCACGCCGCATCGTGATCGCGGGCCGGCGTTTCGTTGCGGGGCACGTCTTCGTGTCGGTCCGCGCGAGCGTCCGGTTGCGTGGGCAACTCGCGAGCCTCGCCTGCCGCCGCGACCATTTGCCGGCGGCCGCCACCGGCGGAGGCACCACTGCGGTTGCGAGCAGCAGCATGAAAACCGTTCCGATGATCCCGTTCATCCGCACCTTTCCTTGCGCGTCCACCGGCGCTCCGGAGGCGATCACGCGGCCCGGACCGGGGCTCCCGGCCCGGGGGCAGCTCACTTCACGAGCGCCATCTTGCCGCTGCCGCACTTGGCGCAGCCGCCGGCGAGCGGGGTGTCGTTGATCTCCATCGATTTGGTGTGCCAGTCGACGCCCTTGTTGTCCGCCGCGCTGTCCATGACGAAGGTGGCGAACCCGGTCACCGTGCTGGTCAACGCGTTGCCGTTGCACTTGACGATCGGGATCAGGAACTGCCGCTGCCCGCTGTTGAACATGCAGGCGATGGCATGGACCGCGGACCCGTGGGCGCCGGTGACGACGTTGAGGGTATCGCCGACGCTGTAGGTCGGGGGGGTCTGGCCTCCGCCGCCACACGCGGCAGAGAGCCACTGCAGGATGTCGCCCGTGGCGTTGCCTCCAGTGAAGGTCGTCCACGCGGTCCGCGGCTCGGAGTCCTTCGGAAACGCGGTGTCCGTCGGCATGCAGGAGTCGCTGAAGCAGTCCTGGATCTCCGGGAACAGACACTCCCCGAGGACGACGGGAAGCGTGGGCTGCCCCTTCGAGATGCCCTGGAACGAGGCGATCGCCTCCTTCTGGATCGTCGCGGTCCTCATGCCGACGAGGCCCGCGGCCACGTTGTTCACGGTGACGCTCGGCGTAGCGCGCACGGCGCTCGGGTTGATGCTCGTCTCGTTGAACACGCCGTTGATGTAGGTCCCGACGTGGACGTCGGCCGCCGCGATCGTGAACAGCTGCCCGTCGACCTTGTTCTTCGCCACCACGTTGATCGCCTCCGTCTTCGCGGTGTTGGCCGAGCCGCCCTTCAGGAGGTTGCGCGCGCCTGCCGCTGCGGCGATGTCCGCGACGGTCTGCACCTCGGTGGCCGAGGTCCCGAGGTGACCGAGGTCGACACCCACGACCGTGAGGGCGAAGAAGGCACCGGTCAGCCACAGCACCATGGTGACGAGGGCCTGCCCGTGCTCGCTCTTGCGGGAGCGGTTCATCTGCCAGGTGTGAGTAGCAACTTCGATGCCTCGACGGCCGCCGCGGCGCCGGCACATGCGCGCCCGGAAGCGACGACTTCATGATGATTCGTTACCGCCTTGACAGCGTCGATGCGCCCGGCATGGCATGTGGCCATGCATCCGCCCAGCGGCCCGCTCACGCGGGGACTTCCTGCGCTCGATCGGCCCGTTCGTCGACGGCTACTCGCTCTTCTGGGCGGTCGAGAACCGAGGAAAGAAATCGATCACGTGCGATCTGCGGAAAGCCGCCGGCCAGGCGCTGCTCAGGCGCCTCGTGCCGCTCGTCGACGTCGTGGTCGAGAACTTCCAGCCCGGGACGCTCGAGAGCTGGGGGCTCGGCTACGAGACACTCGCCGCGCTGAACCCCGCGCTCGTCCTGACGCGCGTCTCGGTCTATGGGCAGACGGGACCCTATCGCGATCGGCCCGGCCTCGACCGGAACGGCATCGCCGCCGGCGGGCTCCTCTACATCACCGGCCATCCGGACCGCCCACCGGTGCGTCCGGGCGTCGTCATCGCCGACTACCTGACCGGCGTCTTCAACGCGCTGGCGATCGTGTCGGCGCTGTGGGAGCGCGACAGGCGCGCGCGCGAGACGGGCGCGCCCGCTCGCGGCCAGTGGGTGGATCTGTCGCTTTACGAGTCGGTCCTGCGCGTCATGGAGCACACGCTCGCCGCGTACGACCGGCTCGGGCTCGTGCGCGAGCGCGAGGGCAACCGGCTCGCCAACTCGGCGCCGCTCGACAACTGGGAGACACGCGACGGGAAGTTCGTCTGCATCGTCGCGGCGGGTGACGGCCTCTTCCCGCGCCTCGCCCGTGCGATGGGGCGCGAGGACCTCCTCGCCGATCCGCGCTTCACCACGCTGGCGCTCCGCGCCGAGCACGGGGACGTCATCAACGCGATCGTCGCGGACTGGTGCCGGTCGCGGACGGCGGCCGAGATCGCCGACATCCTCGTGCGGCACGACGTGCCGTTCGGCGTCGCCTATTCGGCCGCCGACATCTTCGCCGACCCGCACATCGCCGCGCGCGAGGATCTCGTGGCGGTGGACGATCCGGTCATCGGTCCCGTCCGCATGCAGGGCGTCTATCCGCGCTTCTCGCGCACGCCAGGGGCGATCCGCGGCGGGGCGCCGCGGCTCGGCGCGCACAACGCGGACGTCTACGGCGAGCTGCTCGGGCTTTCGGCGGACGACCTCCGCGCCCTCGAGCGCGACGGCGTGATCTGACGCGACGGGTCGGAGACGCGGACCGTCCGCTTGTATTGACGCCGTGAGAACGCCCGTGTAATGGCGCGACCGATGCCGGCCCCGGGGCGACCGCGCTGCACACGGGCGGCGCGCGCGGCCGGTCTCGCGCTCGCGTGCGCGATGTCCGCCCGCCCCGCGTCCAGCGCGGTCCTCCGCGACAACCTCTACGACGTCAAGGCGGTCGACGGACGCGAGGCGTGGGCAGTCGGCAACTTCGGGGCGATCTACCACACGGCGGACGCCGGCAAGACGTGGCAGCCGCGCGACAGCGGCACGAAGACGCCGCTCTTCGGCGTCGACTTCGCCGGGCGCAACGACGGCTGGGTGGTCGGCAAGTCGGCGCTCATCCTCCACACGAAGGACGCCGGGGCGACGTGGACGCGCCAGACGAGCCCGATCGGGTCGCAGAAGCCGCTCTTCAAGGTGCGGGCGCTCGACGCGCGGACCGCGTGGGCGGTCGGTGACTGGGGCGCGGTGACCGTCACGCACGACGGCGGCGAGAACTGGGAGGACCGCTCGCTCACCGACGACGTCGTCCTCTACGACGTCTCGTTCCCGGACGCGCAGCATGGGTTCGTCGCCGGAGAGTACGGCACGCTGCTCGCCACGGACGACGGCGGCGCCACGTGGACGAAGCGGCCCGTCGGCACCGAGAAGACGCTCTTCGGCGTGAGCTTCTCGACGCCCAGGCAGGGCTGGGTGGTCGGCATCGACGGGCTCGTTCTCCGCACCCGCGACGGCGGCGGCACGTGGGAAGTCCAGCGCGGCTCGGTGGCGGCCGGCTCGATCGAGGAGCTCGGGTTCCTCGAGGCGCTGAAGAACCCCGGCCTCTACGGCGTGCAGGTGGCGGGCCGCTACGGCGTCGTGACCGGGGACACGGGCATGGTGCTGACCAGCACGGACGGCGGCGAGACGTGGGTGCGCCACGAGCTGCCCGGCAAGCAGCAGCTCGTCTGGCTGCGCGCCGTGAGCCTCGGCGACGGCCCCGAGGGCTTCGTCGTCGGCGGCAACGGGTTCACCGCCCGCATCGAGCAGGACCGCGTCGTCCTTCCCGCGGCGGTCGAGACACGCTGAGCACATGCTTTCCCGCCGGACGATCGAAGCCTACCTCTTCTTCCTCCTGCGTCACCGCATCCTCGTCTCGATGGTCGTCGCGGTCATCACCGTCGGCCTGGCCCTCTTCATGTGGTTCCGGATGCACGTCTTCACGAACTTCTTCGACCTCTACCCGAAGAACCACCCGTACATCCGGCTCTACCAGCAGTACCGCAGCATGTTCGGCACCGCGAACACGGTGCTGATCGTCGTCGAGGTGAAGAACGGCACGATCTTCGACGACCCCGAGACGGTGCAGAAGGTCGACCGCATCACGCTGGCGCTCCTGCACGACATCCCCGGCGTCAACGGCGAGCAGGTGCTCTCCATCACCCACCCGAAGGTGAAGACGACGCTCACCGCCGGCTCGGGCATCAAGGTCGTCCCGCTCATGTATCCGCGCGTCCCGGAGTCGAAGGACGACCTCGATTTCCTGAAGCTCAAGGTCTACTCCACCGAGGGCGTCCACGGCCTCTTCGTCTCCGAGGACGACAAGGCGACGCAGATCATCGCCGGCTTCTGGGAGGAGTACTTCGACCTCCCGACGATGTGGGTGAAGATCCAGGAGATCGTCAAGCGCGAGTCCGACGACAACACGACGATCTACGTCACCGGCATCCCGATCCTCTTCGCGTACTTCATGGAGATCATGCCGAAGATGACGGGCGTGCTCGGCGCCTCGATCGTCATGATCCTGCTGATCCTCTGGGTGGAGTTCCGGAGCTGGCAGGGCGTCGTGATCCCGGCGTTCAGCGGGCTCCTCTCGGCGATCTGGGGGCTCGGCTTCGGCGGTCTCTGGGGCCTCAGCCTCGATCCGTTGGTGCTCGTCATCCCGCTCCTCATCTCGGCGCGCGCCCACTCGCACTCCGTCCAGTCGATGGAGCGCTACCACGAGGAGTACCGCCGGCTCGGCGACAAGAACCGGGCGATCGTCAAGTCGTACACCGAGATCTACGCGCCCGCGATGGTGTCGCTGCTGGCCGACGGGCTCGCGATCCTCACGTTGCTCGTCGCGCGCATCCCGATCATCCAGAAGCTCGCGATCCTCTGCTCGTTCTGGATCATCTCGATCTTCGTGAGCGTCGTGACGCTGCACCCGATCATCCTTTCCTTCACGCCGCCGCCGAGCGAGGAGGGTGCAGCGCAGGGGATCCTCGAGCGCTTCATGGCGTGGATGATCCTCGTGGCCGTCTCGTGGCTCTTCTACCTGTACGCCGTCATTCCGGCGTGGCCGGTGCAGGCGCTCCTCGCGGTCGCGGTGGTCGGCCTCGCCGTCGACATGCTGCTCGACCGCCGCCTCTTCGGCTACGCGGCCGTCGGCACGGCGATGAGCCGGGCGACGGACGGCTTCGGCCGGTTCTTCGGCGCGCTCTACGAGGCGATCGAGCGCGGCCTCCTCTGGCTCGCGGGCGGCTGGCGGCGCGGCGCGATGGCGGTCTGCCTGCTCTCGCTGCTCACCGTCGGCCTCTACTTCCAGCATCTCCTGAAGGTCGGCGACACGACGCCCGGCGCGGCGCTTCTCTATGCCGACCATCCCTACAACGTCGCCTTCGGGAAGGTGAACGAGAAGTTCCTCGGCGCGAGCCAGCTGATCATCATCGCGGAGGGGAAGGCGTACTGCACCGACGGCGGGAAGCCGTGCGCCGGCGACGCCTGCAAGCCCTGTCGTCCCGAGCAGGAGGGCGCGTGCGGCGGGGAGACGTGCCAGCAGCGCGAGGGAGCGATCAAGGACGCCGAGACGCTCAACCAGCTCGATCTCTTCGGCCGCTACATGGCGGAGCGGCCCGAAGTGGGCGGCGCGGTCACGGCGGCGACGCTGCTCAAGAAGATCTTCCGGACGTTCCACGAGGCGGATCCCAAGTGGGAGATGCTGCCCACGCGCAACGACCACGTGAGCCAGCTCTTCTTCCTCCTCACCTCCGGCACGCGGCGCGGCGAGATGGACCGCTTCTTCGACATGAACTACACGAACGCGACGATCAGCGTCTTCTACCGCGACTACACCCACGAGACGATCGAGAACTCGATCACGCGCGCGAAGCAGTACATCGCCGAGCACGAGGGCGACGCGTCGTCGGTGCGCTACCGGCTGGCGGGCGGGCTGATCGGCATCCTCGCCGCCGTGAACGAGGAGGTGGAGTGGTCCTATCGGGTGAACCTGATCCTCATCCTCATCGTCGTGTTCCTGCTGAGCTACGCCACGTACGTCTCGGTGACGGGGGCGCTCATCGTGATGCTGCCGTCGCTGGTCGCCCAGCCGCTGTCCGAGGCGGTCATGTACCTCCTCGGCATCGACATGAACATCAACTCGTTGCCGGTCGCGGCGGTCGGCATCGGGATCGGCATCGACTACGGCTACTACGTGCTGTCGCGCATCGTGGAGGAGCTGGTGGCCGGCGAGGGCTTCGACGTCGCGATCCGCCGGATGTTCGAGACCACGGGCAAGACCGTGCTGTTCACCGGCGTCTCGCTGACGGCGAGCATCATCTTCTGGGTGTTCTTCCCGATGAAGTTCCAGGCCCAGATGGCGTTGCTCCTCGTGCTGCTCCTCGGCTTCCACCTGATGGGCGCGCTGATGTTCATCCCGCCGATGGTGTCGCTCCTGAAGCCGCGCTTCGCGATCAAGTACGCGGAGGAGCGACAGCGCCAGCGTGAGGCTGCTGCGGCGGCGCTCGCGGCCGAAGGTGCCCGGGCGACCGCCGGCGTCCGCTAGAGCGGTGCGGCGCACGGCGCTGACGGCCGTCGCGCTGCTCGGGGTGGCGGCGGTGTGCGGAGCGGGCGTCCTCGACCCCGGTGCGACGCTCGACAAGACGACGGCGGATGACGCACGCGATCTGCTGCCGCCCGAGATCCTGAAGCACTACCGGAACGGTGATTATCGGAACGCCGTCGTCGACTTCCCGAACAGCCGCTGGAAATGGGACGACGGGTTCGACGCGGCCACCCGCTGGAACGCCGAGCATCTCGTGCTCGACGAGCACAAGTCGCCGGTCGACAAGACGACGGGGAAGCGGCCGGACTACATCACGGGTCTGCCGTTCCCGGACATTCGCGACGACGATCCGGACGCCGGCGCCAAGATCCTGTGGAACGTCGACTACGCGTACTACACGGGCGGTAACAGCAGGAATCTCGTGCTGCTCAGCTGGGTGAGCCGCTCGGGCCAGGATCGGTCGGCGGTCCAGGATGTTCGCTTCCTCTACTACGACGGGCAGCCGCGGAAGTATGCGCCGGCGTCGAACCCGGAGAACTTCCTCTTCCAGTTCCTGGCGCTCAGCATCAGCCCCGCCGACCTGCAGGGGACCGCAGCGCTCGGGCACCGCTACAAGGACCCCACCAAGCGCGACGCGAACTGGGCGTATGTGCCGGCCCTCCGGCGCGTGCGCGCCGTGTCACCCGCCAACCGCTCCGACGGCTTCCTCGGCTCCGACACGAGCCAGGACGACGGGTTCTTCTTCGACGGCAAGCCGGAGGACTTCACCTGGAAGGTGGTCGGCCATCGGGACGGGCTGCGCATCGTCGACCCGGACAGCATCGCCGGCAAGGTCGTCCGCCACCCGTTGCCCGGCGGCGGCTGGCGCACGATATCGACCAACAACGACCGCGCCGCGGGATTCCAGGTGAAGGGCTGGCCAGGCGTCGCGTGGGCGCCCGTCGCCGCCGGCGTCGCGCGGCGGCGATTCTGGATCCTCGAGGGCGTCCCGAAGGACAAGTACTACCTCTACGGGCGGCTCGAGCTCTGGGTCGACGACTACACGTGGCAGGGCGCGTGGAACCGGAAGTTCTCGTGGCAGGGAGAGCTGCTGAACACGTACCAGGTGACGGGCTTCGCAACGGCTCCCTTCAACGAGCACGAGAGCTGGTGGGGCGCGACCTTCGCCATGGAGGTGTCGGAGAACGTCAAGGGCGACCGCGCGACCGTCGCGGGGCTGAACGGCCCGGGGGCGGAGCCGCCGAACGATCGGCGGCTCCCGCTCGACCCGGTGTTCTTCGACTACCAGACGCTGAATCGGTTCGGGAAGTGAAGCGCGCTGCCTAGAAGTGGCAGCAGAGGACGTCGGCGTTGGGGAAGACGTCCCCCGGCGCCCCGCACGGATGAACGAGGCCGGTCTTGGTGTCGTTCAGGAACTCGGCGACGCAGAACATCTGCAGGTCCGAGCAGACGCTGTCGCCGCTGGCGGTCGACAGCGCCGGGAGCTTCGCCTTCACACAGACGAACGGCGCCGCGCTCCCAAGACCGGACGCTCCCGGGTCGCCCTGCGGTCCGGGATCGCCCTGCGATCCGGGGTCGCCCGGGGACCCGGGGTCGCCGGGAGGTCCCGGCTCGCCCGGGTCGCCCGGCGGCCCCTGCAACCCGAGCTCCATGGGATCGACCTGCATCTCATGGCTCGAGCACGTCTCGCGCATCCTCAGGGTTCCGGTCCCGTGCTTCCCCGTACAGAGCATCATTGCGTCCGCCTGCGAGGCGAAGCCGATCAGGAACGTCGCTGCCAGCAGCCGTCGTGTCATGCCGATCCTCGGGCTCAATTGACGAGGAAGGAGCGGCAGTCGGTGCCGAAGCACTCGGCGATCGTGTTCGGATCGGTCGACCCGGTCTTGTTGGGGACCACGGTGGTGTCGATGTACTTGGGATCGGAGGTGTCCTGGACGAAGTCCACCCTCAAGGTGGCGAACCCGACGACGGTGCCCCGC
>VBKG01000355.1 GCA_005879585.1 Deltaproteobacteria bacterium | reverse complement strand
GTACGCGCGCGCCTGGTATTTCCAGCTGTTCCGCCAGAACGTGCTCGTGAAGAGGAGCAGGGCCGGGGCCGCTGCCGTCGCCGGCTCCCGCCCGGTCGCCTGGACGACGGCACCGCGGTGGTCGCCCGCGCGAAGCTTCCGGAGCGCGAAGTCGTGCGGGCTGAAGTGGTAGACCCCGGCGTCGAGGTCCGCGAGCGGCCCGCACACGAGGTAGAGGTCGATGTGGTAGAGGGCGCCGGTGCAGGCGGCGGCGCGATAAAACATCTCGCCGCCGGGGTACGTGGCACGGCGAAGGACGCCGGCGCTGAAGTAGAGGAGGCGCGCCAGGACCCCGCGGTCGAGCGCCGGGCCGTCGCCGGTCGCGGCGCCGGGATCGGCGATCGCCGCGAGCGCGGGTCGCGGCGCGCTGCGCACGTCGCGCGGGAGCGGGATGGGTTCGAGGTCCGGGTACACCTTGAACGGGCGGGGCATGATGTCCCAATCGAGGAAGTGCCCGCTCGCGCGCACGCTCTGCACGGAATGCTTGGTGCGCTCGTGGTAGCGGCGCGCGCCGGCCCCGTCCGCGTTCCCCATTCGAGCCGACGCTACACGTTCGCGTCGTGGCCGAACAAGCCCACGGCGACTTGACCGGACCCGCCCGCCGGCGTACCGCGCCTCGGAGTGCGTGGAGATGCTTCAGCCCGGACGAGCCGGGTCACGGTGCTGGGTGGCCTCGGCGACGTCACGCGCGACGCATGGGACCGGCTCGTCGCGACGGGCTCCCCGTTCGTCGAGTGGAGCTGGCTCGCGACGCTCGAGGACTCCGGTGCAGCGAGCGAGGCGCGAGGCTGGCGTCCGCACCACTTCGCGCTCTGGGAAGGGACGCGTCTCGTCGGCGCCTGTCCCGCCTACGTGAAGAGCCACAGCGACGGCGAGTTCGTCTTCGATCACGGATGGGCGGCGGGCGCGGCGCGGGGAGGAATCGCGTACTACCCGAAGCTGCTGGTGGCCGTGCCGTTCACGCCCGTGACGGGCGAGCGGTTTCTCGCGGCCGACACGGATCGTCCAGGCGCGACCGAGGCTCTCGCCGCGGCGCTCGAGGACACGTGCCGCCGCGAGCGCCTCTCGTCGGTGCACGTGAACTTCTGCCGCCCGCAGGATGCGGAGGCGCTCGTCGCGCGCGGCTGGCTCCGTCGGAGTGGCTACCAGTACCACTGGACGAACGCGGGCTTTCGTTCCTTCGACGAGTACCTGGCGAGCCTACGGAGCAAGCGCCGGAACCAGGTGCGACGTGAGCGCCGCGAGCTCACGGCGCAAGGTGTCGAGATCACGGTCTACGCCGGCGGCGACATTCCCGACGCCTTGTTCCCGCGCATGTTCGAGCTGTACCGACGGACGGTGGCCGAGCTGCCCTGGGGCCGCCAGTACCTCGACCGGCGCTTCTTCACGCTCGCGCGCGACCGTCTACGCGACCGGCTCTGCTTCGTCGTCGCGCGCCAAGGGGGACAGATCATCGCCGGGACGTTCAATGTCGAGAAGGGCGACACCCTGTACGGGCGCTACTGGGGGACGCTGCGGTCGTTGCGCCATCTCCACTTCAACGTCTGCTACTACGCGGCCATCGAGTACGCGATCGCACGCGGGCTCGCGCGATTCGAGCCCGGCGCCGGGGGGGATTTCAAGCACCTGCGCGGCTTCGATCCTCGTCCGACCGAGAGCGTCCACTTCATCCGCGACACGCGGCTGCGTGCGGCGGTGGCGGACTTCCTCGCGCGCGAGCGGCCTGCCGTCGCGCGCGAGATCGAGTGGCTGGACGAGCGGACCGCGCTCAGGCGTGACCGCCCCGGCGCGGATGACGAGTGACGGGTGCGGTATCGCCTCCGAACATCTGGCATTGCAGTTGCTCTCCAACGTTCAGGGAGGGAACCGCGAATGTCCAGGATCGCAGTGATTCCGAGGTCACCGTCCCGTGCGAGCGTCTTCGCGGCGCGGGCCACTCACCCGATCACCTCCGTCTCGACCGCGACGTCGTGGCCTTCGTCTGCGCCTTCTGCGCCAGCGGGAAGCTCGTTGCCGCCGTGTGCCATGGCCCGCAGCTGCTCATCGAGGCCGACGCCGTGTCGGGACGGACGCTGACGTCATGGCCGTCGGTGCGAAAGGATCTCCGGAACGCGGGTGCGCGCTGGATCGATCGGGAGG
Source organism: Deltaproteobacteria bacterium (assembly GCA_005879585.1). Lineage (GTDB taxonomy): Bacteria > Desulfobacterota > Binatia > DP-6 > DP-6 > DP-3. The sequence continues at coordinate 6,044 of VBKG01000355.1, read as the reverse complement.
TCGTGGAGGATGGGAACCTGATCACCTCGCGGAAGCCCGAGGATCTCGAGGCGTTTTCGGACGCCATCCTTCGCCGACTCCATGCGCCGATGGAGGTCGCCCGCGGCATGTGAGACAGATTGACGACTCATAACGTCCCTTCCCCGGCTTTCTCACCCGTTTTTGGGATTCGGAAAAGGTCGACTTTTGCTAAAAGCCGCGCTTGCCCGGTCTTCTGAGCAGGATCCGCGCGAGCCTGGGCGGCGCCCCGACCCTGCCTTCCACCGACATATCCCCCTCCACGGTCAGATCGCGGCTGCGGACGGTCGTGGCCGAGCATCTGGCCGTGGACGAAGATCAGCTCTGGCCCGCCTCGTCGTTCACCGACGATCTCGGCGCCGATTCCCTCGATCTCGTCGAACTCGCGATCGCGGTCGAGACGGAGTTCGGTATCATCATCCCCGAGGCGACGCTCGAGCACCTGCGGACGTACACCGATCTGACGGAGGCGACCGTCGCCCTCGCGTGCCGGGAAGCCGGAGGCGACTCCCGGGAGGGTCCACCGCTCGTTCGGACACGGCTCGTGCCTTCCGACGGGCGCGACGGTGGCGTCTTGGAGCGCGCGGAGTGGCTCACGCCGTACATGGCTGAGGAGATCGATGCCGACCGCGCATGGGCGGGACGTCGGGCGCGGCTCGAGGTGACGGTCGACGATGGCTCGGCGTCGCTCGCGATGCTCGACGGCGCGGACGGGCCCGTCATCCTGGCCCATGACCCGAGTCCCGAGGCCGAGATCCCGTCGAACGGCCGCGGCGCCATCGCCGGCGTGCGGCACGGTCCGCTGCGCGCCGAACGGCATCCGCTCAACGGGCGGCCTTCCGGCGAGACCGAGACCGTCGAGCGGCTGTCCGAGATTCAGGGGCAGCTGGTAGGGGTGGAGGCGCGCGTCCACGAGCTGAGCAGCCAACTCGGCCACCTCCGGTCGACCCTGGACCGGCAGCGGACGCTCCGCTCGGCGATGGCGGATGCGCTCGCGGATCTGCAGCGAACGTCGAAGAGCCACCAGCGAGCGGCCGTCAGCGCTTACTCGGTTCCGACCGGCTCCGGTGGTGTCTTCAGCGGTGCGTAGCGGAACGTGAGGCCGCTGTCCGCGACGTCCACCTCGACCCGCCCGCCCTCGCGCAGCTGGCCGAAGAGCATCTCGTCCGCGAGCACGCGCTTGATCTCCGTCTGGATGAGGCGCGCCATCGGCCGCGCGCCGAAGTCGGTGTCGTAGCCGCGCTCGGCGAGCCAGCGACGGGCGGCGGGGGTCAGCTGGATGGTGACGCGGCGAGCGGCGAGCTGCGCGTCGAGCTCGGTCACGAACTTGTCGACGACGCGCTCGACCGCCTCCGGCGTGAGCGGTGCGAAGGTGACGACCGCGTCGAGGCGGTTTCGGAACTCGGGGCTGAAGAGACGCTCGAGTGCCTTCTTGCCCTTGTCGCGGTTCGAGACCGCCCCGAAGCCGATGGCCGCCGCCGCCATCTCCTGCGCCCCGGCGTTGGTCGTCATGATGAGGATGACGTGACGGAAGTCGGCCTTGCGACCCGTGTTGTCGGTGAGGGTCGCGTGGTCCATCACCTGGAGCAGGATGTTGAAGAGGTCCGGGTGGGCCTTTTCGACCTCGTCGAGCAGCAGGACCGCGTGCGGCGTTCGCCGGATGGCGTCCGTCAGGAGCCCGCCCTGGTCGAAGCCCACGTAGCCCGGCGGCGCGCCGATCAGCCGCGACACGGTGTGCTTCTCCATGTACTCGCTCATGTCGAAGCGCAGGAACTCGACCCCGAGCGCGGCGGCGAGCTGCTTCGCGACCTCGGTCTTGCCGACGCCCGTCGGGCCGCAGAAGAGGAACGAGCCGACCGGCTTGTCGGGCTGGCCGAGCCCGGCGCGCGCGAGACGGATCGCCGAGACCACGGTGTCGACCGCGATATCCTGGCCGAACACGAGCAGCTTGATGTCGCGATCGAGCGTCTGCAGGCGGTCGCGGTCGGACGTCGTGACCTGCCGCGGCGGGATCTTCGCCATGGTGGCGACGATGTGCTCGATGTCGCGCGTGCGGACCGTCTTCTTCTGCCGGCCGGTGGTCTGGCTCCGCGCCGCCGCGCCGGCCTCGTCGATCACGTCGATGGCCTTGTCGGGCAGGAACCGGTCGTGCACGTGCTTGGCGGCGAGGTCGGCGGCCGCGCGCAGTGCGCGGTCCGTATACGTTACGCGGTGGTGGCCCTCGTAGTGGGTCCGGAGCCCGCGCAGGATGGCGTGCGTCTCGTCCACCGACGGCTCACCGACCTCGATCCTCTGGAACCGGCGGGCGAGCGCGCGGTCGCGCTCGAAGTGGCTCTTGTAGTCCTGGTACGTCGTCGCACCCATGCAGCGGAGGTCGCCCGAGGCGAGGGCCGGTTTCAGGATGTTCGACGCGTCGAGCGAGCCGCCGTGTGTGGCGCCCGCCCCGACCACGGTGTGGATCTCGTCGATGAAGAGGATGGCACCTGGGCGCGCCACGAGCGCCGCGATGACGGCCTTCAGACGCGCCTCGAACTCGCCGCGGAACTTCGTGCCCGCGAGCAGGGCGCCCATGTCGAGCGCGTAGACCTGGACGTCGCGCAACGCGGCAGGGACGCGGTTTTCCTGCACGCGGAGCGCGAATCCCTCGACGATGGCCGTCTTCCCGACGCCCGGATCGCCGACGTAGATCGGGTTGTTCTTCCGCCGGCGGCAGAGGACGTGGATGGTGCGCTCGAGCTCGCGCGACCGTCCGATCAGCGGGTCGATGCGCCCCGCGGCCGCGCGCTCGATCAGGTTGACGGTGAAGGCGGAGAGCGGATCGCGCGCCCGCCGGGCGCCACCCTCCTCATCCTCGTCCTCGTCCTCCGACTCCTCGGCGCCGCCGGGCGCCGGCATCTCCGGCACCTTGGCGACGCCGTGCGAGAGATACGTGACCACGTCGAGACGCGTGACGCCGTGCTCGGCGAGCACGTGCGCCGCGTGCGAGTCGGGCTCGCGGAAGATCGCCACGAGGACGTTTCGGCCGTCGACCTCGTCCTTGCCCGACGACTGCACGTGGGCCGCCGCGCGCTGGAGGATGCGCTGGAAGCCGAGGGTCTGCTGCGGCGGTTGGTCGACGCCCGGCGGCAGGCGCTCGACGTGCTGGTCGAGGTAGCGGGACATCTCGCGCTGGAGCTCGGGAACGTCGACCGCGCAGGCGCTCAGCACCTCGACCACCGCGGGATCGTGCAGCAACGCGTAGAAGACGTGCTCGATCGACAGGTACTCGTGCCGGCGGCGACGCGCCTCGCGGAGGGCGAGGGCGAGCGTCGCTTCGAGGGCCCGGCTGAGGCGCATCACGCTTCCTCGACGGTGCAGCGGAGCGGGAACTCGTGCGCGCGGGCGAGCCGCTCCGTCTCCGCCACGCGCGTCTCGGCGATCTCACGGGAATAGACACCGGCGACGCCGATCCCGCGGCGATGGATGTGCAGCATGATCTCCGTGGCGGTCACCTCGTCGTGATGAAATACCGTCTGGAGGACCCAGACGACGAATTCCATGGTGGTGTAATCGTCGTTGTGGAAGAGCACCTTATAGACGGGCGGCTGCTTGGTCTTCGGCTTCGGCCTGCTCTGGGTGACGACCCCAGGCTCGCGGTCCGGCGTCGCACGCGGCATGCCGAGGGGTATTAGACCGTGATCGCGAGCCGCGGGCAAGGCAGGACCGCCCGACATCGCGCTCAGCCCCCGCGCGAACGTCCCAGCGCGCCGTCACGACGCCACATGTAGCAGGAGTCCGGCAGCCCACCGAGTCCAGTGAGCGAGCGGTTCGCGCCGGCAAGCGACAGGAGCCGATCGGCGAGCGCCGCCAGGCACTGCACCAGCGTCGGGGCGAGCATGAGCAGCGCGTCCCGAACGGGTGGCCGCGGCGGGACGACGTCGAGCCGGCGGAGAAGCTCCGCCGAGCTGCCGGGACCGAGCGGCAAGTCGACGAGACGCTCGGCGAAGGTGATGTCCTCGTGCCACGCGGGCTCTAGCGTCGCGGCTGCCTCCCGACGGCGCTCGGCGAGTTGCAGGTGCGTGACGGTCCGGGTGGGAAAGTCGACCTCCGCGAGCACACGGACCTCGTCGTACGCGGCGAGACGATCCAGCGGCGGCGCGAGCGGCGCGGCAGGCGCGAGGTGAAGATCGCCCTGCTGGAGCGCGAAGGCGAGCGCTCCGTCCGCCTGCTCGTAGGCGTCGACGATCACATCGCGACGGAACAGACGCTCGCCAGCCTGGCGGACGGCCCCGGGCGTCGCCCGGTCGCATTGGAGCGCCCACGCCACCGTCGACCCGAGAAGGCGCGCCAGCGTCAGGATGTGCGAGCAGCCGAGCGGTCCGCCGATGATCCCGGTCAGTCGCCGGTTGAAGGTGGCGTCGAGGGTGGCCCCGGCGAGCGCCACGACCCGCCCGATCGGGTCCCGGCACGACTCGCCGCCGGTCGTGGCCGACGGCTCGAAAGCGACGGTCGGCTGCTCGGCGGTGATCGTTGCGAGCGCGAGCGTCGCGGGATCGACGACCGCGCGGAGCCGCATGTCGTGGATCACGCCGCTCGCCTGCAGGTCCCCACCGACCGGCACGAAGCCGCGCTTGCGGAGATCGAGGATCGAGCCCCCGACGTCGACCCGCCCGTCGCTCCGCTGGTTCATGGTGACGCTGAGCGCCCGGGTGTGGAGCGGATGGCCCTGGACGTCGAGTCGCACGCCGGCACTCTGTCGCGAGCCAGGTGGCCGGTGCAAGCGATGCTGGCAGCGGCGGCCGCGGGCCGGTATGGAAGGCGGATGCAGATCGCGAAGAGCGTGGCGCTCGTCACCGGCGGTGCGTCGGGCCTCGGGCTCGCCACCGTGCGGGCGGTCCTCGAAGCGGGCGGCAGGGCGGTCATCGTCGATCGACCCGGGTCGGCCGGCGAGGACGTGTCGCGCGACCTCGGCGACCGCGTGCTGTTCGCGCCGGCCGACGTCACGAACGAGAACGAGGTGGCAGCCGCCGTCGCCCGTGCCGTCGAGCTGTTCGGAGCGTTACACGTGGCCGTCAACTGCGCCGGGGTCGGCGCCGCGATGAAGACGGTCGGCAAAGACGGACCGATGCCGCTCGCCGTCTTCACCAAGGTGATCGAGGTGAACCTGATCGGCACGTTCAACGTGACCCGGCTCGCGGCGGCCCAGATGGCCAAGAACGTGCCCAACGAAGAAGGCGAGCGCGGCGTCGTGATCAACACCGCCTCGGCCGCCGCCTTCGACGGCCAGATCGGCCAGGCCGCCTATTCCGCGTCCAAGGGTGGCGTGGTCGGCATGACCCTTCCCATCGCCCGCGACCTCGCGTCGCTCGGCATCCGCGTCGTCACGATCGCGCCGGGCACATTCGATACGCCGATGCTCGCCATGCTGCCGGACGCCCAGCGCCAGGCGCTGGCGGCACAGATTCCGTTTCCGTCGCGCCTCGGGCGTCCGGCCGAGTTCGCCGCGCTCGCACGGCACATCATCGAGAACCCGATGTTGAACGGCGAGACCATCCGGCTAGACGGGGCGCTGCGCATGCCGCCGCGTTAGGTCGGCACTCGTCGGCGGCACGCGGGCTTGAGGTCGAAGTGTCGACGACGATTCTGCCTGTTTGAGGGCACGCATGTCCTCCGCGGTCGGATAGCAGATGTAGAAAGGGGTGCGGGCGAGGCCGCGATGAAGCGAGATTGGGGCTTCGGCGCATGGTGCGGGAAGCGAGCGCACGAAGACGCGAGCAACGGAAACGCCTACCGCGCGTCGCTCATTCCACGCGGCCGCTCTTCGATGTCGAGCAGGCCGTGTCTCCGCCAGCCGACCGCAGCAAGCCAGGTGCGCGCGGCGACGACCGGTGGCCGGCCGTGCGGACTCGTCACTGCCTGGCGCCAGCCCTCGAACCACGGCGCCGACGAGCAGGGGTCCAGGCCGCGTTCCCCCGCGCAGTGCTTCGCGCGATTCTTCAAAACGTAAATGAGGGCGTAACGAACGGCGCGTGGACTCGTCAATGCGC
>VBKG01000354.1 GCA_005879585.1 Deltaproteobacteria bacterium | reverse complement strand
TTCGGCGGCTCCTCGCGCTGCTATAGTTAATCTGGAATCTCGGCCTCGACGAGTTTCGCCAGAAGGGTGAGCGATTCTTGCCAACCGAGACAGCAAGCCTCGGGTGGAATGACATCCGGGAGCCCCTCTTGCGCGATATTCAACTCAGTTCCGCAGGACACCTTCTTCAAGATGATCGTCGTCTGCATCTCGCCGGGCAGGTTCGGATCGTCGAACTTATCCGTGTAGCGAATGCGCTCGTGTGGCACTAGTTCGAGATAGTTTCCACCGAAGGAGTGGCTGCGGCCGGTGCTGAAGTTCGTGAACGACATCTTGTAGACGCCGCCGACTTTGGCGTCCAGATGGTGAACCTTGCCCGTAAATCCGTTGGGCGGAAGCCATTTGGCCATCGCGTCCGCATCGAGGAACGCCCGATAGACCTTCTCGGGCGAGGCACGCAGCACGCGGTGAAACCGGACGGTGTTTGTCGGCATTATCTGCTCCTTACGTTGGGTGAGTCGTCAAGTTCCAAAAGACAATCTCTGCGTCGAGGCTCTCCGCCGCCGAACGGCCAGCCGATCAGCGGCGGCCGGTTCCGCCGGCCGTCCGCTGAATCGGCCTGTTAGGCCGCCGGCGTCTGACGGCCTGGCTCGCTTTGAGTACAGCACGAAGGGCCTCGTTGGCGGCCGCCTCCGTCGGGAACGCGGACGCCACGTCCGGTTCCAGGAGAACGAGGTTGGACTCCTTCCTCAGTCGAGCGGCGTACTTCCCGCGCACACCACCTTTCATGGACGAGAAGTCATACTCCGGATGGAGTTCGTTTGACCTGCTCCGTTTACCCTTCCTCATAGAACCTCCGCTCTCGCCGCGTAGCGGGCCGAGCACTGATAATACGAATCGTGTCGCCTCGGTCCGCGTGCGCCACCACGAGCGTTCTCCCCAGTCTCGACCGGCCGATCGTCACATACCGCTGCTCGCCGCGCGAGTGCGCGGGGTCCGGATACGTGGTCGACAGCGAGTCTTGGAGAACGCTGGCCGCCTCGCGGAACCCTACCGCATGCGTCCGCCGGTTGATCGCATCCGTCTCCGGGTCCCAGGTGAACGTCATGCATTAGGGTGTCAGTGTCACAGCGCTGCGCCCCATCGGCCTAACGCTCAAGCTAAGCCGACGTGACCGCCGGAGGTGGGCACGGTCGGCTTGAGCGCCTGGTTGGGCAGCACCTCACGCCTTCTCCCAGAGTGACTCCCACATGCCGCGTGTGTTTTTTCTCGACCGTGGCGCCGCCTCTGCAGTCGCGCTACCCCGGCTCACGTCCGGCCACGGCCCTGTGACTTCGGGGCGCTGGACCGGAGATTCTCCGCGACCGCGGCCCGGATCAAGGCCTTGAACGCCTCAGGATCCAGCATCTCTCCCTCCCGGATGTCGATGGCGCGACGCGTGTTTCCCTCGAGGCTGGAGTTGAAGAGCCCCCGAGGGTCCTCCAAGGAGGCACCCCGGGCGAAGGTCAGCTTGACCACCTGTTTGTAGGCCTCTCCCGTGCAGACGTTCCCAGCGTGGGACCAGACGGGCGTGCCCATCCATTTCCACTCCTCCATGATGTCCGGGTCCGCCTCGTGGATGATGCGGCGAACCTCCGCCAGGGTCTCGGCGCGCCAGCCACCCAGAGACCGGATCCGCTCGTCGATGAGACGAGAGGCCGCCTTCCCGGTCGCGCGCTTCGCTTCCGCACCTGGCTTGGCCTTCGCGCCTGCCTTCGGCGGGGACTTGGACTTGGTGGCCGACTTGCGTGGCTTGCTTGCGCGCGACGTGCCCTTATCCAGGCTGAGACCACTCCTCTTTGGTTTTAGCGCCACGGTTCATTCTCCAACTCGTTGTGATGCCCAACGGCCCGCCGATAAGCTGCGGCTGCTGCAGGCGGCCGTCGGCTTCATCGGCTTGTTAGCCGGCCCGACACACTCCTCCTGCCGTGACTGAGCATGCAGCGACCCGGATTGTGAAAGCCATACTAGGGCCAGCCGACGCCCGGTGCGGGCGCCTCGACGCTGAGCACTTGACCCGTGCGTGGCTCGACGAACATACCTGCGGGACCGTTCCACTCGGTCGCCATCATGAATAAGGTGCTCCTATCGGTACCTCCGAGCGCGCAGGCGAAGCAGCCGCGGTCAAGCTCGATCCTCTGTAGCACCTCACCACCTTCGCGAACGCGCACGCAACGTTTGTTGGGGACGTCCGCGTACCAGACGGCACCCTCCGCGTCGAGGCAGATCCCGTCGGGGACGCCGTCGCCAAGATCGGCCCATACCCGCCGCCTGGACAGGCTGCCGTCCGCGGCGATGTCGAAGGCAGAGAGCCGCTTCGCGTAGGACTCGGCGACGATCAGCGTCGCGTTGTCGGACGTCACGAGCATGCCATTAGGGAATGCGAGGCCGTCCGCCACCTGGCGAGCCGAACCGTCGGGGGTTACCAGAGCGACGATTCCCGGGGCGAACGGCTCGCCGGCCATCAGGTCGAAGCCGCCGCCGTTGACGTAGGCGTTGCCTCGACCGTCCACGACCAGCTCGTTTCCTGCGGGGGGCTTAGAAACTCTGCGCAGATCGCCACAGGTCACCAGCGTGCCGTCCGGCTCCCTGCGGAGTAGGAGGCCGTCCCGCGCCGAGACGAGGAGTAGACGCCCATCTGGTAGCCAGTCGACACAGCACGGGAAGGAGGGCGCCCGCAGGATGACTTCGCAGTTGCCTTCGAGATCGACGGCAATTATCTCGCGCGAGCCCCAGTCGGAGAACCACAGACGGTCCTCGTGCCAGCGTGGCTGCTCGCCAAACAAGATACCGGTCATCAGGGTTTTCGTTTCAGGCATTGAAGACTCCTTCGACCGACACCATCACAACCTCAGGTAAGCGCGGCATCGGAATTCGCCGTCCGGCTAACGACCTGCGGTTGAGCGGCCGGCGGACGGACTGCCCGCAAGAAGTAAGCGTGACTCCCGCCGGTCCGCTCCAACCGCTGGTTAGACCGCTGCATCAGTAGCACCTCGTGGCGGTTCGAAGCGACGCGATCAGCCACAGCGGGTCGCGGTGAAGCAGAACTGAATGACGCCAGAGAAGTATTCGCCTCGTGCGCCGAGCTCGCGTTGCTCCTCAGCCCAGGCCTTTGCCTCCTCGCGATCGATGTCGTCGAGTCCGGCGAGGTAGTGCTCGACCATTTGCAGCGCCATGCCGCCGTAGGTCTCGGGGTCGAGCTCGGTGGTAGCGAAAGCGTGTCCCTCGGCGCGGATCTCCGTGAAGCCGGCAGCTCGCAGCGCCGCAGCCAGCGTGCGCGGCAGCGCCGGGTGCGCGAGGTGGCGATCCCAGGCGCGGAGCATCCGCTGCATCCGCTCAGGATCGGCGGAATGCCACGACAGGGTCGACCAGTCGACGTCCCAGACGAGCGCGCGCCCCCGGGGACGGAGCACTCGGTAGAGCTCCGCCAGCGCTGCCGGCACGTCGGCCACATACTCGAGCACCTGCACGCAGAGCGCACGGTCGAAGCCCCGATCCTCGACCGGAAGCGAGGTGGCGTTTCCCTCGTGGAACGCGGCGTCGCCCAGCCCTTCGCAGCGGCGGGCGGCGGCCGCGAGCATTGCCGCGCTGGTGTCGACGCCGACCACCGCGCCTTTCGCCCCGACTTCCGCGAGGAGCTCCGCTGAGTAAAAGCCCGGGCCGCAGCCGACGTCCAGTACACGGTGACCGGCCTCGACGGCGAGCGCTTCTCGAACCAATCGGCGGCGGCGAAGCGCGTCGCGCTTTCGGTACATGACCTCGAGCTGTTGGGCGGTGCGCTCGTCGAACACGATTTGGCTCATTGGCAGCCACCTTTCGAGCCCGGTCTTCGTGGCATGAGGATATGTTTGCGGTCTAACGCCCTGCCGATAAGCTGCGGGCGCCGCAGACGACCGTCAGCTTCATGGGCTTGTTAGGCCGGCCGTCAGTTTCAGTGCGCGAGCACCCATGGAATCGTCGGCGCGTGGGGGCTAGCGCGACGGCATAAAGTGGAAGACGTTCCCCTCCGGATCCTGGAAGCCCCAGTTGGGCCCGAAGCGACGGAGCGGAATGCCGGCAGTGCGTAATGCCGCCTCGGCTGCAGCAGTATCAGGCACACGCAGCGCAACATGGTGTGGCTGCCGTAGCGGCTCGTCACCCTCCGCTTGAAACAACGCCAGGTGTGAGCCGTCGCCGCCGACGCGCACGAACGCCATCGTGCGTGTCTCGTGCTCGACGGGCAGACCGAGCGTGTCGCGGAACCAGCCCACCGCCTTCTGCAGATCACGATAGCGAATGCCGACGTGGTCGATCCCGCAGCCATCGAACAGCGGTACATCGCGCACCGTCTGGGCGGAATGCTTTTGGCTTACATCTCCCATTCGGCCTCCATTCTGACCCGGTGCTTGTTTGGCGAAAGCAGATGCATGACGGGCCTGCGCCACCCAACGCTCAGGTTCAGCCGCGCCCCTGCCGGTGCGAAGCGGCGGCAGGATCGTCGGCTGAAACCTGTGGTTAGGCAATGTGGGCCAGCCATGACGTGCTCAGCGCACCAAGCCGGCTCGATAGTCGGCGTACAAAGGCGCCCACGACAGCAACTCCCGCGCGCGCCGATTGGTCACCCGGAAGGACGGCATGAGCGCGCGGCCGCCGGCTTGTGGAGGACTGCTCCCGGCGACGGCGCACACATAGGTCAACACGTCGCGCCAAGGCGCCGGTTGATCGTCCGCTACGATCAGCGCCTGTCGCGATGGCCACCGGCCGATCGCTGCGACAGTCGCGACCGCCATGTCGGCGATGTGGACCAGCGAGACGTAGTCGTTGCCTTCTTCTGGCATCCTGAGCTTTGCGGCGCGTGCGCGGGCGAACCAGTCATCATCGAAACCCGTGCCCGGGCCGTAGAAGAGGCCGCCTCGTAAGACGAGCCAGTCGAGGCCCGATTCCTCGATCGTCGCCTCCATCGCGCGCACGGCCGCAATCGCCGCCGCCGCGACGCCGTCTTGTCCCACGGGATGGAACGTCGTCTCGTCGGCCCACGCATCCCCGCCACCGGCGTGGGTCATCGCGATACTTTGCTGAAGGACCCGCGGCACGCCGGCGGCACGGCATGCGCGCACCCAGATGCGTGTGCCTTCTCGACGGAGCTCATCGTTCTTCGCGTAGTCACCCTTGGAGGTCGGACCGGGCAGGCTGGTGGCGAGGTTGATCGCGATGTCACAGCCGACGAGTCCAGCTCGCAACGACGCTTCGTCGAATATGTCGGCCGCTGCCAGCTCGGCTCCGCAGGCGGCTGATATCGCTGCGGCCGCGGGCCTTCGCACCAGCGCGCGGACGAGGTAGCCGGCCGCGGTCAGCCGCGGTACCAAATGGCGGCCATAAACCCCTGTCGCGCCGAGGACAGCGATGCGCGTGCTCATGTTGTCGCGTTCCTTCTTCGGCCGCTGGGCCGTTTCGATCTGCCTAACGACTGGCGGTTGAGCGGCCGGCGCTCACCGCGGCCGGCCATGACGAGCTGGTTGTGCGCCGGTCTGCTCCAACCGCGGGTTAGATGGTGGCAGCAGTGTCGCCCGCGTCCCATGGAATCAGCTGTCCGTATCCGTGAAGCAGGTTCTCATTCACGTCTGCCGCCGAATGGACATGGCGCGGGGGTGATTCGAAGGTCGCGTACGGTCTCAGGCGTAAGACGACGCGGTTCTCGATCCTCGCCGCCTGCTCGATCAGTGGCCGCACCGAGTCCGGCATCTCGTTACCAGCCATAACACCGGCGATTCGCACCATCAGATCAACCACCGCCCTCTCGTCGGTCTCGACGCGCGCATCGCAGTAGACCTGCAGATAGGTCGGAGGCCACCCCTCGTCGAGCACGCAGAGTGATACCTTGGCCCTGCGCTTCACGGCCTTCGCCTTGCCGCGCCCTGCCATGGTCGACACGAGGATGTCGTTACCATCCATCACGTAATAGACAATGCTCATCGATGGGCCGTGATCCTTGCGACCATAGCCGAAGATCGCTGTCCGATGCTTCTGGACGAATTCTCTCCGCTCTGCTTGGTTCATATTTACCTCATGCCTTGAACTGCGCCACCTGCGATCGACAACTACGACACCTTAACTCCCGCCACCTAACGACCGGCGGTTGAGCGGCGCGCGCCCACGCGCGCCCGGCCGTGACGAGATGTGCAAGCGCGAGTCCGCTTCAACCGCTTGTTAGGCAGCACCCGGCCAGTGCGCGTTGGCCGAGGGTTGTTTGCGCGCGTTGCGAACCGAATACTCTCTCGGAGGAACGCTCGGATGGCCGCTTGATCGGAAGCGATGCTGACCGAGAGCACCACATACTCCTTCTTAATCGGGGCTCCCTTGAAGTAACGGAGAGGTGTCCCACGGCACTCCTGAAGGAGAGCTGTTCGAGAGTCCTCGGGCAGCTTTACGGCGAACCCGGCAGGCGTCAGGGACGCGCAAATCGTGTCGTTCGCGTAGAGAGCAGCGCCGCCGAAGAAATGCCGGCACGCAAGCCGGACGCCGCGTGGCTTGACCGGCCGGGCCGCTCGAAGCATTGCGTTGAGGCGGTTGAGATAGGGTTCAGCCATTCAGGGGGTCTCTCGTAGCCCTGAGTACCGTGCTGCCTAACGCCCTGAGCTCAGCGGCGCGCCGCTTGCGGCGCGTCCGCTGGAGCGATGGGTTGGGCTGCATAGTCCCCGAGAGGCATCACGCAATGGTCACGTGATCACCAGTTCGCACGGTTCCCTGCACTGCGACCGTGGCATACACGCCAGCGCAGGGGAACTGACCGAGATCGCCGACTTGCATCGTATTGTGATGAACGAGAGTCCGAAGAACATCGACATCCCGAGGTAGATCTTCCTGTGCAAGGGTCGTCATCACACATCGGGGATCGAGGAGGGCCACGTTGATTCGTGCCCCATCACCAAGTCCAAGTTCACGACCGACCCAGGCGTTCTCGACGAACCCAGGCCGGTCAGTTTTGACGATCACATTCATGCGGAACCTGCGCGGCTCGAAGCGGCTCTGGGGCCGGACCTCGTTCAGCCGCGTCAGCGTGGACGTGGTCATCACGGAAAGGGGAAAAACATCGAAGAAGGCACCGACGGGGACCGGGGACTCCATTCCAAGCACGGCGAAGAGTGCCGACCCGAGCTTCTGCGCGACAACCGTGTCTCTGTTGCCCCCAGGGTCTGCGCCCTCTACGTCCGGGTGGTACTGGTCGATGGTGAAGTCATCCGGCGCGACCCGCGCCAGTGTGACGTCTCGTCGAAAGTATGCTGAGAGTGCGCCGTCGACATCACGGGAGTCGCTGGTTACCGACCTTCCATTCGGCAGATCGATCCGCACTGGGGGCACTTCGCGCTTCGCCCGTGGAGCCTCGACAAAGGCCGCTCGGCACGCCAACAAGTCCGGAAACAGCTTCACGCTTTTCGCACTCGCCACCTTGCCGGTCGCAGTATCGATGAGCGCATACGCACGATCACCCAAGACCCCTCGTTCGGTTATCGTCACCTCCCGCAGTTGTTCGCCTTTCATGGACTTGACAGGGAATCTCCAGAGTTCTGCCACGGAACCAACTGTCTCCATGATTCGTTCCTCTATAGCGGTTGTCGTGATGCTCCTTCGCAAACGTCAGCAGCTCAACGTCCTGCGGTTGAGCGGCCGGCGCCCGCTACCGCCCGGCCGTGACGAACTGGTCGCGCGCCGGTCCGCTCCAACCGTTGGTTAGACGGCGAGCAGCGTGTGGTTCGGCGATCTACGCTGCGCGCCACTTTCTGTGCACCGAGCACATTTGTGGGGTCAGCACGTTCTCCCACCTCGTGTGCATGACGTGATCGATCCAGAGCTCGAACGCAATCTCAGATTCGTCCGCCATGTGCTTGGCGTCTCGAAGAATCTCGGCACGTACGACGGGATCGTCAACGGCCACGGCTTTGCCCGCGATGTAGAACTCATCACTTCCGGGCTTCGGCTGGGGAAAGGCCTGGAGAGCGTACCTGCCATCCCGCAACAGGTCGTGCCGCTTCGGAGAAGTCGAGACAATGAGCACAAAGAGACGGTCGTTAGATAGTACGGGGCACACCGGATGGAGGCGTGGGCCGCCGTCTTTGCGCACGGTGGCGAGAAAGGCTAGGCCAACCTTGAATTGAAAGAGCAGCGCCCGGCCTACGTCGGCAAGATCATATTGAGCCGTGGCGAACTCCTTCCAGGTCACCATCGGATCACCTCACGCCGAACAACCGGGCATTGAGCTGGCGCATGCGGCCAAACGTTGCATCATGCGAACTACGATCTCAAAATCAATAAAATTCTCCCTCGCCATCTAACGAGATGGCAATCAGCGGCGGCGCGACCGCGCCGTCCGCTACATTGCCTTGTTAGGCCGGGTTGGGGTCAATGTGTAACGCTTCA
>VBKG01000353.1 GCA_005879585.1 Deltaproteobacteria bacterium | reverse complement strand
GCGACGAGGAGCTGCTGCGCATCATCGTCGAGCGCCGCGAGTGGATGCGGAACTACCAGGTGCGGCTCGCGCTCGCGACCAACCCGAAGACGCCGCTCGCGGTCGCGCTGAGGCAGCTCCCGACGCTCGGTGAACGCGACCTCCGCATGCTCGCCAAGTCGCGCAACGTGCCGCAGACCGTGGTCTCGCAGGCGCGGCGGCTGGTGCTCGCGATGGGGCGGTAGGGGTGAGGGTCAGAGCGCGTCGCCCGGCGACGGTGCGGTGGTAGGCGCGGGGCGGTACCTCCAGCAACGCCGTCACGTGCGTTTGGTCAGCGGAGTTGCCGTGCCCAGCGTCGTGTATCTCGGTGCGTTCGCTCTGCTGACGTTCCCGACCCTCGCCCGGTTCTCCACTCGGTTCATCTGCGACGGTGGAGACGGCCTGCAGAACGTCTGGAACCTGTGGTGGGTGGGATGGGCCGTGCGCGCCCGGCAGAACCCGTGGTTCACGTATCACCTGCACTATCCAGGCGGTACGTCGTTGGTCGCACACACGCTCGTCCCCTTCGATGGTCTCGTCGCGCTACCGCTGCGACACTTCTTGACGCTCGTTCAGGCCCACTACGCCATTGTCGTGTTCTCCTTCGTGATGGGTGGGGTGACCGCATTCTGGCTGTCGCTCGGGCTTACGGGGCGGTACGGCGGAAGCCTCGTCGCCGGCGGGATATTCACCTTCAGCAGCTATCACTTCGCGCACGCAGAAGGGCATCTCCAGCTGGTCTCGCTGGAATGGATTCCGTTGTTCCTGCTCGCCTGGTGTTCTTTGCTGGAGCGACCAACGTTGTGGCGCGGAGCGGGTGCCGCCGGCGCGCTGCTACTCGTCCTCCTGTGTGACTACTACTACTTCGCATTCTCGTTGCTGGCGGCCGCAATCGTGCTCCTCTGCGAATTGGCCAGCGCGGAAGCCGGCGCGTCGTCGCGACGCGGGGCCCTCTTCCGGGGGCTCGTCGTATTCGGTGTCGTAGCCGTCGTCGGATGCGGCCCGCTCGTGATCGCACTTCTCCGCCTCGCGATGCGTGATCCACTCCTCGGCGCACATGATCCACGGGTCTTCTCTATGGACCTGCTGGCGCCACTGATCCCTGGCGGTCACTGGCGATTCCATTCGTGCACGCAATTCTTCTGGGGGCGACTGCCGGGCAACATCCACGAGAGCAGCGTGCACTGGGGGTTGTCTGCCATCGTCCTCGCGGTCGTGGGATGGCGCTGGCGCAGGCAGCTCGGGTGCCGCCACCATTCGACTGTCCTCGGGCTGCTGGCGACATTCGCCCTGTTTGCGCTAGGCCCGCGCCTGCAGGTCCTCGGCCGGCCCCTCGGCCACGTGCGCGGTCCGTTCGCGGCGCTCGAGATCGTCGTCCCGGTGCTACGGCTCGCTGGCTGCCCCGTTCGCATGTCGGTGATGGTCTTCGCCGCGCTCGGCATCCTGGCCGGCCTCGGGTTCGCAGCGCTCTGGGATTCGGGGAGCACCCGCCGGGTTTGGGCAGTCTGCCTCCTCGTGCTCCTCGTCGTCGAGTACTGGCCGAAGCCGCTGCCCGACACCGATCCGGCCGTGCCGGAGCTGGTGACGGCCATGGCAGCTCTTCCGAAGGACGGCGGCATGCTCGACGTTCAAAGGGCGATCCCCGACACGGCGGCGCTGTACTATCAAACGATCCACGAGATTCCCCAGACGCACGGTTACATCGCGCGCATGCCGCGGTCGGTTCGCCGCGCGACCGTAGCGATCGATCGGCTCGCGGAGGCGCGCGAGTGGCAGACGCTCTGCGAGCAGTACGGAATCCGGTACCTCGTCTTCAGGGAAGGGGAGAAGCCCGGTGGGTCGCTCGCCGACGCCCAGCCGATCCTCCGTGGGGCGGGGCTCAGCCTCTTCGACGCCGGCGTCCGTTGGCGGTGTAGTAGGGGCTCCGTAGCCCCCGTATTGTGATGCCTTGCCCAGCCGTAGTGCCAGGCACGCATCGCCTCGAAGGACCCGCTCAGAGCCAACCCGCCCGCTTGAAGCGCACGTACAGGACGGCGCATGCGATCACCATCGCTCCGCCGACGGCTGGGTAGGCCCATCGCCAGTGCACTTCCGGCATGAACTCGAAGTTCA
Source organism: Deltaproteobacteria bacterium (assembly GCA_005879585.1). Classification (GTDB taxonomy): domain Bacteria; phylum Desulfobacterota; class Binatia; order DP-6; family DP-6; genus DP-3. The sequence goes on along the minus strand of VBKG01000353.1, from coordinate 10,210 downwards.
TGCCGTAGACGCCGGCGATCAGCGTCGGCACGGCGATGATCGCGCCCCACGCCCCGAGCTGCTTCATCACCTCGTTCTGGCGCACCGAGATGAGCGACAGGTTCGCCTCGAGCGCGGTCGTGAGCAGCTCGCGCTGGTTGTCGATCGTCTCGTTGATCCGGATGACGTGGTCGTAGACGTCCCGGAAGTACAGCCGCGCGTCCTCGGGGATGAGCGTCACATCGAAGCGCACGAGCCGGTTGCACACCTCGATCAGCGGCGAGACGGCGCGCTTCAGCCCGACGAGGTCGCGCTTCAGGTCGTAGATGCGCGCACTGATCACCTGCGAGAACGTGCCGCCGAAGATCGCCTCCTCCAGCCCGTCGAGCTCGTCCTCGAGCGCGTCGATGATCGGGAAGTAGTGGTCGACGACGAAATCCATGATCGCGTAGAGGACGAACCCCGGCCCCTTGCGCAGCAGGCTCGGCGTGCTCTCGCAGCGCGCCCGGACCTCGGTGTAGGACACCGACGGCCCGTGCCGGACGGAGAGGACGTAGCGCGGGCCGACGAAGATGTGCGTCTCGCCGAATGCGACGCGGCCGCTGCCATCGCCGTCGCCCGCGAGCTGCGCCGTCCGCAGCACGACGAAGAGCGAGTCGCCATACTCCTCGAGCTTCGGCCGCTGGTGGGCACGGAGCGCGTCCTCGACCGCGAGGTCGTGCAGGCCGAACGCCTGCTGGAGGCTTCGCAGGAGCTCTTCGTCGGGCTCCTGGACGCCGATCCACACGAACTGATCCGGCTGGCTGAGGACGTCGCCGATCTCGGAGACCGAGATGTCCCGGACCTTGTGCCCGCCGGCGTAGGCGGCGGCGTTGACGACACCTCCCATGGGCTCCGTCAGTGCACGAGAGGGCGGATCGACGCAATCGGTCACGGGCCTGTCCGTGTCGCTGGTCCGCGCGTATGCATGCTAGCTACGTCGGATCCTTGGCTGCAGATCGTCGGCCCGCGGACGATGCAACGTCGCGACGGCAATAGCGTGGCCCTGCGATGACGGCCACGCCGGCGATACCACGTGAGACGCCGCGCCGCCCGGATCCGAAACGTGGGGGGGGTCCGCCGTCGTCCGACGTAACGGGTTTGCAGCTACTTGACTTCAAGGTAGCAAGGTGCTATATCTGCCTCAATCAACCTCATGGCGCGTCGACTCCGATATCATTGATGAAGGGAGCATCACCCGTCGTTGCACCGCGGACCTGGCTCGCGGCCGTCGGATGGCGGCGCCACGGGCTGATTCATCCCGACGAGCGGCCTGCGCCCGCGTGCGGGCGCCGGTGACGGCGGTAACCGGGTGTCCTGAGGTTCGGGGGAAGCGCGGGCGTTCACGCGCGACACGCGCGGTGCCGGAGGCATCGGTTCACTGCACGTAGCCGAGCGCACGGAGCCGATCGCGCACGGTCGGATCGTGGTCCACGACACGCGGCGCCGCGGGGGCACTCTCCTGCCAGCGCGCCAGCACCGCCTTCAGGGCGTCGCCGTCGGCCGCGCCGTAGCGGTCGTTCCGCTCCCCGGGATCGCGATCGAGGTCGTACAGCTCGAAGCGGTCGAGCGCCGGGGTGTGGATCAGCTGCCAGCCATCCATCACCACCGACACGACGTCCATCGGCTTCCCGTCCGGCGCGATGCCGCGCGCCGTCTCGGAGAACGCGGCGCCCGCGGGCGTGGCGGACAGGAGATCGCGGCCAGGCAGCCCCGGCGGGACCGGCACCCCGAGATATGCGGCCAGGGTGGGGAAGACGTCGATGCCCTGCGCGACGTCGCGGCGCCGGCCCGCAGGCACGCCGGGCCCCGCGATCACCAGCGGCACGCGCAGCGACTCCTGGTAGAGATGCGCGCCGTGCGTCAGCATGCCGTGCTCCTGGAACTCCTCGCCGTGGTCTCCCGTGACGACGACGAGCGTCGAATCGAGCACGCCGAGCGCGCCGAGACGGTTGAGTAACTTAGACAGTTCGGTGTCCCAGGCCCGTACCTCGCCGTCGTAGAGCTGGCGGAGGTAGTCGAGCTCGAGCGACGCGAGCGGCGGGGCGCCGTCCCAGTTGATCTTGTTGGCCGCATCGCGGACCCACCCCGCGGCGATGGCGGGACGGATGCCGGCGGGGGCGGGCGGCCGGGTGGCCGGCGGCGGCGTGTACGGATCGTGCGGCTCCATGTAGTGGAGGTAAGCGACGAAGCGATAGCGATGGTTCTGCGCGAGCCACGCGAGGAACGTCCGGTTGACCTCGGCGGCCGACGTCCAATTGCGGCCCGTGGGGTCCCACGTGAACTCGACGAACGTCTCGAATCCCTGCGCGAGGTTCGTCGCGCGCGACACGAGAGGGTTGCTCGACACGCCGACGGTCGTGATGCCGGCCTCTGCCGCGCGTTCCGGCCACGTGACGACCGCGTCCGGCAGGAGCTCGCCGCGGCTCCGGTCGTCGTCGCCGCGCACGGGCTCGCCGCTGACGGCGCCGTGGCTCCGCGGGTGGAGGCCGCTCAGGATCGACGCCACGGAGGCGAGCGTCCAGCTCGACTGCGCGATCGCGTTCTCGAACACGAGGCCGCGCGCGGCCAGCGCGTCGAGCGTGGGAGTGGGGCTCGGCGCGGCGCCGTAGGAGCCCACCCGGTCGGCACGCAGCGTGTCCACGAGCAGCACGAGGACGTTCGGCGCCGACGCGCTGGCCGGCTGGCGGTCACGCGCCGTGTCGCGCACCACGCGAACCCGGCTCCAGCCCGGCGTCCCGTCGGGCGGCCGGTCGGCGCGCTCGGCTGCCGTCTCGAGGACGATGTCGACGCTGCGGCCCGTTTCCAGCCCGAGGTCGATGCGCTCGTCGAACCAGCGCTGATCGCGATGGTGCGCCGCCGGATTGACGAGCCGGTGATAGCGCTCGCGTCCGTCGACGGTCACCGAGAAACGCACGCCGTGCGCTGCCGGAGGGCGGGTCTTCGGCCGCTCGACGCCGGCGCCGAGACGGAGTACCGCGCCGGCCGGCGCCGCCACCCGGAAGCGGAGCCGCGCACCGGCGGGCGCGACCACGACGGCCCGCGGGCCGGCGCCGCGCAGCGGCTCGCCCGGCTGCACGACGCCGAGGCGCACCGGGTCCGCGGCGGGCTCCGCGACGACGGCATCGCGGTCGAACGCGGCGCTCAGGTCCGCGACGACGTCCTCGGTCACGAGCCGCGCCGGAAGTCGGAACCGACTGTCGCCGAACCACTTCAACGCGGTGATTGCGATGCCGATGCAGATGGCCGTCGCGGCGACGATCCGGCGACGTCGTCGCATCTACCAGTTGAACGGGCCCTGCACCTCGCGCGCCACGTCGGCTCCGCGGACGGAGTAGTGGAGCACCATGGACTTCCGCGAAACGCCGCGCCGCGCGACGGCGGCGCCGCCGTGGATCAGCATCCCGTGCCAGAAGAGCACCTGGCCCTTTCTCGCCCAGAACTCGCGCCGCTCGAACCGGCGGGCGATGCCGTCGACGTAGTCCTGGTAGGCGCGCGTCATCGGGCCGTCGGCCGTCCGGAGGTTCGTCTGCGGGTAGTCGGTGAAGCCGGGGAAGAACGGAGCCCGGTGCGAGCCCGGGTAGAAGACGAGCGGGCCACTCTCGGGGGCGATGTCTTCGCACGCGATCCAGGCGCCCATGAGATAGTTGTGCGGGTAGATGTGGAACACCGCCATGTCCTGGTGCAGCGGCTGCCGGCTGCCGGTCATGAAGTTGATGGCGGCGATCGGCCGAGCGCGGCGGCCGAAGATGCGGTTCGCAAGGACGCGTAGCCGCGGGTTCCAGTAGATGCGATGTGCCGCCTCGTTCACGTAGTGGAAGCCGTGGATGCGCCAGTCCGAGACGTCGCGTATCCGGTGTCGGTGGGCGCGCTCGAGGCGGAGCAGGTCCGCGTGCGAGACGTCCCGGGGCTCGGCGTCGGCGTCCTCGCGCAACCCGAGCAGCGTCAGATTCACGATCGGCTCGGCCGCGTCCCAGAGCCCGTCGAGCACGGCGACCATCCGGTCGATGTCCTCGCGATCGACGACGTCGTCCACGACGACGTAGCCGTCGCGGACCCAGTGCTCGAGGAGCTCGCGGTCGGCGTCGCCGTCGAGGCCGCCGAGCGCGTCCGGGCGATCGAACCAGGGCAGCAGGTTCGGCCGGCGCTTCCAGGTCGGTCTCGAGCCGTACAGCGTCCGGCGAGCGGCCCGCTCGATCCCGGACCGCACGCGCAGAAGCCCGGTGCGCACGCCGTACGGCAGCATGAGCGGCGACCCTGTTACACGACGCGCGCCACGCCGGCAACCGCGCGGCGGTCAGACGGCGGCGCAGACGAGACAGATCGAGCGGCGATGCCAGTGACGCTCGCGGACCTCGAAGCCGGCGGCGCGGACCATGGCCTCCACCGCGCTCGGCGTGAGCCCCCAGAACCAGTTCGCATACCGCTCGCCCCGAACGAAGTCGGTGTCGAGCCCGATCTTCACGTCGGCGCTCCGATAGCTGAGCGCCCGGCGCGCGCGCGGAGAGAGGAAGGGCAGGAAGACGGCCGTCTGGGGCTGGCGCTGCTCGGGGATCGTCGCCGAGCCGAGGAGGAGCGTCCCGGCGCAGATCCGCCGGAGGTGCTCGAGCGTCAGGAGCGGATTGGGGACGTGATACAGCACGCCGGCGCAGAAGACGACGTCGGCGGTGCCGAGCGCGGCGGCGGTCGACGGGTCGTTGATGTCGCCCTGGACGAAGCGGACGCGCCCCTCGTACGCCAGGTTCCGCGTCACGAACTCGGGGCTCGGCGACATGAGGTCCACACCGGTCACCTGGGTGGCGCCGCCGTCGAGCGCGTGAAACGCATACGCGCCGTGCACGCCCCACATGCACCCGACGTCGATGAACGTCCGACCGCGCACGTGCCGGGCGATCAGCTCCCGGTATCGGTCGGGAACGGTCGGCCGGAGGTGGAGGAGCCGGCGCAGCCGGGCGGTGTTGGTGGCATTCATCGTCGTGTCGACCTCACTCGACGTAGCCGAGCGCGCGGAGCTGCTGGAGGCGCTCGGGTGGAATCGATGCAGGGGGCTCGGCGACGGCACCGTCCGTCCGGTGGTTCGCCATCCAGGCGTCGAGGCCGCTCCCGAGATTGGCCGTCACCTCCGGGTGAGACGCGGCCACGTTCTCGGCCTCTTCCGGGTCCGCCGCGAGGTCGTAGAGCTCCGCGGTACCCGTCCGGCGCTCGAAGGCTTCGTTGTAGAAGAAGCTCTGCCGCGATTGGATCAGCTTCCAGCGGTCGCTGAGCATCATAATCTGCACGCCGCGCGCGGCCTCCGAGACGATTGGAGGTGTCGTACCGTCGGTGAAGAGGTCGCGTCCCTCCATCGTGCGCGGTGGCTCGAGGCCCGCCAGACGCAGCACCGTCGGCGCGATGTCGAGGCTGCGGACCGGATTCGGGTACGTGCGCGGTGCGACGCGGCCGGGTGCCCACACGATCAGCGGCACGCGGAGGTTCGGCTCGTGCAGGCCGAAGTGGTCGAAGAAGATGCCGTGCTCGCCGAGCGACTCGCCGTGGTCGGCGGTGACGACGAGGACCGTGCGGTCGGCGACGCCGAGGTCGCGGAGACCGTCGCGCAGCCGCCCGACCTCGCGGTCGACGTACGACACCTCGCCCGCGTACTGCGCGAGCGGGAAGCGGACGTCGCGCACGCCCGTCAGCCAGCCGGCGAGGTTCGGCTTGAGCGGCAGGCCCTGCAGGAGGAAGCGGCGGAGGCGACGGAGACGCGGGCCGAGCTCCTCGCCGTCGCCGTAGCGCTCGAGGTCGACCGGGTCGAGGACGAGCGCGCGAACGTTCCGGGTGGTGACGCCGAGCTGGTGCTTGAGCGCTCGCATCTCGGTCGCGCGCTCGGCGAGGCGGCGGCGCGCGCCGGTGACCGCGTAGAAGAACCAGTTGAGCGTCACGCCGCGCATCGACGTCTGGCGCGGGTCATACGGGTCGTCGCGATAGTACGCGCGGTCGAACGGGCGCGGCGGCGTGTACGGCATGTGCGGGTCCCAGTAGTGGACCCACGCGAAGAAGGGGCCGCGGCATGCGCCCCGGACCCAGCGGAGGAAGCGCCGGTTCGTCTCCTCGGCGCGGAAGGGGATGTCGATCCGGTGCGGCGCCTCGTAAACGTCGAGATGGCCGAGCGCCGCGCCGAGGGTGCCCTCGGGTCCCACGTGCTTGGCGCTCACGAACGCCGCGGTCCGGTATCCGGCGCGGGCGAAGACCGCGGGCAGCGCCTCGACCCGGCGGCGGAGCTTCCACCCGTTGTCGAGGACGCCGTGCTCGGCGGGGGGCAGGGACGTGAAGATCGTCAAGTGGGACGGAACCGTCAGGTGGGACTGCGCGTAGCAACGCTCGAACCGTGCGCCTTCCGATGCCAGCCCGTCGAGTTCGGGCGTCCGCACGGTCCGGCTGCCGTAGCAGCCGAGGTGGTCGGCGCGCAGCGTGTCGACGGTCACCAGGACGACGTTCGGACGGGTCTCGCCGGCGCGCGGCGTACAGCTCGGGCGGCACGCCGCGACGAGCAGCAGCGCGACGAGCGGACGGCGGCTCACGGCGCCGCGCCGTATCGCCGCGCCCCGTCGCGCACGCCGCGCGCGTACCAGAGCGTCCGGGCGACGGCGTAGCTCGGCAGGCGGGCGAGGGCCGGCAGCGCGCCCGCGCGGGCGAGCGTGCCGGCGAGCCGCAGGAACGCGCCGGCACGACCGAAGAGCACGCGGCCGAGCGTGTCGTCGCCCCACGGCAGCTCGACGCCGCGCCGCCGCCGCGCGTACTCGGCCGCGAGCCCGTTGATGTAGAAGCGGAAACGCCATTCCCGGAACGTCATCGGGTGGCTGTGGCCGACCGCGGCCTCGGGCGCGTAGACGATGCGCTCGTCCGGCCCGATCCCGCACGCCCAGAGGTGATCCTCCGCCGCCGGGATGTCCTCGTCGAACGGTCGCGCGAGCGCGGCGGCGCGGCGCACCGCGCCGTTCGCGTTCGAGAAGCGCACGCCCGCCGGCGGTGCCGGCGGGAAGTTCCGCTCCATCGCGATCGCCTCGATCGGGTTGATGTCCGGCACCGGCACCTGACGGCCGAACGTCGCGACCACCGCGGGATCGGCGAACGGCGCGACCAGCGCGGCGAGCCAGCCACGGCCGAGTGGCCGGCAGTGCGCGGAGAGGAAGACGACGACGTCGCCGGAGGCGAGCGTCGCGCCGTGGTTCAGCGCGCGGCCGAACGTGAACGCCTCCGGCGCCAGGTGCTCGACGCGCACCTCGTGGCGCGCGAGCACGTCGAGCGTGCCGTCGCGGGATCCCGAGTCGAGCGCCAGCACCTCGAACGGCGGTGCGCACGCCTGGCCGAGGACCGCGTCGAGAACCGGGCCGAGGTGCGCGGCCTCGTCGCGGCAGCGGATCACGACCGAGACGGCGGGTTTCCTCATGGGCGGGAGGAGGGGCGGAAGAATGCACGCAATCGTACCGCAAGGCGGATCGCGGGGTGGTGATAGATGCGTTCGAGGGCGACCCCTGCTTGCACCAGTTGCGCGTACAGGTCGCCGATGCCCCGCTCCAGGTGGGCCTCGTAGAGCGCACGGTGCTTCGACACGAGGAGCCGCATCCGTTGCGCGCTTCCCTCCGGCGTGCGCGCGCGGACCTCGCGGCTTCGCGCGTGCCTGCGGTAGTAGGCCAGCACCTCAGGGACGCACCGACCCGTCCAGCCGAGTGCGGCGGCCCCGAGCCAGAGATCCCAGTCCTCCGAACTTTCGACGAAACGTGGGTCATAGCCTCCCACCTCCGACCATATCCGGCGGCGATAGAGCGAGGTCACGTGGATCGTGCAGCGCGAGAGGAGTTCCTGCAACGTGAACCCGCCCGTGCGCCAGACGCCGTGGTGCGAGCCGACGAGGCCGACCCAGGTGTACACCACGCCGACGTCGGGCGATGCGTCGAGGACCGGGACCGTGCGCGCGAGGAACGCGGAGGCGAGGTAGTCATCCGCGTCGAGCGGCAGGACGTACGCGCCGCGCGCGTGCTCGATCGCGAGGTTACGCGCGGCGGCGGGGCCGCGGTTCTCGGTGCGGATCACGGTCACACCCGCGGCGTGGCGCGCGCGGTCCAGGGCGGCGAGCGTCGGTGCGTCCGTCGAGCCGTCGTCGACGATCACAACCTCGTAGTCGCGATAGGTCTGCGCGGCGACGCTGTCGAGCGCCTCGGTGAGATAGGCACCGGCGTTGAAGACCGGCACGATGATCGAGACGTGCGGGCCGTGGCCGTCCGCCGTCATGTGCCGGCCCGCATCTTTCCCAGCCGCGGCAAACCGCGCGCGAGGCCGACGAGATAGCCGACCGCCTCACGCCGCCGGCACTCCCGGACCAGCCGATGGGCGTCGACCGGCTCGCGCGGCACGTAGCGGCCAGTCGCGAGATGCCGGCCGTAGTACCAGCGCACGCGACCGACCGCACGCCGGAGGCCGCGGTTCTTCAGCTCGAATGCGGCGGCCGACTCGCCGCGGAGGCGGTGGCGCACGAGAAACCACGCGGGCGAGAGCCGCTCGGGCAGCACCCAGTGGTCCACGATCGCGTCCGGGACGTAGTGGATCTCGCCGCCAGCGTGGTCGATGCGGTAGCAGAGATCGGTCTCGTCGTGCACGAGGTCGTGCCGGCCACGGGGTCCGAGGCGGGTCGAGAAGCCGCCGAGCGCCCGGGCGCTCGCCACTCGAAACGAGATGTTTGCGCCGTACGGATACTCGTCCCCGGGACGATCGCGGAGGCGGCGCGCGCCGTCGCCCGCATCGTAGCCGCTGAGCGCCGGGTACAGCGGGGGCGTGAGCCAGGCCGGAGGCGGAGCGGCAAAGTGAAGGAGAATCCGGCCGCCGGCGCAGGCGACGTCGGTACGCTCGTACGCAGCGAGCAGCGCCGCGAGCCAGCCGGCGCGCGGCACCGCGTCGTCGTCGAGGAAGGCAACGACGGCGCCGCGTGCCTCTGCGAGCGCACGGTTGCGGGCCGCGGAGAGCCCGAGCTCGGGCTCGCGCACGACGCGCATGTCCGGCGCTTGCATGCCGGCCAGCGTCTCTTGCGTCGCGTCCGTCGAGGCGTTGTCGACGACCAGTAGCTCGGCGCCCGAGCTCCGCACCTCGCGGAGCGCTCCCTCGACGGCGCGCCCGATCACGTGGCTGCGGTTGTGCGTGCAGATGGCGACGGTGGCCGAGATCATGGCGCGACGGCGGCCGAGCTGCCGGACAGATGCCAGCGGGCGCCGCGCAGCGCGAGCAGCGCGGCGCCCGCAGCCAGCCGAATCGGACGGCCGCGCCGCGCCACGGCGCGCTCGAGTGCCGGCCTGCCGTTGGCCGCCGCCGGCGCACCGGCGCTCGTCAGGACGCGCTCGTAGATCTCCTCGTGCGCCGCCGCGATCGCGTCCCAGTCGAACCGCTCCTCGACGAACGCGCGGCCGGCACCGCCGATCCGGACGGCGAGCGCGGCATCGTCGAGAAGGCGGCGGGTCATCGCCGCGAGCGCGTCCGCGCCATCGGCGACGAAGAGGTGGGTGCCCGGCGAGGCTCCCAGGCCCTCTGCACCGAGCGGCGTCGTCACGACGGGTCGGCCCATCGCGAGCGCCTCGAGGACCTTGCCGCGCATGCCGGTGCCGAACCGGATCGGCGCCGCGACCACCCGCGCGCGCGCCAGGCACGGGCGCACGTCGGCGACCGCGCCCGTGACCTCCACGGCGCCCGCCCTCGCGAGGGCGGCCACGTCCGGTGTGACGTTCCGACCGACGATCCGGACGCGTACCGGACGACCGATCCGCGGCACGATGTCCTCGACGAGGAAGCGCGCCGCATCGCGGTTCGGGGGATGGATGAAGTTGCCGACGAACAGCACATCGGTGTCGGCCGACTCCTGCCGCGCCGGGGGACGGAAGTGCCGTGTGTCGACCCCCATCGGGCTGACCGACACCGGAAGGTCCGGCAGGAAGCGGCGGAGTCGTGCGGCATCCTCCGCCGACATCGTGATGACGTGGTGCGCCCGTGCGGCCGCAGTCAGCTCGAAGTCGAGATCGCGAAGGTAGCGATAGAGTGCGATCGCTGCCCGCCGTGCACCGCCTCCTCCCGCGCGCCACTCGTCGCGCGCAGCCGCGAAGCCGAGCTGGACGACGGTCAGGATCGTCGGCCGTGTGGGCGTGGGCATGATCTGACCCATCTCCACGTA